>NZ_JASCAN010000031.1:0-26137 GCF_029967775.1 Enterobacter sp. V89_11 | reverse complement strand
CGCTGATCCACCCAATCGCGATGGACGACGGTCTGCGTTTCGCAATCCGTGAAGGCGGCCGTACCGTTGGCGCGGGCGTTGTTGCTAAAGTTCTGGGCTAATTACTTATCCCTGAATTAAAAAAGGACGCTTCGGCGTCCTTTTTTGTTTTCTGCCGTTATGTGTCTGTCACAAATTTTCGCATTTTTCGTCCTCTCCCGCCCCGTATACGGGTGTTTGTGCTATTGTAATCATAACCATTCTCACTTACACTTTGCGCATATTTTGAACGGGAGTCTTTATGTACGTTTGTTTATGTAATGGTGTAAGTGACAAAAAAATACGTCAGGCCGTTCGCCAGTTTCAGCCACAGTCCTTCCAGCAGCTTCGCAAATTTGTTCCAGTGGGAAATCAATGCGGTAAATGTGTACGTGCTGCACGTGAGATCATGCAGGACGAATTGATGCAGATCCCGGAATACAAAGAGATTGCGTAAGCGCCCATCTTTTTTTTGACATCCCTGTAGCCCGATCTACGCTTCAATGAGTGGAAGCGGAGGGACTATATAATGAAAGGTGATGTTAAAATCATAAGTTATCTCAATAAATTATTGGGAAATGAGCTTGTCGCGATCAATCAGTATTTTCTCCATGCGAGAATGTTCAAAAACTGGGGCCTGATGCGCCTCAACGATGTTGAATACCATGAATCCATCGATGAGATGAAACATGCCGATAAATACATCGAGCGTATTTTATTCCTTGAAGGCATTCCTAACCTGCAGGATCTCGGCAAACTCGGCATCGGTGAAGATGTTGAAGAGATGCTTCGGTCCGACCTCAGGCTCGAGCTTGAAGGCGCAAAAGATCTCCGCGAAGCCATTGCCTATGCGGACAGTGTCCATGACTACGTCAGCCGCGATATGATGATCCAGATTCTGGCCGATGAAGAAGGGCATATCGACTGGCTTGAAACTGAGCTGGATCTCATCAGTAAAATTGGTCTGCAGAATTATCTTCAATCCCAGATTAAAGTGGCTGACTAAACAGCGTCTGCCAGCCAACGCTTAAACCCGCTGCCGCCAGAAATGGCCCAAAAGGCAGTGGGTTTTTTAATGCCTGTTTATCAGGAGCCGGTAAAGCGAGAATGAGCTGATAAAGAAGCGCCACCAATGCGGCGGTTAACACCAGTGCGGGCAATATGTGCCAACCGTGCCACGCCCCCAGTGCCGAAAGATATTTCACATCGCCATAGCCCATCCCTTCACGTCCAGTCAGAAGCCGGTAGCCCCAGTAGATAATCGCAAAGCTCACATACCCTGCTATCGCGCCAGTCACTGCGTTCGAAAGAAAGTCAGGATGAAGGCAACGCTGGAAGAGCAGGCCGGTCCATAAGAGGGGACAGAGGTATTTATCCGGGAGAAGGCCGGCACGAATATCTTCACGTACCAGTAAACCGGAGAGTGCGAAGTAAACGAGCAGAAAGGGGAGGGGAGTCAGCATACGCAAAGCCTCAAAGATGTTTGGTGCATACTCTTCTCATGATGCAAGGCCAGCAACGTCCGAACACAGGAATTGCGTGAGGGGTTCATAAGAAGAGATGAAAGCAGACAGGTTGCTGCAAATAATGGAATGCCCTACGCATCGCATGTCTTTGGCGCTTAATTTCTAAACGGCACTTGCGTCTTGCTCAGATTTACGTATAATGCGCGGGCTTGTCGTAGTTGACGGCGGGTTCAATCTGAACCGGAGTAGCTAATTTTGTTACTCAACAATGCTCCCAATCGGGGAGCTACGTAAGAACGGTTACACTCTCCCATCAATCGTAATGGGTTTGAGGAGTAATCATTTTCGTTTATAAAATAATTGGAGCTCTGGTCTCATGCAGAACCAAAGAATCCGTATCCGCCTTAAAGCGTTTGATCATCGTCTGATCGATCAATCAACCGCGGAAATCGTCGAGACTGCTAAGCGCACTGGTGCGCAAGTCCGTGGTCCGATCCCGCTGCCGACCCGCAAAGAGCGCTTTACCGTTCTGATCTCTCCGCACGTTAACAAAGATGCGCGTGATCAGTACGAAATCCGCACTCACAAGCGTCTGGTTGACATCGTTGAGCCAACTGAGAAAACCGTTGATGCTCTGATGCGTCTGGATCTGGCTGCCGGTGTAGACGTGCAGATCAGCCTGGGTTAATCAGGTCATCGAGCGATTGAGAGGTTGAAACAATGATTGGTTTAGTCGGTAAAAAAGTGGGAATGACCCGCATCTTCACTGAAGATGGCGTTTCTATCCCAGTAACCGTAATCGAAGTTGAAGCAAACCGCGTTACTCAGGTTAAAGATCTGGCTAACGATGGCTACCGCGCTGTTCAGGTTACCACCGGTGCTAAAAAAGCTAACCGTGTAACCAAACCAGAAGCGGGTCACTTCGCTAAAGCTGGCGTTGAAGCTGGCCGTGGTCTGTGGGAATTCCGTCTTGCTGAAGGCGAAGAGTTCACCGTAGGTCAAGACATTAGCGTTGAGCTGTTTGCTGACGTTAAAAAAGTTGACGTAACCGGTACCTCTAAAGGTAAAGGTTTTGCTGGTACCGTTAAGCGCTGGAACTTCCGTACCCAGGACGCTACTCACGGTAACTCCTTGTCTCACCGCGTTCCGGGTTCTATCGGTCAGAACCAGACTCCGGGCAAAGTGTTCAAAGGCAAGAAAATGGCAGGTCAGCTGGGTAACGAACGTGTAACCGTTCAGAGCCTGGACGTAGTACGTGTTGACGCTGAGCGCAACCTGCTGCTGGTTAAGGGTGCTGTTCCGGGTGCTACCGGTAGCGACCTGATCGTTAAACCAGCTGTGAAGGCGTAAGGGGATAGCAATGGAATTAGTATTGAAAGACGCGCAGAGCGCGCTGACTGTTTCCGAAACTACCTTCGGTCGTGATTTCAACGAAGCGCTGGTTCACCAGGTTGTTGTTGCTTATGCAGCTGGTGCTCGTCAGGGTACTCGTGCTCAGAAGACTCGTGCTGAAGTAACTGGTTCTGGCAAAAAGCCATGGCGCCAGAAAGGTACCGGCCGTGCGCGTTCAGGTTCTATCAAGAGCCCGATCTGGCGTTCAGGTGGCGTGACCTTCGCTGCGCGTCCACAGGACCACAGTCAAAAAGTTAACAAAAAGATGTACCGCGGCGCGCTGAAAAGCATTCTGTCCGAACTGGTACGTCAGGATCGTCTGATCGTTGTCGAGAAGTTCTCTGTAGAAGCGCCTAAAACTAAGCTGCTGGCACAGAAACTGAAAGACATGGCTCTGGAAGATGTGCTGATCATCACCGGTGAGCTGGACGAGAACCTGTTCCTGGCCGCACGTAACCTGCACAAGGTTGACGTACGCGATGCGACTGGTATCGACCCGGTTAGCCTGATCGCCTTCGACAAAGTCGTAATGACTGCTGATGCTGTTAAGCAAGTTGAGGAGATGCTGGCATGATTCGTGAAGAACGTCTGCTGAAGGTGCTTCGCGCACCGCACGTTTCTGAAAAAGCGTCTACTGCGATGGAAAAAACAAACACCATCGTTCTCAAAGTTGCTAAAGACGCGACCAAAGCAGAGATCAAAGCTGCTGTGCAGAAACTGTTTGAAGTCGAAGTCGAAGTCGTTAACACCCTGGTTGTTAAAGGGAAAGTTAAACGTCACGGACAGCGTATCGGTCGTCGTAGCGACTGGAAAAAAGCTTACGTCACCCTTAAAGAAGGCCAGAACCTGGACTTCGTTGGCGGCGCTGAGTAAGTCGGAGGAGTAATACAATGGCAGTTGTTAAATGTAAACCGACATCTCCGGGTCGTCGCCACGTAGTTAAAGTGGTTAACCCTGAGCTGCACAAGGGCAAACCTTTTGCTCCGTTGCTGGAAAAAAACAGCAAATCCGGTGGTCGTAACAACAATGGCCGTATCACCACTCGTCACATCGGTGGTGGCCACAAGCAGGCTTATCGTATTGTTGACTTCAAACGCAACAAAGACGGTATCCCAGCAGTTGTTGAACGTCTTGAGTACGATCCGAACCGTTCCGCGAACATCGCGCTGGTTCTGTACAAAGACGGTGAACGCCGTTACATCCTGGCCCCTAAAGGCCTGAAAGCTGGCGACCAGATTCAGTCTGGCGTTGATGCTGCAATCAAAGCAGGCAACACCCTGCCGATGCGCAATATCCCGGTTGGTTCTACCGTTCATAACGTAGAAATGAAACCAGGTAAAGGTGGTCAGCTGGCGCGTTCCGCGGGTACTTACGTTCAGATCGTTGCTCGTGACGGTGCTTATGTCACCCTGCGTCTGCGTTCTGGTGAAATGCGTAAAGTCGAAGCAGATTGCCGCGCTACTCTGGGCGAAGTTGGCAATGCTGAGCATATGCTGCGCGTTCTGGGTAAAGCTGGTGCTGCACGCTGGCGTGGTGTTCGTCCTACCGTTCGCGGTACTGCGATGAACCCAGTAGACCACCCACATGGTGGTGGTGAAGGTCGTAACTTTGGTAAGCACCCGGTAACTCCGTGGGGCGTTCAGACCAAAGGTAAGAAGACCCGCAGCAACAAGCGTACTGATAAATTTATCGTACGTCGCCGTAGCAAATAATTTTAGAGGATAAGCCATGCCACGTTCTCTCAAGAAAGGTCCTTTTATTGACCTGCACTTGCTGAAGAAGGTAGAGAAAGCGGTGGAAAGCGGAGACAAGAAGCCCCTGCGCACTTGGTCCCGTCGTTCAACGATCTTTCCTAACATGATCGGTTTGACCATCGCTGTCCATAATGGTCGTCAGCACGTTCCAGTCTTTGTTACCGACGAAATGGTTGGTCACAAACTGGGTGAATTCGCACCGACTCGTACTTATCGCGGCCACGCTGCTGATAAAAAAGCGAAGAAGAAATAAGGTAGGAGGAAGAGATGGAAACTTTAGCTCAACATCGCCATGCTCGTTCTTCTGCTCAGAAGGTTCGCCTTGTTGCTGACCTGATTCGCGGTAAGAAAGTGTCGCAGGCCCTGGACATCCTGACCTATACCAACAAGAAAGCTGCGGTATTGGTCAAGAAAGTACTGGAATCTGCCATTGCTAACGCTGAACACAACGATGGCGCTGACATCGACGATCTGAAAGTCGCGAAAATTTTCGTAGATGAAGGCCCAAGCATGAAGCGCATTATGCCGCGTGCGAAAGGTCGTGCAGATCGCATCCTGAAGCGCACCAGCCACATTACTGTGGTTGTGTCCGATCGCTGAGACTCTGGAGACTAGCAATGGGTCAGAAAGTACATCCTAATGGTATTCGCCTGGGTATTGTAAAACCATGGAACTCTACCTGGTTTGCGAACACCAAAGAATTCGCTGACAACCTGGACAGCGATTTTAAAGTACGTCAGTACCTGACTAAGGAACTGGCTAAAGCGTCTGTATCTCGTATCGTTATCGAGCGTCCAGCTAAGAGCATTCGTGTAACCATTCACACTGCTCGTCCTGGCATCGTTATCGGTAAGAAAGGCGAAGACGTAGAAAAACTGCGCAAGGTCGTAGCGGATATCGCTGGCGTTCCTGCACAGATCAATATCGCTGAAGTTCGTAAGCCTGAACTGGACGCTAAATTGGTTGCTGACAGCATCACTTCACAGCTGGAACGTCGTGTTATGTTCCGTCGTGCTATGAAGCGTGCTGTACAGAACGCAATGCGTCTGGGCGCTAAGGGTATCAAAGTTGAAGTTAGCGGCCGTCTGGGCGGCGCGGAAATCGCACGTACCGAATGGTACCGCGAAGGTCGCGTACCGCTGCACACTCTGCGTGCTGACATCGACTACAACACCTCTGAAGCGCACACCACTTACGGTGTAATCGGCGTTAAGGTATGGATCTTCAAAGGTGAGATCCTGGGTGGTATGGCTGCTGTTGAACAACCGGAAAAACCGGCTGCTCAACCTAAAAAGCAGCAGCGTAAAGGCCGTAAATAAGGAGCGTCGCTGATGTTACAACCAAAGCGTACAAAATTCCGTAAAGTGCACAAAGGCCGCAACCGTGGTCTGGCGCAGGGTACGGATGTTAGCTTCGGCACTTTCGGTCTGAAAGCTGTTGGCCGTGGTCGTCTGACTGCACGTCAGATCGAAGCAGCACGTCGTGCAATGACCCGTGCAGTTAAGCGTCAAGGTAAGATCTGGATCCGTGTATTCCCGGACAAACCGATCACCGAGAAGCCGCTGGAAGTTCGTATGGGTAAAGGTAAAGGTAACGTGGAGTACTGGGTTGCCTTGATCCAACCGGGCAAAGTCCTTTATGAAATGGACGGCGTTCCGGAAGAGCTGGCCCGTGAAGCCTTCGGCCTGGCAGCAGCGAAACTGCCTATCAAAACCACCTTTGTAACTAAGACGGTGATGTAATGAAAGCAAAAGAGCTGCGTGAAAAAAGCGTTGAAGAGCTGAACGCTGAGCTGCTGAACCTGCTGCGTGAGCAGTTCAACCTGCGTATGCAGGCTGCAAGTGGCCAGCTGCAACAGACTCACCTGCTGAAGCAAGTGCGTCGCAATGTTGCGCGCGTTAAGACTTTACTGACTCAGAAGGCGGGTGCGTAATGACCGATAAAATCCGTACTCTGCAAGGTCGTGTTGTTAGCGACAAAATGGAGAAATCCATCGTTGTAGCTATCGAACGTATTGTGAAACACCCGATCTACGGTAAATTCATCAAACGTACGACCAAACTGCACGTACATGACGAGAACAACGAATGTGGTATCGGCGACAAGGTTGAAATCCGTGAATGCCGTCCACTGTCCAAGACTAAGTCCTGGACGCTGGTTCGCGTTGTAGAGAAAGCGGTTCTGTAATAGAGTACGCATTCTCAATACGAATAAACGGCTCAGCGATGAGCCGTTTATTTTTTCTACCCATATTGTAGAAGCGGTGTTATAATGCCGCGCCCTCGATATGGGGCTTTTTAACGGCTCTGATTTTAGAGTCTCAGGTAGTAGTTGACATTAGCGGAGCACTAAAATGATCCAAGAACAGACTATGCTGAACGTCGCCGACAACTCCGGTGCACGTCGCGTAATGTGTATCAAGGTTCTGGGTGGCTCGCACCGTCGCTACGCAGGCGTAGGCGACATCATCAAGATCACCATCAAAGAAGCAATTCCACGTGGTAAGGTCAAAAAAGGTGATGTGCTGAAAGCGGTAGTGGTGCGCACCAAGAAGGGTGTTCGTCGCCCTGACGGTTCTGTCATTCGCTTCGATGGTAATGCATGCGTTATTTTGAACAATAACAGTGAGCAGCCAATCGGCACGCGTATCTTTGGGCCGGTAACTCGTGAACTTCGTACTGAAAAGTTCATGAAAATTATCTCTCTGGCACCAGAAGTACTCTAAGGAGCGAATCATGGCAGCGAAAATCCGTCGTGATGACGAAGTTATCGTGTTAACCGGTAAAGATAAAGGTAAACGCGGTAAAGTAAAAAATGTCCTGTCTTCCGGCAAGGTCATTGTTGAAGGTATCAACCTGGTTAAGAAACATCAGAAGCCGGTTCCGGCCCTGAACCAACCAGGCGGCATCGTTGAAAAAGAAGCTGCTATTCAGGTTTCTAACGTTGCAATCTTCAATGCGGCAACCGGCAAGGCTGACCGTGTAGGCTTTAGATTCGAAGACGGGAAAAAAGTCCGTTTCTTCAAGTCTAACAGCGAAACTATCAAGTAATTTGGAGTAGTACGATGGCGAAACTGCATGATTACTACAAAGACGAAGTAGTTAACAAACTCATGACTGAGTTTAACTACAATTCTGTCATGCAAGTCCCTCGGGTCGAGAAGATCACCCTGAACATGGGTGTTGGTGAAGCGATCGCTGACAAGAAACTGCTGGATAACGCAGCAGCTGACCTGACAGCAATCTCCGGTCAAAAACCGCTGATCACCAAAGCACGCAAATCTGTTGCAGGCTTCAAAATCCGTCAGGGCTATCCGATCGGCTGTAAAGTAACTCTGCGTGGCGAACGCATGTGGGAGTTCTTTGAGCGCCTGATCACTATTGCTGTACCACGTATCCGTGACTTCCGTGGCTTGTCCGCTAAGTCTTTCGACGGTCGTGGTAACTACAGCATGGGTGTCCGTGAGCAGATCATCTTCCCAGAGATCGACTACGATAAAGTCGACCGCGTGCGTGGTTTGGATATTACCATTACCACTACTGCGAAATCTGATGAAGAAGGCCGTGCTCTGCTGGCTGCCTTTGACTTCCCGTTCCGCAAGTAAGGTAGGGTTACTGAATGGCTAAGCAATCAATGAAAGCACGCGAAGTAAAACGCGTAGCTTTAGCTGATAAATTCTTCGCTAAACGCGCTGAACTGAAAGCGATCATTTCTGATGTGAACGCTTCCGACGAAGATCGTTGGAATGCGGTTCTCAAGCTGCAGTCTCTGCCGCGTGATTCCAGCCCGTCTCGTCAGCGTAACCGCTGTCGTCAAACAGGTCGTCCACATGGTTATGTGGGCAAGTTTGGGTTGAGCCGTATCAAACTGCGTGAAGCCGCCATGCGCGGTGAAGTACCAGGCTTGAAAAAGGCTAGCTGGTAATTACCAATTGAATCACGGGAGTAAAGACAGATGAGCATGCAAGATCCGATCGCGGATATGCTGACCCGTATCCGTAACGGTCAGGCCGCGAACAAAGTTGCGGTCACCATGCCTTCCGCCAAGCTGAAAGTGGCAATTGCCAACGTGCTGAAGGAAGAAGGTTTTATCGAAGATTTTAAAGTTGAAGGCGACACCAAGCCGGAACTGGAACTTACTCTCAAGTATTTCCAGGGTAAAGCTGTTGTAGAAAGCATTCAGCGTGTCAGCCGCCCAGGTCTGCGCATCTATAAGAAAAAAGATGAGCTGCCTAAAGTTATGGCTGGTCTTGGTATCGCAGTTGTTTCTACCTCTAAAGGTGTTATGACTGATCGTGCAGCGCGCCAGGCTGGTCTTGGTGGCGAAATTATCTGCTACGTAGCCTAATCGGAGGAAAGAATGTCTCGTGTTGCTAAAGCACCGGTCGTTATTCCTGCCGGCGTTGATGTAAAAATCGACGGTCAGGTTATTACGATCAAAGGTAAAAACGGCGAGCTGACTCGTACCCTCAACAAAGCTGTTGAAGTTAAACATGCAGATAATGCTCTGACCTTCGGTCCACGTGATGGTTTCGTGGATGGATGGGCTCAGGCTGGTACCGCGCGTGCCCTGCTGAACTCAATGGTTGTTGGTGTTACCGAAGGCTTCACTAAAAAGCTTCAACTGGTTGGTGTAGGTTATCGTGCAGCTATCAAAGGGAATGCAGTAGGCCTGTCTCTGGGCTTCTCACACCCTGTTGAGCATCCGCTGCCGGCCGGTATCACTGCAGAATGTCCGACCCAGACTGAAATCGTGCTGAAAGGCGCTGATAAACAGCTGATCGGTCAGGTTGCAGCAGATCTGCGCGCCTACCGTCGTCCTGAGCCTTATAAAGGCAAGGGTGTTCGTTACGCCGACGAAGTCGTGCGTACCAAAGAGGCTAAGAAGAAGTAAGGTAACACTATGGATAAGAAATCTGCTCGTATCCGTCGTGCGACCCGCGCACGCCGCAAGCTCAAAGAGCTGGGTGCAACTCGCCTGGTGGTACATCGTACCCCGCGTCATATTTACGCACAGGTCATTGCACCAAACGGTTCTGAAGTTCTGGTAGCTGCTTCTACTGTAGAAAAAGCTATTGCAGAGCAATTGAAGTACACCGGTAACAAAGACGCCGCTGCAGCTGTAGGTAAAGCTGTTGCAGAACGCGCTCTGGAAAAAGGCATCAGCAATGTTTCCTTTGACCGTTCCGGGTTCCAATATCATGGTCGTGTCCAGGCACTGGCAGATGCTGCCCGTGAAGCTGGCCTTCAGTTCTAAGGTAGAGGTGTAAGATGGCTCACATCGAAAAACAGGCTGGCGAACTGCAGGAAAAGCTGATCGCGGTTAACCGCGTATCTAAAACCGTTAAAGGTGGTCGTATTTTCTCCTTCACAGCTCTGACTGTAGTTGGCGATGGTAACGGTCGCGTTGGTTTTGGTTACGGTAAAGCGCGTGAAGTTCCAGCAGCGATCCAGAAAGCGATGGAAAAAGCCCGTCGCAATATGATTAACGTCGCGCTGAACAACGGTACCCTGCAGCACCCAGTTAAAGGTGTTCACACGGGTTCTCGTGTATTCATGCAGCCAGCTTCAGAAGGTACCGGTATCATCGCCGGTGGTGCAATGCGCGCCGTTCTGGAAGTTGCTGGGGTTCATAACGTTCTGGCTAAAGCATACGGTTCCACCAACCCGATTAACGTGGTTCGTGCAACTATTGATGGCCTGGAAAATATGAATTCTCCAGAAATGGTCGCTGCCAAGCGTGGTAAATCCGTTGAAGAAATTCTGGGGTAATTGACCATGGCAAAGACTATTAAAATCACTCAAACCCGCAGTGCAATCGGTCGTCTGCCGAAACACAAGGCAACGCTGCTTGGCCTGGGTCTGCGTCGTATTGGTCATACCGTTGAGCGCGAGGATACTCCCGCTGTTCGTGGTATGGTCAACGCGGTTTACTTCATGGTTAAAGTTGAGGAGTAAGAGATGCGTTTAAATACTCTGTCTCCGGCCGAAGGCTCTAAAAAGGCGGGTAAACGCCTGGGTCGTGGTATCGGTTCTGGCCTCGGCAAAACCGGTGGTCGTGGTCACAAAGGTCAGAACTCTCGTTCTGGCGGTGGCGTACGTCGCGGTTTCGAGGGTGGCCAGATGCCACTGTACCGTCGTCTGCCGAAGTTCGGCTTCACTTCTCGCAAAGCAGCGATTACAGCGGAAATCCGTCTGTCTGACCTGGCGAAAGTTGAAGGCGGCGTTGTAGACCTGAACACGCTGAAAGCGGCAAACATTATCGGTATCCAGATCGAGTTCGCGAAAGTGATCCTGGCTGGTGAAGTTTCTACTCCGGTAACTGTTCGTGGCCTGCGTGTTACTAAAGGTGCTCGTGCTGCTATCGAAGCCGCTGGCGGTAAAATTGAGGAATAAGTAGCAGATGGCTAAGCAACCGGGATTAGATTTTCAAAGTGCCAAAGGTGGATTTGGCGAGCTGAAACGCAGACTGCTGTTTGTTATCGGCGCGCTGATTGTGTTCCGTGTTGGCTCTTTTATTCCGATCCCTGGTATCGATGCCGCTGTACTTGCCAAACTGCTTGAGCAACAGCGAGGCACCATCATTGAAATGTTTAACATGTTCTCTGGTGGTGCTCTCAGCCGTGCTTCTATCTTCGCTCTGGGTATCATGCCGTATATTTCGGCATCGATTATTATCCAGCTGCTGACGGTCGTTCATCCGGCCCTGGCAGAATTGAAGAAAGAAGGGGAGTCTGGACGTCGTAAGATAAGCCAGTACACCCGTTACGGCACTCTGGTGCTGGCAATATTCCAGTCGATCGGTATTGCTACCGGTCTTCCGAATATGCCTGGTATGCAGGGCCTGGTATTAAACCCAGGCTTTGCATTCTATTTCACCGCTGTTGTAAGTCTGGTCACAGGAACAATGTTCCTGATGTGGCTCGGCGAACAGATTACTGAGCGTGGTATCGGTAACGGTATCTCAATCATTATCTTCGCTGGTATCGTTGCGGGTCTCCCGCCAGCCATTGCCCACACTATCGAGCAAGCGCGTCAAGGCGACCTGCACTTCCTCCTGTTGCTGTTGGTTGCAGTATTAGTATTTGCAGTGACGTTCTTTGTTGTCTTCGTTGAACGTGGTCAACGCCGCATTGTGGTGAACTACGCTAAGCGTCAACAAGGTCGTCGTGTCTATGCTGCACAGAGCACACATTTACCGCTGAAAGTGAACATGGCGGGGGTTATCCCGGCTATCTTCGCTTCCAGTATTATTCTGTTCCCGGCAACCATCGCGTCATGGTTCGGGGGCGGTACTGGTTGGAACTGGCTGACAACAATTTCGCTGTATTTGCAGCCTGGGCAACCACTTTATGTGTTACTCTATGCGTCTGCGATCATCTTCTTCTGTTTCTTCTACACGGCGTTGGTTTTCAACCCGCGTGAAACAGCAGATAACCTGAAGAAGTCCGGTGCATTTGTACCAGGAATTCGTCCGGGAGAGCAAACGGCGAAGTATATCGATAAAGTAATGACTCGCCTGACTTTGGTTGGTGCGCTTTATATTACTTTTATCTGCCTGATCCCGGAGTTCATGCGTGATGCAATGAAGGTACCGTTCTACTTCGGTGGGACCTCACTGCTTATCGTTGTTGTCGTGATTATGGACTTTATGGCTCAAGTGCAAACTCTGATGATGTCCAGTCAGTATGAGTCTGCATTGAAGAAGGCGAACCTGAAAGGCTACGGCCGCTAAATGGTCGCCTGAGAAGTTACGGAGAGTAAAAATGAAAGTTCGTGCTTCCGTCAAGAAATTATGCCGTAACTGCAAAATCGTTAAGCGTGATGGTGTCATCCGTGTGATTTGCAGTGCCGAGCCGAAGCATAAACAGCGCCAAGGCTGATTATTTCGCATATTTTTCTTGCAAAGTTGGGTTGAGCTGGCTAGATTAGCCAGCCAATCTTTTGTATGTCTGTACGTTTCCATTTGAGTATCCTGAAAACGGGCTTTTCAGCATGGTGCGTACATATTAAATAGTAGGAGTGCATAGTGGCCCGTATAGCAGGCATTAACATTCCTGATCAGAAACATGCTGTGATCGCATTAACTTCGATCTATGGCGTCGGCAAGACCCGTTCCAAAGCCATTCTGGCTGCAGCGGGTATCGCTGAAGATGTTAAGATCAGTGAGCTGTCTGAAGAACAAATCGACACGCTGCGTGACGAAGTTGCCAAATTTGTCGTTGAAGGTGATCTGCGCCGTGAAATCAGCATGAGCATCAAGCGCCTGATGGATCTTGGTTGCTATCGCGGTTTGCGTCATCGTCGTGGTCTGCCAGTGCGCGGTCAGCGTACTAAGACCAACGCACGTACCCGTAAGGGTCCGCGCAAACCGATCAAGAAATAATCGGGGTGATTGAATAATGGCAAAGGCACCAGTTCGTGCACGTAAACGTGTAAGAAAACAAGTCTCTGACGGCGTGGCTCATATCCATGCTTCTTTCAACAACACCATCGTTACTATCACTGATCGTCAGGGTAACGCTTTGGGTTGGGCAACAGCCGGTGGTTCCGGTTTCCGTGGTTCTCGCAAATCCACTCCGTTTGCAGCTCAGGTTGCAGCAGAGCGTTGCGCAGAAGCCGTAAAAGAATACGGCATCAAGAATCTGGAAGTTATGGTTAAAGGTCCGGGTCCGGGTCGTGAATCTACTGTTCGCGCTCTGAACGCCGCTGGTTTCCGCATCACGAATATTACTGATGTGACTCCGATCCCTCATAACGGTTGTCGTCCGCCGAAAAAACGTCGCGTATAACGCTCGTTTTTTAGGTTAGTTGGAGATAGAAAATGGCAAGATATTTGGGTCCTAAGCTCAAGCTGAGCCGTCGTGAGGGCACCGACTTATTCCTTAAGTCTGGCGTTCGCGCGATCGATACCAAGTGTAAAATTGAACAAGCTCCTGGCCAGCACGGTGCGCGTAAACCGCGTCTGTCTGACTATGGTGTGCAGTTGCGTGAAAAGCAAAAAGTTCGCCGTATGTACGGTGTGCTGGAGCGTCAGTTCCGTAACTACTATAAAGAAGCAGCACGTCTGAAAGGCAACACAGGTGAAAACCTGCTGGCTCTGCTGGAAGGTCGTCTGGACAACGTTGTTTACCGTATGGGCTTCGGCGCGACTCGTGCTGAATCACGCCAGTTGGTTAGCCATAAAGCAATCATGGTAAACGGTCGTGTTGTTAACATCGCTTCTTATCAGGTTAAAGCGAATGACGTTGTTAGCATTCGTGAGAAAGCGAAAAAGCAATCTCGCGTGAAAGCCGCTCTGGAGCTGGCTGAGCAGCGTGAAAAGCCAACCTGGCTGGAAGTTGATGCTGGCAAGATGGAAGGTACGTTCAAGCGTCAGCCAGAACGTTCTGATCTGTCTGCGGACATTAACGAACACCTGATCGTCGAGCTTTACTCCAAGTAAAGCTTAGTACCAAAGAGAGGACACAATGCAGGGTTCTGTGACAGAGTTTCTAAAACCGCGCCTGGTAGATATCGAGCAAGTGAGTTCGACGCACGCCAAGGTGACCCTTGAGCCTTTAGAGCGTGGCTTTGGCCATACTCTGGGTAACGCACTGCGCCGTATTCTGCTCTCATCGATGCCGGGTTGCGCGGTGACCGAGGTTGAGATTGATGGTGTACTTCATGAGTACAGCACCAAAGAAGGCGTTCAGGAAGATATCCTTGAAATCCTGCTCAACCTGAAAGGGCTGGCGGTGAGAGTTCAGGGTAAAGATGAAGTTATTCTTACTCTGAATAAATCTGGCATTGGCCCTGTGACTGCAGCCGACATCACCCACGACGGTGATGTTGAAATCGTCAAGCCGCAGCACGTGATCTGCCACCTGACCGATGAGAACGCAGCGATTAGCATGCGTATCAAAGTTCAGCGCGGTCGTGGTTATGTGCCGGCTTCTGCCCGAATTCATTCGGAAGAAGATGAGCGCCCAATCGGCCGTCTGCTGGTCGACGCATGCTACAGCCCTGTAGAGCGTATTGCCTACAATGTTGAAGCAGCGCGTGTAGAACAGCGTACCGACCTGGACAAGCTGGTCATCGAAATGGAAACCAACGGCACAATCGATCCTGAAGAGGCGATTCGTCGTGCGGCAACCATCCTGGCAGAACAACTGGAAGCTTTCGTTGACTTACGTGATGTTCGTCAGCCGGAAGTGAAAGAAGAGAAACCAGAATTCGATCCGATCCTGCTGCGCCCTGTTGACGATCTCGAATTGACTGTCCGCTCTGCTAACTGCCTCAAGGCAGAAGCTATCCACTATATCGGTGATCTGGTACAGCGTACCGAGGTTGAGTTGCTGAAAACGCCGAACCTGGGTAAAAAATCTCTTACCGAGATTAAAGACGTGCTGGCTTCACGTGGTCTGTCTCTGGGCATGCGCCTGGAAAACTGGCCACCAGCAAGCATTGCTGACGAGTAACCGGATCACAGGTTAAGGTTTTACTGAGAAGGATAAGGTCATGCGCCATCGTAAGAGTGGTCGTCAACTGAACCGCAACAGCAGCCATCGCCAGGCTATGTTCCGCAACATGGCAGGTTCACTGGTTCGTCATGAAATCATCAAGACGACCCTGCCTAAAGCGAAAGAGCTGCGTCGCGTAGTTGAGCCGCTGATTACTCTTGCCAAGACTGACAGCGTTGCAAATCGTCGTCTGGCATTCGCCCGTACTCGTGATAACGAGATCGTGGCAAAACTGTTTAACGAACTGGGTCCGCGTTTCGCGAGCCGTGCCGGTGGTTACACTCGTATTCTGAAGTGTGGCTTCCGTGCAGGCGACAACGCTCCGATGGCTTACATCGAGCTGGTTGATCGTTCAGAATCTAAAGCAGAAGCTGCTGCAGAGTAATCTGTAGTAACGTAAAAAAACCCGCTTCGGCGGGTTTTTTTATATCCGCTGAATGCCCACTTCTCTACAATATCTGTATCTTTTCTGTTCATCTTCTGGAGTTATTCATGTGGTTGCTCGACCAGTGGGCAGAACGCCATATCAGCGATGCTCAGCGAAAAGGCGAATTTGATAACCTTGCGGGACGCGGCGAGCCGTTAGTGCTTGATGATGATTCGCATGTTGCCCCTGAATTACGGGCCGGATATCGCTTACTCAAAAATGCCGGTTGTTTACCACCGGAACTGGAGCAGCGTAAAGAGGCCATGCAACTGGCTGACCTGCTGAAAGGGATTCGCAAGAATGATCCCCGCTACCGTGAAATTAGCCGTCGACTGGCTCTCATCGAACTCAAAATGCGTCAGGCCGGAATGAGCACTGACTTTCTGCACGGTGAGTACAGTGACAGGCTAATACAGAAAATAAATGAGGAATAACCATGTACCGTATCGGTGAACTTGCCAGGCTTGCTAACGTAACGCCGGACACTATCCGCTATTACGAAAAGCAGCAGATGATTGATCACGAGGTTCGTACTGAAGGTGGATTTCGACTCTATACCGATCATGACCTGCAGCGCTTACGGTTTATCCGCTACGCTCGCCAGCTTGGTTTCACGCTGGACTCGATCCGCGAGTTACTTTCGATCCGCATCGATCCTGAACACCATACTTGCCAGGAGTCGAAGAGCATCGTACAGGCAAGGCTTGATGAAGTTGAAGCGCGTATACAGGAACTGCAGACCATGCAGCGTTCTCTGCAACGGTTGAATGACGCCTGTTGCGGTACAGCTCATAGCAGTATTTATTGTTCAATTCTTGAAGCCCTTGAACAGGGGGCCAGTGGAACCCAGGGCTGTTGATTTTTACTTCATCCGGGACTAGACTCCCGTCGACATACACCATGCTCAGGAGAAATTATGAGCCGCTATCAGCATACGAAAGGGCAAATTCAGGACAATGCCATTGAGGCACTGCTCCACGACCCGCTTTTCAGGCAGCGTATTGAGAAGAATAAAAAAGGAAAAGGGAGTTATTTACGAAAAGGGAAACATGCAAAACGGGGTAACTGGGAGGCCAGTGGCAAGCAAGCGAATCGCTTTTTTACCACTGGCCTTCCTTTTTTCAACGTCTGATTAAGAGCGGTTATTTTGCTCTTTCAAAAGATCGCGAATTTCAGTCAATAACACTTCTTCTTTTGTCGGGGCAGGCGGCGCAGCCGGTTCTTCAGCCTTTTTACGGTTAAGCTTATTGATAAGCTTGATAGCCATAAAAATGGCGAACGCCACGATCACGAAATCAAATATGTTCTGAATGAAAACGCCATAATGCATAACAACGGCAGGGACATCACCCTGTGCATCCCGAAGCGTCACGGCAAACTGTTTAAAATCAATGCCCCCGATTAACAGCCCGAGGGGAGGCATAATAATGTCGGCTACCAGTGATGAAACGATCTTACCGAACGCTGCACCGATAATGACACCCACTGCCAGATCCACCACATTCCCGCGCATCGCAAATTCGCGAAATTCTTTAACTAAACTCATTTTCTTCTCCTTGAGCCAACTGACGATTATAAGTTTAACAAATGATTAGTTAATTTCCATTGGGGATAATTAATCGTTATGAAAAATAAAAGGCATGGGAATAAGAGGGTTAATAATCAGGTGCTCTTTTATAAGCACCTGATTGATTACAGGAAGAATGGACTTGGCTGGAATAAACGTTCGACGTCGGTAATAAACTTTTTATCGGTTAGGAACATAATGACGTGGTCGCCTTGCTCGATACGTAAATTATCATTCGCAATCATCACGTCGTTTCCACGCACCACGGCACCAATAATTGTTCCCGGTGGCAGTTTAATTTCATCGATAGCGCGGCCCACAACGCGTGATGTGGTTTCATCACCATGAGCAACGGCCTCAATGGCTTCAGCCACACCGCGGCGAAGGGAGGATACGCCAACAATATCCGCTTTACGAACATGGCTCAGCAGGGCAGAAATGGTTGCTTGCTGCGGTGATATCGCGATATCAATAACGCTTCCCTGCACGAGGTCAACGTAGGCGCGGCGTTGAATAAGCACCATGACCTTTTTTGCCCCCATACGTTTGGCGAGCATGGCGGACATAATGTTCGCCTCGTCGTCGTTAGTGACGGCAATAAACAGATCAACTTGATCAATATGCTCTTCTGCCAGCAGCTCTTGATCAGAGGCATCGCCATAAAACACGATGGTGTTTTGCAGCTTTTCAGCCAGCTCAGCCGCGCGCTGTTGATCGCGCTCGATCAACTTCACGCTGTAGTCTTTTTCCAGCCTGTGCGCCAGACCCGCGCCGATATTACCACCGCCAACGAGCATAATGCGTTTATACGGTTTTTCGAGACGCTGCAGTTCGCTCATTACCGCGCGAATATGCTGAGATGCCGCGATGAAGAAGACTTCATCACCTGCCTCGACTATGGTTGAACCCTGTGGGCGAATTGGCCTGTCGTGGCGGAAAATGGCTGCAACGCGGGTATCAATATGCGGCATATGCTCACGCATGGTGGAGAGCGCATTACCGATCAATGGACCGCCGTAATAGGCCTTAACGACCGCCAGGCTCACTTTACCTTCGGCGAAGTTCACCACCTGCAGCGCACCAGGATATTCGATCAGGCGGTAGATATTGTCGATAACCAGCTGTTCTGGGGCGATAAGATGGTCGATAGGGACCGCTTCGGAATTAAACAGCTTCTCTGCATCCCGGACATAGTCCGGGGAGCGGATGCGCGCGATCCGGTTCGGCGTGTTGAACAACGAATAGGCCACCTGACATGCCACCATGTTGGTTTCGTCAGAACTGGTCACCGCAACCAGCATGTCAGCATCGTCGGCGCCCGCTTCACGCAGGACACGCGGGTGCGAGCCATGACCTTGCACGACGCGAAGGTCAAATTTGTCCTGTAAAACACGCAGCCGATCGCCATTGGTATCGACAATCGTGATGTCATTATTTTCGCCAACAAGGTTTTCAGCCAGCGTCCCACCAACCTGTCCGGCACCCAGAATGATTATCTTCATATCTCGTGACCTGTTCTCAACATCACTCTTTGATTAGCTTAGCGTAAAAGAAGCCATCACCTTCTTCAGCGGCCGGCAGATTCTGCAGGCCTGGGCGTTCAGGCGTGCCGGTGTCGTGTAGCACTGCATCCGGGGTACGTTTAAGGAAGGCTGCAATCTGCTGACTGTTTTCTTCCGGAAGGACCGAACAGGTCGCATAGACCAGCGTGCCTCCTGGCTTCAGGTGCGGCCAAATGGCATCAAGAATGTCGGATTGCAGTTGAGTCAGTTCCTTGATATCGCGATCGCGACGCAACCACTTAATATCCGGGTGGCGACGAATAACGCCAGTTGCCGAGCAGGGAGCATCCAGCAAGATGCGATCGAATTGCGTTTCACCACACCATTCTACGGGTTTGCGGCCATCGCCTTGCTTAACCTGCGCGTTCATTCCCAGGCGCTTAAGGTTGTCATAGACGCGTGAAAGACGCTGCTCATCGACATCCACGGCCATGACGTTTGCCTGAGGGGCCACTTCCAGAATATGCGTCGTCTTACCGCCAGGTGCGGCGCAGAGATCGAGGATGTGCTCGCCGTTTTTAGGTTCCAGCCAGGCCATGCAGCCCTGCGCGGAAGCATCTTGTACGGTCACCCAACCTTCATCAAAACCGGGTAAAGCATGTACCGGAGCAGGGGAGGCTAAACGCACAGCGTCAGGATATGCTTCATGTGTGAAGCCGCTCATTCCAGCCTCTTCCAGTAAAGCCAGCCAGGCGTCGCGCGTATGGTGATTACGGTTGACGCGTAACCACATCGGCGGACGCTGATTATTCGCGTCGGCAATTGCCTGCCACTGCTCTGGCCAGGCTTTTTTAAGGCGATTCAGGAGCCACTCAGGATGCAGATAACGTGCTTCACTTTGTCCGAACTCAGCCAGAAGCTCTTCCTGCTGTCGCTGGAACTGGCGCAGAACGCCATTAATCAACCCTTTCAGCATAGGACGTTTAATCACAACGGCACCTTCCACTGTCTCAGCCAGTGCGGCATGAGGCGGGATACGCGTGTGAAGAAGCTGATAGAAGCCAACCATAATCAAATAATGCACGGTACGCTGCTTGCCGGTCATTGGACGTGACATCAGCTTATTAACCAGCCACTCGAGCTGAGAAAGTGTGCGCAGGACGCCAAAACAGAGCTCCTGAAGCAGGGCTTTGTCTTTGTCG
The DNA here is from genome assembly GCF_029967775.1 of Enterobacter sp. V89_11. Classification (NCBI taxonomy): domain Bacteria; kingdom Pseudomonadati; phylum Pseudomonadota; class Gammaproteobacteria; order Enterobacterales; family Enterobacteriaceae; genus Enterobacter; species Enterobacter sp. V89_11. Next base: position 6,308 of record NZ_JASCAN010000031.1, on the reverse strand, counting down.
GACACTTTTTGCTGCAAAGCTGGCAGGATATTGCTCAATGACTGGCCCTGCTCGACAACCTGCTCAACGGCCTGAGCCGCCATACTGCGTAAATTTTGTTTTTTCATAACCGTAAAAATAAAAATGCCCGGAAACACCGGGCGCTAAAATTAAATGAGGTCAGGCAAGGCGATTGCCCGGGATAAACCATTCGCGACGAGAATTTAACAAATCCTGTGCGCTCATCGCCTTCTTACCCGCAGGTTGTAGCGATTCCAGATTCAGGATCCCTTGTGCGGTAGCTACCTGAATACCGTTCTTGCTGGCGTCGATAATCGTACCGGGCTCAGCCGTTGTGTGACCGTCAATAAGGGAGGCTTTCCAGACTTTCACCGGCTGCTCGTCGATAACCATCCAGCTCATCGGCCATGGATTAAAGGCGCGAATGCAGCGTTCAAGTTGAGCCGCTGACAGAGACCAGTCAATCCGGGCTTCTTCTTTACTCAATTTTTCAGCGTAAGTGACCAGCGCTTCATCCTGAACTTCAGGTTTCGCCGTATTATTCGCAATCTGCTGGAGGGTTTCAATCAGCCCTTGCGGGCCAAGCTCTGCCAGCTTGTCATACAGGGTGGCACTGGTATCCTCGGCCGTAATGGGGCAGGCCAGTTTATAAAGCATGTCACCGGTGTCTAAACCTACATCCATCTTCATGATTGTGACGCCTGTTTCAGCATCACCCGCCCATAAAGAGCGCTGAATAGGTGCTGCCCCGCGCCAGCGTGGAAGCAGAGAACCATGCACGTTAATGCAACCCAGGCGAGGCATATCAAGCACAGCTTTTGGCAGAATTAAACCGTAAGCCACCACCACCATTACATCGGCATTCAGGTCAGCGACAAGCTGCTGGTTTTCCTGAGGGCGCAAGGATGCTGGCTGGAAAACAGGTAACCCATGCTCTTCTGCCAGCACCTTAACAGGACCTGGCATCAGTTTTTTACCACGGCCAGCCGGGCGATCCGGTTGGGTAAACACGCCAACAACCTGGTGGCCAGAAGATAACAGCGCGTCAAGATGACGCGCTGCAAAATCAGGGGTTCCCGCGAAGATAATACGTAGTGATTTAGACACGATGATCCTTGTATCCGGGGGGACGTTATGCGCGAGAACGCAAACGGTCCAGTTTCTCTACTTTCTGACGAATGCGTTGCTGCTTCAGCGGCGAGAGATAATCGATAAACAGTTTACCGACCAGATGATCCATCTCATGCTGAATACAGATCGCCAGCAGGTCGTCAGCTTCCAGTTCGAACGGATTGCCGTCACGATCCAGGGCGCGAATTTTCACTTTCTCGGCACGCGGCACTAAAGCACGCTGTTCCGGAATAGACAGACAACCTTCCTCAATACCTGTTTCGCCACTCTTCTCGAGCAGCTCAGGATTGATTAACACCAGGCGGCCATCGCGATTTTCAGATACGTCGATCACGATGATACGCTTGTGAATGTCGACCTGAGTGGCCGCAAGACCAATACCTTCTTCGGCGTACATGGTATCGAACATATCATCAACGATACGCTGAATTTCTGCATTCACTTCTTTTACCGGTTCAGCGACGATGCGAAGGCGCTCGTCCGGAATATGTAACACTTGCAAAACTGCCATAAATTTCCAGAGTCGTGTTCAGGAGTTGATAAGAATATTATCTCCTATTCTAGACAAAACCCCCATCGATTGACAGCATCAGTGACCAATCGCAATGATTGCGGAGGCCGCTTATGGCAGGGGAAAGGATGACATCGACTGAGTTATGGCTACGGTTAATACACACCGGTTCTCTTTATGGCGATGTGATGCTGGAAGCGGCAGCACGATTGCACAACCAGACAACCATTGACGGTCCCGTTGTCAGAGACGCCGGTCTGTCTGTCAAACAGGCTGCACGGTTCTTTGCGCTCAGAGAACGTGAGCTGGAAAGTAGCCTGCTCTGGCTTGAGCAGCCGGGTAACTATCTGATCACGGCGGATCACCCCCTTTATCCCCCCTTACTCCGGACGATCCCGGATTATCCAGGCGCAGTCTTTGTTAAAGGCAACCCTGATGTACTGAATGCAGTTCAGCTGGCGGTTGTTGGCAGCCGTGCACCGTCATGGTACGGCGAGCGATGGGGAAAAATTCTCTGTGAACAGCTTTCTCAAAGTGGTTTAACGATCACCAGCGGGCTGGCCTGCGGAATTGACGGTGTCGCCCACAACGCTGCGCTATCGGCAAAAGGGCGTAGCGTTGCGGTGCTGGGTAACGGTCTCTTTAGTATTTATCCTCGTCGGCATCAGGCGCTAGCTGCACGGCTTATCGATTCTGGTGGCGCGATAGTGTCTGAGTTTCCGCTATCAGCGCAGCCCCGGCCGGGACACTTTCCCCGGCGTAATCGAATTATCAGCGGGCTAAGTCAGGGGGTGTTCGTGGTTGAAGCAGCGGTACGCAGCGGTTCGCTTGTGACCGCACGGTGCGCGCTTGAGCAGGGGCGAGACGTGTTTGCCTTACCCGGCCCAATTGGTAACCCGGGCTGCGAAGGGCCGCACTGGCTGATAAAGCAGGGTGCAACACCGGTAACGGAAGTCAGGGACATTCTTGAAAATTTGCAATATGGATTGCAATGGCTGCAGGAAGATCCCGAAAAGCGACATTATTCATCAGATCAGGGAAAGGTGGCATTGCCATTTCCCAAGCTCCTGGCTAACGTAGGAGATGAGGTAACACCTGTTGACGTTGTCGCTGAACGTGCCGGCCAACCTGTGCCAGTTACGGTAGCACAGCTACTCGAACTGGAGTTAGCAGGATGGATCGCAGCTGTACCCGGCGGCTATGTCCGATTAAGGAGGGCAAGCCATGTTCGACGTACTGATGTATTTGTTTGAGACTTACATCCATAACGAAGCAGAAATGCGAGTGGATCAGGACAAATTGACACAGGATCTTACCGATGCGGGGTTTGAGCGGGAAGATATCTATAATGCGTTGATGTGGCTGGAAAAACTGGCTGATTATCAGGAAGGCCTCGCCGAACCGATGCAGTTAGCTTCTGACCCATTGTCTGTGCGCATCTACACAGCTGAAGAGTGTGAAAGGCTGGACGCGAGCTGCCGGGGATTCATTTTATTCCTTGAGCAGATTCAGGTGCTAAACCTCGAAACGAGAGAGATGGTGATAGAGCGCGTTATGGCGCTGGATACGGCAGACTTCGAACTGGAAGACCTCAAGTGGGTCATCCTGATGGTTCTGTTTAATATTCCAGGCTGTGAAAATGCCTATCAGCAAATGGAAGAATTACTCTTTGAAGTGAATGAAGGTATGCTGCATTAATTCAATGTGCAGCACCAAGAGTTGTTATGGCCAAATCAGCACTATTCACGGTGCATAAAAATGAGCCCTGCCCGCAGTGCGGGGCCGAACTTGTTATTCGGTCCGGGAAACACGGCCCGTTTCTCGGTTGTTCCCACTATCCGGAATGTGATTATGTCCGTCCCCTGAAAAGCCAGGCGGATGGACATATCGTTAAAATTCTGGAGGGACAGCTTTGCCCTCTTTGCGGCGGCGAGTTAGCGCTACGTCAGGGGCGTTTCGGCATGTTTATTGGCTGTAGCCACTATCCTGAATGTGAACATACAGAACAAATTGATAAACCCGATGAAACGGCTATTGCCTGTCCTCAATGCCAGCGTGGACAGCTCGTGCAGCGCCGTTCTCGTTTTGGTAAGACCTTTCATTCCTGCGATCGCTATCCTGAATGTCAGTTTGTTATCAATTTCAAACCGGTAGCGGGTGTCTGCTCTCATTGCAATTATCCGTTACTTATAGAGAAAAAAACGGCGCAAGGTTTGAAACGCTTCTGCGCCAGTAAACAATGTGGAAAGCCGGTTCCGGCGGATCAAAACAGTGAAGAATAACCTGCCATCAGGCTCCATTGCTCATGCGGTGGATGTCCTGAAAAATGAAGAAGTCATCGCCTATCCAACTGAAGCTGTTTTTGGGGTCGGTTGCGATCCTGACAGCGAAACGGCCGTTGGCCGATTGCTCACACTTAAACAGAGGCCAGTCGAAAAAGGGCTTATTTTAATCGCTGCTAACTATGAGCAGCTTAAGCCTTATATCGATGATTCCATGCTAACGCCGGAGCAGCGGGAGACTATTTTCTCAGCATGGCCCGGCCCCGTGACCTTTGTTTTCCCGGCGAAGCCGACAACGCCGCGCTGGTTGACCGGGCGCTTTGATTCCCTCGCCGTGCGCGTGACGGACCATCCGCTGGTGGTCGAACTTTGCCTGGTCTTTGGAAAACCACTGGTCTCAACCAGCGCGAATCTGACCGGGCAGCCACCTTGCCGCACAACCGACGAAGTAAGGGCGCAGTTTGGGAATGATTTCCCGGTTGCCGTCGGTGAGACGGGAGGGCGCCTCAATCCGTCTGAAATCCGCGACGCCTTGACCGGCGAACGTTTTCGCCAGGGGTAATCCAATGGAAACCTATGCTGTTTTTGGTAATCCGATAGCGCACAGCAAGTCACCGTTAATCCATCAACTGTTTGCCGAGCAACTGCAAATAAATCATTCCTATGGCCGCGTGCTGGCTCCTGTTGATGCATTTATTCCTGCGCTGGAGGGTTTCTTCAACGCGGGCGGCAAAGGTGCGAATGTAACGGTACCGTTTAAAGAGGAAGCCTTCGAACGTGCGGATGAACTCACCGAGCGTGCTTCCCTTGCGGGTGCAGTGAATACCTTAAAACGGCTTGAAGATGGACGCCTGCTGGGAGACAACACTGACGGAATTGGGTTACTGAGCGATCTGGAAAGGCTCTCGTTTATTAAGCCTGGTTTCAGGGTTCTGCTAATTGGTGCGGGCGGAGCGTCGCGGGGAGTATTGCTGCCTCTGCTGTCACTGGATTGCGCGGTGACCATTACAAACAGGACCTTCTCGCGGGCAGAAGCGCTGGCCGCGTTGTTCGCACATACCGGCAGCGTGAGCGCGGTCGCCCTGGATGAACTTGCCGATCGTGAGTTTGATCTGATCATCAACGCCACCTCCAGCGGTATCGGTGGTGACGTGCCGGCGATCCCTGCTTCGCTGGTAAGTGCCCATATTTACTTCTACGACATGTTCTATCAGAAAGGGAAGACACCTTTTTTGAACTGGTGTGAACAGCATGGCGGAAAACACGTAGCCGATGGGCTGGGAATGCTGGTGGGACAGGCGGCACACGCGGTGTTGCTCTGGCACGGTGTATTGCCTTCGGTCGAACCGGTCATTGAAAAGCTGAAAAGGGAGCTCACGGCGTGAATCAGGCAATTCATTTTCCGGACAGGGAAAGCTGGGACGAGAGTAAACAGGCGGTCTGTTTCCCGGTGCTGGTGCATGGAATGCAACTTACCTGTGCCATTCGTGGGGAAACGCTGTTGCGTCGCTTTGGTGGTTCAGACCCGTTAGAGGTGTTTTGTGAAAATCGCTGGGATCTTGAAGAGGAAGCCAGCGATTTAATCCGCGATCAGCAGGAAGACGATCAGGGCTGGGTCTGGGTATCCTGACTCAGATAGTCATTCTTCCATTTAACGTAGTTATTCGCCGAGTATTTTAATCCTTCGATCTCTGCCTCCTTCAGGGGGCGGATCTGTTTTACCGGGCTTCCCAAATAGAGATAGCCGCTCTCCAGTCTTTTGTTCTGGGGAACAAGGCTGCCTGCGCCAATCATCACGTCATCTTCTACAATGACGCCATCCAGCAAAATCGACCCCATGCCAACAAGAACCCGATTACCAATAGTGCAGCCGTGAAGCATAACTTTATGGCCGACGGTGACATCTTCTCCAATGATGAGTGGATTGCCCTGGGGGTTATAGGAGGATTTGTGGGTTACGTGCAGAACGCTACCGTCCTGAATATTGGTGCGTGCACCAATGGCCACATGGTTTACATCCCCCCGGATGGCGACGAGCGGCCAGATACTGACGTCATCGGCCATTCGAACATCGCCGATGACCACGCTGCTGGCATCGATCATCACGCGATCGCCTTTTTGGGGGAGAAGATCTTTATAAGGACGTAATACTGCGGACATATCTACCTCGAACGATGAGCACTATATAGAAGACTTGATCATATTAATGGATCGAGGCAAGGCAAAAAGCGTCAATATTTAAGCATATTGGGTGGGATTTCAGCGAAAAGCGCGGAAAATCGACAGTTGGAAAAAAAGATCCAAAAAGTACTTGTGCTAAAAATTGGGATCCCTATAATGCGCCTCCATCGACACGGCGGATGTGAATCACTTCACAGATAACC
>NZ_JASCAN010000030.1:0-28990 GCF_029967775.1 Enterobacter sp. V89_11 | reverse complement strand
ACATCCGCCGTGTCGATGGAGGCGCATTATAGGGAGTTCTCTGCAGGCCGCAACCGCTAAATGACAGAAAAATGACTGACTGCTGCATTCCCCAGCAAAACCCCGCCTTATACCCTTTTACACACAGACTTATCCACAGAGATACGAAAAAGTGAAAATTCGCGAGCGTTGCGCAAACGTTTTCGTTAAAATGCTCGCGCTTAACAAGGATGCCTCGTCAGGTGTGTTAGATGAGTTTTTCGCTGGAAAATTCATCTAACGCTCTCTGTAATCGTGAAATCCAGGGGATTTACCATGCAACAACGTCGTCCAGTCCGCCGCGCTCTGCTCAGTGTTTCTGATAAAGCCGGTATCGTCGAATTCGCTCAGGCACTTTCTGCACGCGGTGTGGAGCTGCTTTCTACAGGTGGTACCGCTCGCCTGTTAGCAGAGAAAGGTCTGCCGGTAACCGAAGTGTCCGATTACACCGGTTTTCCGGAAATGATGGATGGACGCGTCAAGACCCTGCACCCGAAGGTCCACGGCGGTATTCTTGGTCGTCGCGGCCAGGACGACGGCATTATGGAAAAGCATGATATCGCGCCAATCGACATGGTCGTCGTTAACCTCTACCCGTTCGCACAGACCGTTGCCCGCGAAGGCTGCTCTCTGGAAGACGCCGTCGAAAACATTGATATCGGCGGCCCAACCATGGTGCGCTCAGCGGCTAAGAACCATAAAGATGTTGCCATCGTGGTGAAGAGCAGCGACTACAACACCATTATTAATGAGATGGATGCCAACGAAGGGTCGCTGACGCTGGAGACGCGTTTCGACCTCGCCATCAAAGCATTCGAGCACACCGCCGCGTACGACAGCATGATCGCCAACTACTTCGGTAGCCTGGTGCCTGCTTATCATGGCGAAAGCACTGAACCTTCCGGTCGCTTCCCGCGTACGCTGAACCTGAACTTCATTAAGAAGCAGGATATGCGTTACGGTGAGAACAGCCACCAGCAGGCTGCCTTCTATATAGAAGAAGAGGTAAAAGAAGCCTCTGTTGCGACCGCACAGCAGGTTCAGGGCAAGGCACTCTCCTACAACAACATCGCTGACACCGATGCAGCGCTCGAGTGCGTGAAAGCGTTCAGTGAACCCGCCTGCGTAATCGTGAAGCACGCGAATCCATGTGGCGTAGCGGTAAGCACCTCCATTCTTGACGCCTATGATCGCGCGTATAAAACCGACCCAACCTCCGCATTCGGCGGCATTATCGCCTTCAACCGCGAGCTGGACGCTGACACAGCACAGGCCATCATCTCCCGTCAGTTTGTCGAAGTGATCATCGCTCCTTCTGCATCCGACGAAGCCCTGAAAATCACCGCGGCAAAACAGAACGTGCGCGTACTGGTGTGTGGCCAGTGGGATGAGCGCGTACCGGGTCTGGACTTCAAACGCGTGAACGGCGGTCTGCTGGTTCAGGATCGCGATCTGGGCATGGTTACCGCGGGCGATCTGCGCGTCGTGACGAAACGCCAGCCTACCGAGCAGGAACTGCGTGACGCGCTGTTCTGCTGGAAGGTTGCGAAGTTCGTGAAATCCAACGCGATTGTCTATGCAAAAGAGAACATGACTATCGGAATAGGCGCAGGCCAGATGAGCCGCGTTTACTCCGCGAAAATTGCCGGTATCAAAGCGGCCGATGAAGGTCTGGAAGTGAAAGGCTCGGCAATGGCTTCTGACGCCTTCTTCCCGTTCCGTGACGGTATCGACGCTGCTGCGGCAGTGGGCATTACCTGTGTTATCCAGCCTGGCGGCTCAATCCGTGACGACGAAGTCATTGCCGCTGCTGACGAACACGGTATTGCGATGATCTTCACCGACATGCGTCACTTCCGCCATTAATCCACGGAGCAGAAAATGAAAGTATTAGTCATTGGTAATGGCGGGCGCGAGCACGCTCTGGCGTGGAAAGCGGCCCAGTCGCCGCAGGTAAAAACCGTCTTTGTGGCACCGGGTAATGCCGGTACTGCGCTGGAACCCACGTTACAGAACGTCGCTATCGGCGTGACCGATATCCCGGCCCTGTTGAGCTTTGCTCAGCAGGAGAAAATCGATCTGACCATCGTGGGTCCGGAAGCGCCGCTGGTGATTGGCGTCGTTGACGCCTTCCGGGCTGCTGGCCTGCAAATCTTCGGCCCAACGAAAGGGGCTGCACAGCTGGAAGGTTCGAAAGCCTTCACCAAAGATTTCCTCGCACGTCATAACATCCCGACGGCGGAATATCAGAATTTCACCGAAGTAGAGCCAGCCCTGGCTTACTTACGTGAAAAAGGTGCGCCTATCGTTATCAAAGCCGACGGTCTGGCCGCCGGTAAAGGCGTTATCGTGGCGATGACGCTCGAGGAAGCCGAAGCCGCGGTTCAGGATATGCTGGCAGGCAACGCCTTTGGCGACGCGGGCCATCGCATCGTGATTGAAGAGTTCCTTGACGGTGAAGAGGCGAGCTTTATCGTGATGGTCGACGGCGAGCATGTTCTGCCGATGGCCACCAGCCAGGATCATAAACGCGTTGGCAATGCAGATACCGGGCCGAATACCGGCGGTATGGGCGCTTACTCCCCTGCCCCTGTGGTCACTGACGAAGTGCATCAGCGCACCATGGACCGCATTATCTGGCCAACCGTCAAAGGCATGGCTGCCGAAGGTAATACTTACACCGGTTTCCTCTATGCAGGCCTGATGATCGACAAGCAGGGCAATCCGAAGGTGATTGAGTTCAACTGCCGCTTCGGCGATCCGGAAACACAGCCAATCATGTTGCGCATGAAATCTGACCTGGTGGAACTGTGTCTTGCCGCCTGTGAAGGTAAGCTGGATGAGAAAACGTCTGAGTGGGATGAACGTGCTTCTCTGGGCGTGGTGATTGCTGCGGGGGGTTATCCGGGCAATTACAATACCGGTGATGAGATCCACGGTTTACCGCTGGAAGAATTGGAAGGCGCGAAGGTATTCCACGCCGGCACAAAGCTGTCTGACGACGATCGCGTGCTGACCAATGGCGGCCGTGTACTGTGTGCGACCGCGCTGGGTCACACCGTTGCAGAAGCACAGAAGCGTGCCTATGCGCTGATGGCAGATATTCACTGGAACGGTAGCTTTAGCCGCCAGGATATCGGCTATCGCGCAATTGCGCGTGAGCAGGGCGAGTAATTCTTCAGCCAGCCCCTCTCCCGTCAGGGAGAGGGGACGTCACTCAAAAACTCTTTTCTGTCGGCTGCCAGGTGCAGAAGTCTTCGTTCGCGACCAGCAGCAGTTGAGAACCTTCCGGCGCTTCCAGCCACGCCACACTCACTTCCATTGATGAATGCCGCTGACGGCGCTCAATATGTTCGGTTGCCCAGGCTTCAAGCTCAGGCTTAACGGTTTGCCCTTCGCAGGTTGTTACCGTGCCATTAGCATGCCAGCGCCCCTGGCGCAGCACAACGCGTCCCTGACGCAGCGCATCGCTGGTCTGGCGGATTTGTTCGGCACGATAACGATAGAGTGCGACTTGATCGCTGGAAAGCTGCTGTTTTTGACCGCTGACTTCCCGCTGCATAAAGCTCAGCTCGCCATGGTCATCAAAACGCACTTTCACATGTTCGGGGGTCTTGCTGTAGACATTCAGTTCTATCAGCGACAGGTCATCGCCCTGCCAGCGATACTCCGCGGTCGACGTATTGCCGTTATGCCACGGACTGAAAGCAGAAAGCAGATGCACTTCGCCGCCAGAATCTTTGCGCCAGATCCTTACCGCACCCTGGTTGTCAGCGTAGCCGCTGGCGGTAAACGGTGGCAGAGAGGTGTCGTGGCTACAGGCGGACAGAAACATCACGCCCGCCAGCGCGAAAAGACCACGCCAGACAGACAAAAGGGGCGTTGCCGCCCCTTCGTTAAAACTGTTCACTGCCACGCGTCTTACTTAACAGCGTCTTTCAGTGCTTTACCAGAAACAAATGCCGGCACGTTAGCTGCGGCGATTTTGATTTCTTTACCGGTCTGCGGGTTGCGGCCAGTACGCTCAGCGCGGTGGTTCACTTTGAAGGTACCGAAACCAACCAGTTGTACAGCATCACCTTCTTTCAGAGACTCAGTAATAGCAGCCAGGGTAGATTCCAGAGCAGCTTTAGCCTGCACTTTAGACAGATCAGCCTTGTCCGCAATTACATCAATCAGTTGAGTCTTGTTCATAAGTTATCCTTTCAATGTGTTTATCGCTTGCTAAGCATCGAGTGCGACGAAAATGCCAAAAAAGCACTCTCCTGCATACACGCACCGATAGCCACTTTTTTTCGCCCCCCAAATGTAGACCAGACAAGGGGCGAAAGGGAAGAGTCGAGGAGCGACAAAACGAGCGTTATATCAAGTTTTGTTGTCTCATTGGTTAAAAATTATACCAATATTGCTCTCACCAGCCTCACGTAAGTCCGCACGGAGCCCTTTTATCAGCTCAATATCGCGTTCTTCACACTCTGCCAGCAGGCGGAAAATCTCCCACTGGATATCCCATTCCTGCTCAACCGCGGGGTTTACTCGCAGCTCTTCGTCTGTCATTTCCCGACCTTCCTGGGTCATTTCCAGCATTGCGACGGTCGTAATGGATGCCTTGCTGACTTCGATAGCATGCTCCAGCGTTTCACCGCTCAGACGGGAATGAATCAGTTCGCTTAATGCCACGCAGGCATCAATGGCCGGATAGACACCATACAGGTCGTAGTCATCCGCCGCCGGGATCGCCTCTTCAAGCTTTTCAAGCTGAGAGTCGAAGTTCACTTTAGCGTCTTTGACCGTCAGCGTCTCCCAGATTAAATCCAGGATGCGGCGATAAATCTGCCCTTCACCAAAGCCTGTCTGCTTGCAGAACGCGGCATAGTTGGGATACATGCGCTCGCACAGGCAAGCCATAAAAGTCACGTGCTGCCAGCTTTCCAGCTTCTCAAGGCGCAGATGAATCGGGTTTTGTAGCATGATGAGGTCTCGAATCGAAAATTAGCCGCAGTTTACCTGAATCATCACTGAATTTCTTGCCAACGCGTAAAAGCCGAACGCCCTGACGCTACCGCATCAGCCCAGCGGGTGGGCTCCGGTAAGCGATACCCTTTCATGCAGCGCTGCACCCACGCCAGCGCACTGTCCGTGCTCACCCGATGCCCGGTGGCGATAAACAGGGGGTTACAACGCGCTTTACTGCGCCAGACCCACGCCAGTTGCTCACCCTTATCGATGAGAGGTGCCAGCGCGCCTGGCTCGGCGGAGAGCGGCTCAAACGCACCGCACAGACGTTTTTTAGCCACACCGATGGTGGGGACATCCACCAGCAGCCCAAAATGGCTGGCGACGCCTAAGCGGCGCGGATGAGAGATACCATGGCCGTCGACAAACAGCAGGTCGGGTTTTTGCGAGAGTTGCTCCCACGCTGCCAGCAGCGCGGGATATTCACGGAATGAGAGAAAGCCAGGAATGTACGGCATGGTGGTGGCGATACGCGCCACCTTGTACTCCACCAGTTCCAGCGAGGGATATTTCAGCAGCACCATTGCCGCCCGCGTCACTTCACCTCCCTGCTCAAACCCCACATCTGCTCCGCCAATGTACTGCGGCGGGTCTGTGTCCAGACGATCCTCGCGGATCACGGATGAGGCCAGTTCTATCTGTTGAGCGCGTAATGACGCGAGATCCATAACCACTCCTTACTGATGATAATGTGCAGAAAGTCGGTGCACCGCCTCCACAAACGCGCCAGCGTGTTCTGGCGGTACATCCTGATGAATACCGTGCCCGAGGTTGAACACGTGTCCTTCGCCCTGGCCGAAACCAGCAAGAATGGAGGCCACCTCTTCCTCAATACGGGCAGGCTGAGCATAGAGCATAGACGGGTCCATGTTGCCCTGCAGCGCCACTTTGTCACCCACGCGACGGCGCGCATCGGCAATATCGGTTGTCCAGTCGAGACCCAGCGCGTCACAGCCGGTGGCGGCCATGGCTTCCAGCCACTGCCCACCGCCTTTAGTGAACAGCGTCACCGGCACCCGGCGACCTTCGTTTTCACGCAGCAGGCCATCGACGATTTTATGCATGTAATACAGCGAGAACTGCTGGTAATCGCGCCCGGTCAGCACGCCGCCCCAGGTATCGAAAATCATCACCGATTGCGCGCCTGCTTTAATCTGCGCGTTAAGATAGAGTGTGACGCTCTTCGCCAGCTTGTCGAGCAGCGTATGCAGCGCCTGTGGCTCCGCGTACATCATCTTTTTAATGACGGTAAAGACTTTGCTGCTGCCACCTTCCACCATATAGGTCGCCAGCGTCCACGGGCTGCCTGAGAAGCCAATCAGCGGCACTTCGCCTTTCAGTTCACGGCGAATTGTGCGCACGGCGTTCATCACATACCCCAGCTCCTGCTCAGGATCCGGTACCGGCAGCTTATCAACGTCGGCTTTGCTTTTGATCGGGGAGGTGAAACGCGGACCTTCACCGGTTTCGAAATAGAGCCCAAGGCCCATGGCATCCGGAATGGTCAGAATGTCCGAAAAGAGAATAGCGGCATCCAGCGGGTAGCGGCGCAGCGGCTGGAGCGTCACTTCGCAGGCCAGCTCGGCATTTTTGCACAGCGACATAAAATCACCCGCCTGCGCACGCGTGGCTTTGTACTCTGGCAGATAGCGCCCCGCCTGGCGCATCATCCACACCGGGGTGACATCAACGGGCTGGCGCAGCAGCGCACGCAGATAACGATCGTTCTTCAGTTCGGTCATTTTGCAGTTCCTTATTGCGTCAGTCCGTGAGTGTAACACTACTCATACTCGGCCCGACACATTGCCACGGTATCTTCTATCAGCCGACGGGCTACCGTTCCCGGCGGGGGTAACAGTGGCAAATCGTCATAACGGTACCAGTTCGCGTCCAGCAGCTCTTTCTGGTCGATAACAATCTCACCGCTATCGTATTCGGCCATAAACGCCGTCATCAGCGACTGCGGGAACGGCCACGGCTGAGACGTCACGTAACGCAGGTTCTTCACCCGAATCCCGCTCTCTTCCATCACTTCACGCGCCACCGCCTGCTCCAGCGTTTCGCCCACTTCAACGAACCCGGCAAGAACAGTATGAATACCGTTGCGATGGCGGGTATGTTGCGCCAGCAGGATGGAATCGTCACGCCGGATAGCGACGATAATGCACGGCGCAATCTGCGGATAATAGCGTTCACGGCAGTGGCTGCAGAGCATGGCCCACTCGGTTTTGCTCGGGTGCATGGTATGCCCGCAGTAGCCGCAGTATTTATGCGATCGGTAAAACTCGGCCAGCTGCACGCCACGGCCTGCCAGCTGGAACAGGCCCACATCAAGATCCAGCACCTGACGAACGGATCCCATGTCCTGGCGGCGAGGCTGCTGGATCAACCACACCGGCTCCCCTTGCCACTCGCCGATCTTCAGCGCAGGCTGACCAACGAGATCGAAACGATCGGCAGTGCCATAGGGTATTTCCCCACCGGGTAGCCATAATTTTTGTTCGTGACTGACAATCCACCAACCCAGATCTGATTTTTCAATAATACGATCCATATCTATTGCACTACCTTCGCTTCACTGACATGTTGTTAGCATTGTGGTTACATTTTGGATAAGCAGAATCAATTCTAAACCTTGCGGAGTCGAACATGTTAAACCAGCTAGAAAGCCTGACTGAGCGCGTTAGAGGAAGTAACAAACTGGTGGATCGCTGGCTACATGTGCGCAAGCATCTACTCGTGGCTTATTACAATCTGGTCGGTATTAAGCCTGGCAAAGAATCGTTTATGCGGCTGAATGAAAAAGCGCTGGATGATTTTTGTCAGAGCCTGGTCGACTACCTGTCCGACGGCCATTTCAATATTTATGAACGCATTATCCGCGAAATGGAAGGCACTAGCCCGTATTTAACGGCATCCAAACTCTACCCGTTGCTGGAAGCCAATACCCAGCAGATCATGAATTACTACGATTCCACCCTCGAGAACGCCATCGATCACGACAACTACCTTGAGTTTCAACAGGCGCTGTCCGATCTCGGCGAAGCGCTGGAAGAGCGATTCTCGCTGGAAGATAAGCTGATCGCCCTCGTGCTGGATAACGATTCTAAGGCCAGCAACGAAGATAACATCGCGCGGCCTGCTTGAGTTCTTAATCGTTAACGAGTAGTTTACAAACATTCGCCCCTCTAAGGAGGGGTATTACACGAAATCATTCATGCGATAGCGTGAACGATGGCGTGTAAATTTCTTGTCGGAGTGCCCAGTGTGAAAGCACGGGCTGAGACCGTTAATTCGGGATCCGCGGAACCTGATCAGGCTAATACCTGCGAAGGGAACAAGAGTAAAACTGCTGTAGTATCGCCCCCGGGCGATCTCCTCTTGCTTCATCCGTCGTCTGACAAGCCATGTCCTTCACTTTTGGAATGAGCTATGTCTACTACTAAACTGACCCGCCGCGAACAGCGCGCACACGCCCAACACTTCATCGACACCCTGGAAGGCACCGCTTTCCCGAACTCTAAGCGTATTTACATCACCGGCTCTCGGGCGGATATCCGCGTTCCGATGCGCGAAATCCAGCTTAGCCCGACGCTTCTTGGCGGCAGCAAAGAGAACCCGCAGTATGAAGACAACGAAGCCGTGCCAGTCTACGACACGTCTGGCCCGTACGGCGATCCTGATGTGGCCATTAACGTGCAGCAGGGTCTGGCAAAACTGCGCCAGCGCTGGATTGACGCGCGTAACGACTGCGAAGAACTGACGGTTCGCAGCTCTGCCTACACCAAAGAGCGTCTGGCCGACGACGGCCTGGACGAACTGCGCTTCGCGGGCCTGTTGACGCCGAAACGTGCGAAAGCGGGCAAATGCGTTACCCAGCTGCACTATGCGCGTCAGGGGATCGTCACCCCGGAGATGGAGTTTATCGCCATCCGTGAAAACATGGGCCGTGAGCGCATCCGTAGCGAAGTGCTGCGCCACCAGCATCCGGGCGAAGGTTTCGGTGCCCGCCTGCCGGAAAACATCACCCCGGAGTTTGTGCGCGATGAAGTGGCCGCTGGCCGCGCGATTATCCCCGCCAACATCAATCACCCGGAATCCGAACCGATGATTATCGGCCGCAACTTCCTGGTGAAGGTCAACGCCAATATCGGTAACTCCGCGGTCACCTCCTCCATCGAAGAAGAGGTCGAGAAGCTGGTCTGGTCAACGCGCTGGGGCGCGGACACGGTAATGGATCTCTCCACCGGGCGTTATATCCACGAAACCCGCGAGTGGATCCTGCGTAACAGCCCGGTGCCTATCGGAACGGTGCCGGTCTATCAGGCGCTGGAGAAAGTGAACGGTATCGCTGAAAACCTCACCTGGGAAGCGTTCCGCGACACGCTGCTGGAGCAGGCTGAACAGGGTGTAGACTACTTCACCATCCACGCGGGGGTGCTGCTGCGCTACGTGCCGATGACCGCGAAGCGTCTGACCGGCATTGTCTCGCGCGGGGGCTCAATCATGGCGAAGTGGTGTCTGTCTCATCATCAGGAAAACTTCCTCTACGAACACTTCCGCGAGATCTGCGAAATCTGTGCCGCTTACGACGTCTCGCTGTCGCTGGGCGACGGCCTGCGCCCTGGTTCCATTCGTGATGCCAACGACGAAGCGCAGTTTGCCGAACTGCACACGCTGGGCGAGCTGACCAAAATCGCCTGGGAGTATGACGTGCAGGTGATGATTGAAGGCCCAGGCCATGTCCCCATGCAGATGATCCGCCGCAATATGACGGAAGAACTGGAGCACTGCCATGAAGCACCATTCTATACCCTGGGGCCGTTGACCACCGATATTGCCCCGGGTTACGACCACTTCACCTCCGGAATTGGTGCGGCAATGATCGGCTGGTTCGGTTGCGCCATGCTCTGCTATGTGACGCCAAAAGAGCACCTCGGTCTGCCCAACAAAGAGGACGTGAAGCAGGGGCTTATCACCTACAAAATTGCCGCCCACGCTGCGGACCTGGCGAAAGGCCATCCGGGCGCGCAAATTCGCGATAACGCGATGTCGAAGGCCCGCTTTGAATTCCGCTGGGAAGATCAGTTTAACCTCGCGCTCGACCCGTTTACCGCCCGCGCCTATCACGACGAAACCCTGCCGCAGGAGTCCGGCAAAGTGGCCCATTTCTGCTCCATGTGTGGGCCAAAATTCTGCTCGATGAAGATCAGCCAGGAGGTGCGTGACTACGCCGCCGCGCAAGCCATTGAAGTGGGCATGGCGGATATGTCAGAAACCTTCCGCGCGAAAGGCGGCGAAATCTACCTCAAAAAAGAGGAGGCGTAATGTACCAGCCCGATTTCCCACCCGTGCCCTTTCGTTTAGGGCTCTACCCGGTGGTGGACAGCGTGGAGTGGATTGCCCGCCTGCTGGAGGCAGGTGTACGCACGCTGCAGCTACGCATCAAAGATAAACGCGATGAGGAGGTGGAGAACGATGTCGCCGCCGCCATCGCGCTGGGGCGTCGGTATCACGCCCGCCTGTTTATCAACGACTACTGGCGACTGGCGATAAAGCATCAGGCCTACGGCGTGCATCTGGGTCAGGAGGACCTGGAGACCACAGACCTGAATGCCATCCGGGAAGCCGGTTTGCGCCTGGGTGTCTCGACCCATGACGATATGGAGATTGACGTGGCACTGGCGGCACGCCCTTCGTACATTGCGCTTGGACACGTCTTCCCGACGCAAACTAAACAGATGCCCTCCGCGCCACAAGGGCTGGCACAGCTGGCGGCTCACGTGAAGCGTCTTGCGCAGTACCCGACCGTGGCCATCGGCGGGATTAGCCTTGAACGCGCGCCGGCCGTGCTGGATACCGGTGTCGGCAGTATCGCCGTCGTCAGTGCCATCACCCAGGCCGCAGACTGGCAGGCCGCCACCCGGCAGCTCTTACAACTGGCAGGAGCAGGCGATGAATGATCGTGACTTTATGCGCTATAGCCGCCAGATCCTGCTGGAGGATATCGCCATCGACGGACAGCAAAAGCTACTCGCCAGCCGGGTTTTGATTGTCGGGCTGGGCGGATTAGGCGCGCCTGCCGCGCTCTATCTGGCCGGTGCAGGCGTGGGCACGCTGGTACTGGCCGATGACGACGAGGTGCATCTTAGCAACCTGCAGCGTCAAATCCTCTTCACCACCGAGGATATCAACCAGCCCAAAGTACATATTACCCGCCAGCGTCTGAACCAGCTGAACCCGGATATTGAGCTCATTGCGTGTCAGGAGCGGCTCAGCGGCGACAATCTGCTCCGAGAAGTCGCCCTGGCCGACGTGGTGCTGGATTGCACCGACAATATGGCAACCCGCCAGGCGATCAACGCCGCCTGTGTCGCAAAAAATACGCCGCTTATCACCGCCAGCGCGGTGGGATTCGGCGGGCAGATGATGGTCCTGACACCGCCGTGGGCGCAGGGCTGCTATCGCTGTTTGTGGCCAGACGATGCTGAGCCAGAGCGTAACTGTCGCACCGCGGGCATTCTTGGCCCGGTTGTGGGGGTGATGGGTACCCTGCAGGCGCTCGAGGCCATCAAGCTGCTCAGCGGAATGGAGACCGAGCGCAACACGTTGCGGTTATTTGATGCCCGCTCCAGCGGATGGCGTCATCTGGCGTTACACCGCGCCAGCCACTGCCCGGTATGCGGAGGCGGCAATGCGCATTCTGTTTAACGATGAGCCGATGAAATGCGAGGACGGGCTCACCGTTGCCGTGCTGCTCGATAAGCTTCGCCAGCTCAAGCCGGGAACGGCGCTGGCGCTCAATCAACAGATCCTGCCGCGCGAGCAGTGGGAACATCAGCAGGTCAGTGAAGGCGACCAGATCCTGCTGTTTCAGGTTATCGCAGGGGGCTGAGATGTTACGTATTGCCGATAAAGTCTTTGATTCACATCTGTTTACCGGAACCGGGAAATTCGCATCACCCCAGCTGATGGTCGATGCCATCCGTGAAAGCGGCAGCCAGCTGGTCACGCTGGCGTTAAAACGCGTGGATCTGCGCCATCACAGTGATGCCATTCTGGCGCCTTTACTGGAAACTGGCGTCACGCTACTGCCAAATACTTCCGGCGCGAAAACGGCCGAAGAGGCCATTTTCGCCGCCCAACTGGCGCGTGAAGCGCTCGGCACACGCTGGCTGAAGCTGGAAATTCACCCGGATGCTCGCTGGCTGTTGCCCGACCCGATCGAGACGCTGAAAGCGGCAGAAAAGCTGGTACAACAAGGGTTCATCGTTCTGCCTTACTGCGGTGCCGATCCGGTACTCTGCAAACGTCTGGAAGACGTTGGCTGCGCCGCCGTTATGCCGCTGGGCGCGCCTATTGGCTCCAACCAGGGGCTGGAAACCCGGGCGATGCTGGAGATCATCATTGAGCAGGCCACCGTGCCGGTGGTGGTGGATGCGGGTATTGGTGTACCAAGCCATGCCGCGCAGGCGCTGGAGATGGGGGCGGACGCGGTGCTGGTAAACACGGCCATCGCGGTTGCCGACGATCCGGTCATGATGGCGCGCGCGTTTCGCATGGCGGTGGAGGCTGGCCTGCTGGCACGGCAATCAGGCCCTGGCTCACGCAGTTTTCAGGCGCAGGCCACCAGCCCGCTGACCGGTTTTCTGGAGGCAATCTCATGACCACCTTTACCGACCGCTGGCGGCAGCTTAACTGGGACGACATTGCCCTGCGCATCAACAGCAAAACGCCGGTCGACGTCGAGCGCGCACTGAATGCGCGCCATCTGACCCGCGACGATTTAATGGCCCTGCTCTCCCCTGCGGCCAGCGCTTATCTGGAGCCGATGGCCCAGCGCGCCCAGCGTCTCACCCGACAGCGCTTTGGCAACACGGTGAGCTTTTACGTCCCGCTCTATCTCTCAAACCTGTGCGCCAATGACTGTACCTACTGCGGCTTCTCTATGAGCAACCGCATTAAGCGTAAGACGCTTGATGAGGAGGAAATCGCGCGCGAGTGTGCGGCTATCCGGGAAATGGGCTTCGAGCATCTCCTGCTGGTCACCGGTGAGCACCAGGGCAAAGTCGGAATGGACTATTTCCGTCAGCACCTTCCTGCCATTCGTCGTCAGTTCGCCTCGTTGCAGATGGAAGTGCAGCCCCTGTCGCAGGATGAGTATGCGGAGCTCAAAACGCTCGGACTGGATGGAGTGATGGTCTATCAGGAAACGTACCACGAAGCGACCTACGCCCGGCATCACCTGAAGGGCAAGAAACAGGACTTCTTCTTCCGCCTTGAAACGCCGGACAGGCTCGGACGTGCCGGGATCGACAAAATTGGTCTTGGTGCGCTGATTGGGCTTTCCGATAGCTGGCGCGTGGATTGTTACATGGTGGCGGAACATCTGTTGTGGCTCCAGCAGCACTACTGGCAGAGCCGCTACTCCATCTCCTTCCCCCGGTTGCGCCCGTGTGCCGGCGGGATTGAACCGGCCTCACTCATGGACGAGCGCCAGCTGGTACAAACGATCTGCGCGTTTCGCCTGCTTGCCCCAGAGGTTGAATTATCGCTCTCAACACGTGAATCACCGGCGTTCCGCGACCGCGTGATCCCGCTTGCGATAAACAACGTGAGCGCATTTTCCAAAACACAGCCGGGCGGTTACGCCGATGATCACCCTGAACTGGAGCAGTTTGCCCCGCATGATGGACGACGTCCGGAAGCGGTCGCCGCGGCCCTGAGCGCGCAGGGGCTGCAGCCGGTCTGGAAAGACTGGGACAGCTGGCTGGGAAGAGCCTCGCAATTACGCTGAAACATACTGCAACTCCGCAGAAATAAAACGAGTCGGCACGGAGAGTCACAACCGGATGATTGTCAGCTATCGTCCGGTTTTTTATTGTCATGTGGTCAGCAACGGACGCTGACCAGGGCGAAAAGCTTCTTCCTCGTTTCGCCCTGCCTCTGACTTATCGTGCACACTGAATTTCTGATTTTATGAGTAATTTCTTAGCCATTCTTAAGATAAATCATCTCGTCTGAAATCGTGTTCCGTATAATTAACAGCTAACCGCAGGACTGCGACTATGCTGAGAGGATATCGGCAGACGAAAAGCATTCACCCTCAGGAATGATGTACAACTCATGGCACTTCACAGCAGAAAACTCTCTTTTACCCGGCCAATAATGGTCAGCTTCGCGGGGATACTGTGCAGTTTTGCACTGATCGCTGTCGTGGTTACGCTTTCGCAGCGGAAGGATTTTCTTGAGGATTATCATAAAATTAATGGTAATTTCACGCATAATCTGGCGGTTAACTATACCGAATCAATGTTGCGTGAAAACGACTATATTCTTGGTCGTTCTGCGATGTACTTTTCCCGCAACGAGATACTGAATGAGACGCTGAACGTCAACCCGACGCAAGGGTTGCAGATGTTGATGCATTTGCAAAACCTGATGCCGACCGTGTCATCCATCTCGCTGGCCGACACGGAGGGGCATTATTTGCACGCTCCAGAAGCGCCTCCCACGGAAAAGAGTAAAAACGTCGATCCGCGGACGCGCCCGTGGTTTGTCGCCCACGCGGAAGCCAGTATTTTCAGCCATTATACCCACCCTTATATGGACTACTTTACCGGGCATCCAACAGTCACGCTTTATAAGCCGTTGATTTCAACAGAAGGCAGACTCAAGGGAACCCTCGCCTTTCATCTTGATTTGGCGTCGATGGGGTATACCCTTCGACAGATGGTGGCTCCTGTACAAGGGGAATTCTTCGTCGTCGAGCGCGACGGAACCGTGGTGCTTCATCCTGACACGGGCGCGCTGTTCAAAAAATACGTGAGCGAAGCGCTGATGGACAAAATGACCAGCGGCGAGGGTCATTTATACGACCGGAAAAGTAAAACCTGGTATTACTACTACTCCTTCACTAACCCGGATTGGTTTGTCATCTACCGGGTCTCTGGCGCGACCCTGACGGATATTACCCGCCACGAAACCACTATCGTTGGCTGGGGATTTGCACTGGCGGCGATTATTATCATTCTCTTCGGTTTATACCTTCGCCATGCCTCGCGTACCGTGCTAATGCATATTATCAACGCCATCAAAACTGGCGACGTCAGCCAGGCACCGCGTCTGGAAGCGATGCTGAGTCATACCATCCAGTCGAATAAAGAGCGTGAGATGGCATATGTCCGCCAGGCAACCCACGATGCGCTAACAGGCTGCAAAAACCGCCGCGCGTTCGATACCGATGTGGAAGAGTTAATGGCGGCTCAACAGCCTTTCGCACTGGCGCTGGTGGACATCGATAACTTCAAATCAATCAACGATACCTGGGGCCACCTTAGCGGCGATATTGTCCTGCGTAACGTGGCGCGTGAAGGGATCCAGATCATGCAACCGCACCACATCTCGGTGTACCGGTACGGTGGAGAAGAGTTTGCGGTGGTCTTCCAGGCTGCGCAAATTGCTGATGCAATCTCGTTGCTGGAAGCGTGGCGTACCACCATTGAAAAACGCGTCTGGCGGGAAGAAAACCTGCAGGTCACGTTCAGTGCAGGCCTGGGGGAATGGCATTTCGAACCGCTGGAGCAATTTGTCGGGAGCGTGGATAACGCACTTTACAGCGCAAAACAACAGGGTAAAAACCGCATCCTTCAGACCTCCATCCGTTAATTTCTTCCCTCCCACGCTGTCCGTTTCGACGGGCAGCGTGCGCTTTCATGCAAAAT
Organism: Enterobacter sp. V89_11; assembly: GCF_029967775.1. NCBI lineage: Bacteria > Pseudomonadati > Pseudomonadota > Gammaproteobacteria > Enterobacterales > Enterobacteriaceae > Enterobacter > Enterobacter sp. V89_11. The sequence goes on along the minus strand of NZ_JASCAN010000030.1, from coordinate 13,232 downwards.
TGTAACCGGTTTCAGAAAATCACCCATTTCTTTGTGATGCCTGACACACAATCGCGGTAAAGCGGTTGTTGAAGCGGTCTGCACGGGATAATTATCAATAAACACATGTAGATCGAGGCTGATTATGAAGAACATCGTTTTATGCTGTGCAGCGGGAATGTCAACCAGCATGCTGGTTCAACGTATGAAAGACGCCGCGCAGAAAAAAGGGGTTGAAGTCACCATTAAAGCCGTTCCGGTTGCGGAGTTTAAAGATAATATCGCGACGGCTGACATCGTATTGCTGGGGCCACAGGTTAAATACGAGCAGGCTAAACTTCAGGCGCAGGCCGATCCGCTGGGTAAAAAGGTCGCGGTGATCGACATGATGGATTACGGCATGATGAAAGGTGATGTCGTCCTGGAAAAAGCGCTTAAATTACTGGAGTGACCCATGGAAGATTTAGAAACAACGATCATGGAACTGCTGGTCAACGCGGGAGCAGCGCGCAGTGCTGCCCTTACGGCGTTGCAGATGGCCCGTAAAGGTGACTTTGACGAAGCCGAAAAGGCGATGGAAGAGTCGCGTGAATACGTGAAACATGCCCACACCATCCAGACGCAGCTGATTGGTCTTGATGAAGGGACCGGAAAGCTACCGGTTAACCTGATCACCGTCCACTCTCAGGATCACCTGATGAACGCGATGGTCATTCAGGACCTGGCGGGCGATATGATTGAGCTGTATCGTCGGCTACCGCTGATAAACTGAAAAATATGCAGATATAAAAAAACCCGCCGAAGCGGGTTTTTTATTTGCTGAATCAACGATTACTCGTTGTCAGAACCACCCAGACCTGCGTTCAGCAGCTCTGCCAGGCTCGCGGATGCATCTTCAGCAGTTACCTGCGGTGCAGCTGGCAGTTCGCCTGCAGCACGACGACGCATACGATCCTGATGGTACGCATAACCGGTACCCGCCGGGATCAGACGACCCACGATAACGTTCTCTTTCAGACCGCGCAGTTCATCACGCTTACCTGCTACAGCGGCTTCGGTCAGGACACGCGTGGTCTCCTGGAACGATGCTGCAGAGATGAAGGACTCGGTTGCCAGAGACGCTTTGGTGATACCCAGCAGATCGCGCGAGAAGGTCGCAGCGATTTTGCCGTTCGCTTCCAGATCGCGGTTAGCGATCTTGACGCGTGAGTATTCAACCTGCTCGCCTTCCAGGAACTCAGAGCTGCCCGCGCTATCGATGGTTGCTTTACGCAGCATCTGACGAACGATAACTTCGATGTGTTTATCGTTAATCTTAACGCCCTGCAGACGGTATACGTCCTGTACTTCGTTAACGATGTAACGAGTAACAGCATGCACACCACGCAGACGCAGGATGTCGTGCGGCGCTTCTGGACCGTCGGAAACCACATCACCACGTTCTACACGTTCACCTTCGAACACGTTAAGCTGACGCCACTTAGGAATCATCTCTTCGTACGGCTCGCTGCCATCTACTGGGGTGATAACCAGACGGCGTTTACCTTTGGTCTCTTTACCGAAGGAGATGATACCGCTGATTTCAGCCAGGATTGCAGGCTCTTTCGGACGACGTGCTTCGAACAGATCCGCAACGCGTGGCAGACCACCGGTGATGTCCTTGGTACCGCCGGATTCCTGAGGAATACGCGCCAGGGTGTCACCAGAACTGATCTGTACGCCATCTTCCAGCTGTACAATCGCTTTACCCGGCAGGAAGTACTGCGCAGGCATATCGGTACCAGGGATCAGAACGTCGTTACCCTGAGCATCAACGATTTTCAGTGCAGGACGCAGATCTTTACCACCGGCAGTACGCTCAGCAGAGTCCAGAACGACCAGAGAAGACAGACCGGTCAGCTCGTCGGTCTGACGAGTAATGGTCTGGCCGTCGATCATGTCAGTAAAGCGGATGAAACCACTTACTTCGGTGATAACCGGCATGGTGTGTGGATCCCAGTTTGCAACGGTTTCACCGCCGGCAACCTGCTCGCCATCACCTTTCGCCATAACAGCACCGTAAGGCACTTTATAGCTCTCTTTGGTACGACCGAATTCGTCGATCAGCTTCAGCTCGGTGTTACGAGAGGTCACAACCAGCTTGCCTGCGGAGTTAACAACAGACTTCGCGTTGCTGAGCTTGATGCTACCTTTGTTTTTCACCTGGATGCTGGATTCAGCAGCCGCACGAGATGCCGCACCACCGATGTGGAACGTACGCATCGTCAGCTGTGTACCCGGTTCACCGATGGACTGTGCCGCGATAACACCGATTGCTTCACCTTTGTTGATGATGTGGCCACGCGCCAGGTCACGACCATAGCAGTGCGCACATACACCGAAATCGGTGTCACAAGATACAACGGAACGAACTTTCACAGAGTCAACAGAGTTCGCTTCCAGCAGGTCACACCACTGTTCGTGCAGCAGCGTGTTGCGTGGAACCAGAATGTCTGCGGTACCCGGCTTCAGAATGTCTTCCGCGGTTACACGACCCAGTACGCGATCGCGCAGCGGCTCTTTAACATCACCGCCCTCGATAACCGGGGTCATGGTGATACCTTCGAGGGTGCCACAATCGTCTTCGGTCACAACCAGATCCTGCGCAACGTCAACCAGACGACGCGTCAGATAACCGGAGTTCGCTGTTTTCAGTGCGGTATCCGCCAGACCTTTACGCGCACCGTGAGTAGAGATGAAGTACTGGAGTACGTTCAGACCTTCACGGAAGTTCGCGGTGATTGGCGTTTCGATGATGGAGCCATCTGGCTTCGCCATCAGACCACGCATACCTGCCAGCTGACGAATCTGTGCTGCAGAACCACGCGCACCGGAGTCGGCCATCATGTAAATGCTGTTGAAGGAAACCTGCTGCTCTTCTACGCCGTCACGGTTAATCACGGTTTCGGTTTGCAGGTTATCCATCATCGCTTTGGATACACGATCGTTCGCCGCAGCCCAGATATCGATAACTTTGTTATAGCGTTCGCCCGCGGTAACCAGACCAGACTGGAACTGCTCCTGGATCTCAGCAACTTCGGCTTCCGCTTCAGAGATGATCTCGTGTTTCTTCTCTGGGATAACCATGTCATCGATACCAACAGATGCACCTGAACGCGCTGCATATGCAAAGCCGGTGTACATTGTCTGGTCAGCGAAGATAACTGTCGGCTTCAGACCCAGAATGCGGTAACAGGTGTTCAGCATTTTGGAGATCGCTTTCTTACCCAGCGCCTGGTTGACGATGGAGAAAGGCAGACCTTTCGGTACGATCATCCACAGAATGGCACGGCCAACGGTCGTGTCTTTCAGGCTGGTTTTCGCAACGAATTCGCCGTTAGCATCTTTTTCATATTCAGTGATACGCACTTTGACACGCGCATGCAGAGAGGCCAGGCCAGCGCGATAGATACGCTCAGCTTCTTTAGGGCCAGTCAGCACCATGCCTTCGCCTTTGGCGTTAACACAGTCACGGGTCATGTAGTAAAGACCCAATACAACGTCCTGAGAAGGAACGATGATTGGTTCACCGTTCGCTGGAGACAGGATGTTGTTAGTAGACATCATCAGCGCACGCGCTTCGAGCTGGGCTTCCAGCGTCAGCGGTACGTGAACAGCCATCTGGTCACCATCGAAGTCGGCGTTATATGCCGCACAAACCAGCGGGTGCAGCTGGATAGCTTTACCTTCGATCAGTACCGGTTCAAATGCCTGGATACCCAGACGGTGCAGTGTTGGTGCACGGTTCAGCAGTACCGGGTGTTCGCGGATAACTTCGTCCAGGATATCCCAAACGACAGCTTCTTCACGCTCAACCATTTTCTTAGCGGCTTTGATGGTGGTGGCCAGGCCACGCAGTTCCAGCTTGCCGTAGATGAACGGTTTGAACAGCTCCAGTGCCATTTTCTTCGGCAGACCGCACTGATGCAGACGCAGGTATGGACCTACGGTGATAACAGAACGACCGGAGTAGTCAACACGCTTACCGAGCAGGTTCTGACGGAAACGACCCTGTTTACCTTTGATCATATCGGCCAAAGATTTCAGAGGACGTTTGTTAGAACCGGTGATCGCACGACCGCGACGACCGTTATCCAGCAGGGCATCTACCGCTTCCTGCAGCATACGTTTTTCGTTACGTACGATGATGTCCGGCGCAGCCAGATCCAGCAGACGTTTCAGACGGTTGTTACGGTTGATAACGCGACGATACAGATCGTTCAGATCCGACGTTGCGAAACGACCACCATCCAGCGGAACCAGCGGACGCAGATCTGGCGGCAGAACCGGCAGAACGGTCAGGATCATCCACTCTGGTTTGTTACCAGACTGAACGAACGCTTCCAGCAGTTTGATACGCTTGGTCAGCTTTTTACGCTTGGTTTCGGAGTTGGTTTCGTTCAGCTCTTCACGCAGCTGCTCGCACTCTTGCTCCAGGTCCATGCTTTTCAGCAGGGCCTGAATAGCTTCCGCACCCATCTTCGCATCGAATTCGTCACCGAACTCTTCCAGCGCGTCCAGATACTGTTCTTCGGTCAGAATCTGGTGGCGTTCCAGGTTCGTCATACCGCCTTCGATAACGACATAAGATTCGAAGTACAGAACACGTTCGATATCGCGCAGCGGCATATCCAGCAGCAGGCCGATACGGGACGGCAGAGATTTCAGGAACCAGATGTGCGCAGTTGGAGATGCCAGTTCGATGTGGCCCATGCGCTCACGGCGCACTTTGGTCTGGGTCACTTCAACGCCGCACTTCTCACAGATCACACCACGGTGTTTCAGGCGCTTGTACTTACCGCACAGGCACTCGTAGTCTTTTACTGGCCCGAAAATTCGTGCACAGAAAAGGCCGTCACGCTCAGGCTTGAACGTACGGTAGTTGATGGTTTCCGGCTTTTTAACTTCACCGAAAGACCATGAACGGATCATGTCTGGCGAAGCCAGAGCAATTTTGATCGCATCAAACTCTTCGGTTTTAGTCTGCGCTTTCAGAAACTTTAATAAATCTTTCACGGATTTGCTCCCGTCGGAGTTAGCACAATCTGGTGTCGGGGGTTAGCCCGACACCAGTGACCTGTTTGAGCGAGAATTACTCGTCTTCCAGTTCGATGTTGATACCCAGCGAACGAATCTCTTTCAACAGTACGTTGAAGGACTCTGGCATGCCCGGTTCCATCTGATGATTGCCGTCCACGATGTTTTTATACATCTTGGTACGACCGTTCACGTCATCAGACTTAACGGTGAGCATTTCCTGCAGGGTGTATGCTGCGCCGTATGCTTCCAGCGCCCACACTTCCATCTCCCCGAAGCGCTGACCACCGAACTGCGCCTTACCACCCAGCGGCTGCTGAGTAACCAGGCTGTAAGAACCGGTAGAACGAGCGTGCATCTTGTCGTCGACCAGGTGGTTCAGTTTCAGCATGTACATGTAACCTACGGTTACCGGACGCTCGAACTGTTCACCGGTACGGCCATCAAACAGCGTAATCTGACCAGACGTTGGCAGACCACCCAGTTGCAGCAGCTCTTTGATTTCAGCTTCTTTTGCACCGTCGAATACCGGCGTTGCAATCGGCATACCTTTGCGCAGGTTCTCTGCCAGACGCAGCACTTCTTCATCGCTGAAGGTGCTCAGGTCGACTTTCTGACGAACGTCGGTACCCAGATCGTAGGCACGCTGGATGAATTCGCGCAGCTTCGCGACTTCTTCCTGCTGTTTCAGCATGGCGTTGATCTTATCGCCGATACCTTTCGCAGCCATACCCAGGTGGGTTTCCAGAATCTGACCGATGTTCATACGAGACGGTACGCCCAGTGGGTTCAGTACGATATCTACCGGCGTACCGTTAGCATCGTGCGGCATATCTTCGATCGGGTTGATCTTAGAGATAACACCCTTGTTACCGTGACGACCTGCCATCTTATCACCAGGCTGGATCTGACGTTTAACAGCCAGATACACCTTAACAATCTTCAGCACGCCTGGTGCCAGATCGTCGCCCTGAGTGATTTTACGGCGTTTCGCTTCGAGTTTTTTCTCGAACTCGTGTTTCAGTTCGTCATACTGCTCAGCCAGCTGTTCCAGCTGATTTTGTTTCTCTTCGTCGGTCAGGCCCAGTTCCAGCCAGCGATCGCGTGGCAGTTTGTCGAGCTTCTCAGCTTCAACGCCACCGGCAACCAGCACCGCATAGATACGGCTGAACAGACCCGCTTCGAGGATCTGCAGTTCTTCAGACAGGTCTTTCTTAGCCTGTTTGAGCTGCATCTCTTCGATTTCCAGCGCACGCTTATCTTTCTCAACGCCGTCACGGGTGAAGACCTGAACATCGATAACCGTACCGGAAACACCGTTTGGTACGCGCAGCGAAGAGTCTTTAACGTCAGACGCTTTCTCACCGAAGATAGCACGCAGCAGTTTCTCTTCTGGCGTCAGCTGGGTTTCACCTTTCGGCGTTACCTTACCAACCAGAATGTCGCCGCCGGTCACTTCTGCACCGATGTAAACGATACCGGATTCATCCAGTTTGGAGAGCGCAGCTTCACCCACGTTAGGGATATCAGCGGTGATCTCTTCTGGCCCCAGCTTGGTGTCACGGGACACACATGCCAGTTCCTGAATGTGGATGGTAGTGAAACGATCTTCCTGAACCACACGCTCGGAGACGAGGATGGAGTCTTCGAAGTTGTAACCGTTCCACGGCATGAACGCTACGCGCATGTTCTGACCGAGCGCCAGTTCACCGAGGTCGGTGGACGGACCGTCTGCCAGCACGTCGCCGCGCTCAACGGGCTCACCCAGAGACACACAAGGCATCTGGTTGATACAGGTGTTCTGGTTAGAACGGGTGTATTTGGTCAGGTTATAAATGTCGATACCTGCTTCGCCCGGGTACATCTCGTCTTCGTTAACTTTGATAACGATACGGGAAGCATCCACGTACTGAACAGTACCGCCACGTTTAGCCACCGCAGTAACACCGGAGTCAACGGCAACAGCACGTTCCATACCGGTACCAACCAGCGGCTTATCAGCACGCAGAGTTGGAACGGCCTGACGTTGCATGTTCGCACCCATCAATGCACGGTTGGCGTCATCGTGTTCCAGGAACGGGATCAGGGACGCACCGACGGATACCACCTGCTGGGTGGATACGTCCATGTAGTCAACCTGGTCGCGGCTGAACAAGCTGGATTCGCCTTTGCTACGGCAGGTAACCAGATCTTCTACAAAGTGGCCTTCGTCATCCAGGTTGGAGTTCGCCTGAGCGATAACGTAGTTGCCTTCTTCGATAGCAGACAGGTAGTGAATTTCGTCAGTTACAACACCGTCGGTCACTTTACGGTACGGAGTCTCAAGGAAACCGTATTCGTTAGTCTGTGCGTACACGGACAGGGAGTTGATCAGACCGATGTTTGGACCTTCAGGCGTTTCGATTGGACATACGCGACCGTAGTGAGTCGGGTGTACGTCTCGAACTTCGAAGCCTGCACGTTCACGGGTCAGACCGCCTGGGCCAAGTGCAGAGATACGACGTTTGTGCGTGATCTCAGACAGCGGGTTGTTCTGGTCCATGAACTGAGACAGCTGGCTGGAACCGAAGAACTCTTTCACTGCTGCAGAAATCGGCTTGGCGTTGATCATATCCTGAGGCATCAGGGTATCCAGATCGCCCAGAGACAGACGCTCTTTCACCGCACGCTCAACACGTACCAGGCCAACGCGGAACTGGTTTTCCGCCATTTCGCCTACGGAACGGATACGACGGTTGCCGAGGTGGTCGATATCGTCCACTTCGCCTTTGCCGTTACGGATATCGATGAGCTTCTTCATCACTTCGATGATGTCGTCTTTGCTCAGGATACCGGAACCTTCGATCTCATCACGCAGCAGAGAACGGTTGAACTTCATACGACCAACCGCGGACAGATCGTAGCGGTCTTCGGAGAAGAACAGGTTCTCGAACAGGCTTTCAGCCGCTTCGCGAGTTGGTGGTTCACCAGGGCGCATCATGCGGTAGATTTCTACCAGCGCGCTCAGACGATCGGTCGTTGGATCGACGCGGATAGTCTCAGAGATATAAGGACCGTGGTCCAGATCGTTGGTGAACAGCGTTTCGATGCGTTTGTGGCCAGACTGGCTCAGCTTAGCCAGCAGATCCAGGCTCAGCTCCATGTTCGCCGGGCAGATCAGCTCGCCAGTTGATTCATCAACGTAATCTTTCGCGGCTACTTTTCCAGCAATGTATTCAACCGGAACTTCGATGAGTTTGATATCATCTTTTTCCAGCTGACGGATGTGGCGCGCGGTAATACGGCGGCCTTTTTCCACATACACTTTGCCGTCGGCTTCGATGTCGAACGACGCGGTCTCACCACGCAGACGCTCTGGCACCAGCTCCATCTGCAACTTGTTGTCGCGGATTTCAAAGATTACTTTCTCAAAGAACAGGTCCAGGATCTGTTCAGTGGTGTATTGCAGCGCACGCAAAATGATGGTCGCAGGCAGTTTACGACGACGGTCGATACGGACAAACAGGTTGTCTTTAGGATCGAACTCGAAGTCCAGCCAGGAACCACGGTAAGGAATGATACGCGCGTTATACAGTACTTTACCGGATGAGTGTGTTTTACCTTTATCGCTGTCGAAGAAGACACCCGGGCTACGATGCAGCTGGGAAACGATAACACGCTCAGTACCGTTGATGACGAAAGTACCGTTGTCTGTCATGAGTGGAATTTCACCCATGTAGACTTCTTGTTCTTTAATGTCTTTTACGGTGCCTTCTGGCGCTTCGCGCTCATAGATCACCAGACGCAGTTTTACGCGCAGCGGTGCGGAATAGGTCACGCCACGGATCTGACATTCCTGAACGTCAAACACCGGTTCGCCAAGGCGGTAGCTGACGTACTGCAGCTCGGAGTTACCGCTGTAGCTCTGAATCGGGAACACGGAACGGAAGGCTGCTTCCAGGCCGTACTGCCCTTCAGGATCTTGCTCGATAAACTTCTGGAACGAGTCAAGCTGGATAGAAAGGAGATATGGAATGTCCAGAACTTGTGGACGTTTACCAAAATCCTTACGAATACGTTTTTTCTCGGTATAGGAGTAAACCATAGGGTTCCTCAGCTCGCTGACAAGTCGACCCATCTGTCCGACGAAGGGACAGTTTGTGCAACACCATTTTGTGGACCGGAAAATTGAATACTTTCCGCAATACCTGTTGCTATCACGCTTAAATCATTTCGTCGCGATTTACACAGAGCGCGCACCCTGTCGCAATATATTAAGTCGTCGATAGAAACATGCATTGTCAGGACAACCAGTAGTCAAACAGTGTGAAATGCTACTGATGCCTTACAGCGCAAAAAGGCTGGTGACTAAAAAGTCACCAGCCATCAGCCTAATGACTTAGGCTGCAACCAGAAAAGTTGGCTTATTTAACTTCAACTTCAGCGCCAGCTTCTTCCAGAGATTTTTTCAGTGCTTCTGCGTCGTCTTTGCTCACGCCTTCTTTCAGCGCAGCTGGAGCAGCTTCTACCAGGTCTTTAGCTTCTTTCAGACCCAGGCCAGTTGCGCCACGTACTGCTTTGATAACAGCAACTTTGTTAGCGCCAGCAGCTTTCAGAATTACGTCGAATTCAGTTTTTTCTTCAGCAGCTTCAACCGGGCCAGCAGCTACAGCTACAGCAGCAGCAGCGGAAACACCGAATTTTTCTTCCATTGCAGAGATCAGTTCTACAACGTCCATTACGGACATAGCTGCAACTGCTTCAATGATTTGATCTTTAGTGATAGACATTTAAATTGTTCCTGAAAATCAGAATAAGTTTATACGTAAGCAAATGCTTTATAAAGATAACTGCGATTAAGCAGCTTCTTTTGCATCGCGAACAGCAGCCAGAGTGCGAACCAGTTTGCCAGCCGAAGCTTCTTTCATGGTTGCCATCAGGCGTGCAATTGCTTCTTCGTAGGTCGGCAGGGTTGCCAGGCGATCGATTTGCGATGCCGGGATCAACTCACCTTCAAAGGCTGCAGCTTTGACCTCAAATTTTGCATTCGCTTTCGCGAACTCTTTGAACAGACGAGCAGCAGCGCCCGGGTGTTCCATAGAGTATGCAATAAGGGTCGGACCAACAAACGTGTCTTTCAGGCACTCGAAAGGAGTACCTTCAACTACGCGACGCAGCAGGGTGTTACGAACAACACGCATGTATACGCCAGCTTCACGACCTGCTTTACGCAGTTCAGTCATTTTGTCTACAGTAACGCCACGGGAATCCGCAACTACTGCAGACAGCGCGCCTTTGGCTACTTCGCTGACTTCAGCAACAATCGCTTGTTTGTCTTGAAGATTTAAAGCCATTAGCTTTGCTCCTGGATGTTTGCCGGAACTCATGTTCCGGAACTCACTTCACTCTCCCCAACGGAAAGAGCGTCTTAATACGGTGAGCAGAAACAAGCCAGAGTATCCAAAAATAATCTTAGCGTTCTGTCACCGTCTACGCAGGGCATTAAGTTTCTTGCGAAACACCTGCGGTCTTCGACGGAGGCCTGGATTAGGCCAGGCTCCAACGAACAAATCTTTTAGCCGCTAACTTTTGTTAGCAAACGTGGGGGTAAGATTGTAGACAAAATCACCGCCCACGTAAAGGCATTAGTTTGCAGCAGCGCTCAGGCCAGCCTGGTCAACTGCAACACCTGCACCCATGGTGGTGGAGATGCTAACTTTCTTGATGTACACGCCTTTCGCCTGAGTTGGTTTTGCTTTTTTCAGCGCAACCAGCAGAGCTTCCAGGTTTTCTTTCAGTTTGTCAGCGTCAAAGTCCACTTTACCGATGGTGGTGTGGATGATGCCGTTTTTGTCGTTACGATAACGAACCTGACCTGCTTTAGCGTTCTTAACAGCCTCAGCAACGTTAGGGGTTACAGTACCCACTTTCGGGTTTGGCATCAGGCCGCGTGGACCCAGAACCTGGCCCAGCTGGCCAACAACGCGCATTGCATCTGGAGAAGCAATAACAACGTCAAAGTTCATTTCGCCTTTCTTGATCTGGTCAGCCAGATCTTCCATACCTACCAGTTCAGCGCCGGCAGCTTTAGCCGCTTCAGCGTTTGCACCCTGAGCAAATACAGCTACGCGTACGGAACGGCCAGTACCGTGTGGCAGTACAGTTGCACCACGAACGTTCTGATCAGATTTACGAGCATCGATGCCCAGGTTAACAGCAACGTCAACGCTTTCAACGAACTTAGCGGTAGCCAGTTCTTTCAGCAGAGCGATAGCTTCGTTAATGTCGTACTGTTTGGTCGCATCAACTTTGTCACGGATCACGGACATGCGCTTGGTCAGTTTAGCCATTTCTTAGTCCTCCACTACCAGGCCCATGGAACGTGCAGTACCTTCGATTGAGCGAGTCATCGCTTCAATGTCGGCACCAGTCATGTCGGCAGCTTTGGTCTGCGCGATTTCCTGCAGCTGAGCGCGGGAAATTTTACCCACTTTGTCTTTGTTCGGTTTACCGGAACCAGACTTGATACCCGCCGCTTTCTTCAGCAGAACTGCTGCTGGAGGGGTTTTGGTAACGAAAGTGAAAGAACGGTCAGCGTATACAGTGATAACAACTGGGATTGGCAGACCTTTTTCCATGGATTCGGTTTTGGCGTTGAACGCTTTACAGAATTCCATGATGTTCACACCCTGCTGACCCAGAGCTGGACCAACTGGTGGACTTGGGTTCGCCATACCTGCTGCAACCTGCAGCTTGACGTAGGCTTGTACTTTCTTAGCCATTCTAAAATCCTCTGATTGGGTGATAACGCCTCAAGGAGGCTCCCCGTGAATAAAATCGTTTTACAGGCCGCAGCCCATAAAAACAAAAGGCGCGAAATTGTATTCCAATCTCGCGCCTTGTGCAACGATTAAATCGTCGCTTTTTTGATCGCTGCTTAGGCTTTTTCTACCTGGGCAAAGTCCAGTTCTACCGGGGTCGCACGACCGAAGATAGAAACGGACACTTTCAGGCGGGACTTTTCGTAGTCCACTTCTTCAACCACGCCATTAAAGTCAGCAAACGGACCGTCATTAACACGAACCATTTCACCCGGTTCAAACAGCGTTTTCGGACGCGGCTTATCCCCCACCTGCTGCAGGCGGTTCATAATCGCATCAACTTCTTTGTCGCTGATTGGCGCCGGACGGTCAGACGTGCCGCCGATAAAGCCCATCACGCGCGGTACGCTACGCACCAGGTGCCAGCTCGCGTCGTTCATAACCATCTGAACCAGCACGTAACCCGGGAAGAATTTACGCTCGCTTTTGCGACGTTGGCCGCCACGGATCTCGACCACTTCTTCGGTCGGAACCATAACTTCGCCAAATAACTCTTCCATGTTGTGTAATTTGATATGCTCACGCAGCGACGTTGCTACGCGGCCTTCAAAACCGGAAAACGCCTGAACGACGTACCAGCGCTTTTTAGGGGCTTCAGACATCTCAGAACCTCAGGCCAGTGATAAAGGATACCAGGCGAACCAGAATACCATCCAGTCCCCACAGGATCAGTGACATTACAGCGGTAACCGCCGCTACGATCAGCGTGGTGTGCAATGTTTCCTGGCGAGTCGGCCAAATTACCTTGCGGACTTCGGTACGCGCTTCGCGAGCAAAAGCGACAGTCGCTTTGCCTTTTGTCGTCAACAGCGCGACACCACCCGCTGCAGCAATCAGAATTACCACTGCAAGCGCGCGTAGCGGCAGCATCATGTCACGATAAAGGTAGTTGCCGACAATCGCTACAATCAGCAGCACGGCTACGACTACCCATTTCATCGCTTCCAGGCCGCGCCCGCTCCCTTGAGCTTCGGTATTCGCACTCATAAACCAACCTGTCAGAAGTATTCTACAAACATTTTCACCCCGCGATTGCGAGGCAAACCAAATCGAAATGCTAATTCGCTTTTCGGATTATACGCTCTCTGCAGAGCCTGTCTCAGCAATGATTATGACAAATTTAATCACTGATGAGCCAGGTTCTGATCTGAAAGCGTGCAAAAAGGGCATCAAATGATGCCCTTTTATTGCGCATTGCGTCAAATGTTATCAGCAATTAGCCGAGAACTTTAGCAACCACGCCCGCGCCAACGGTACGGCCACCTTCACGGATTGCGAAACGCAGACCGTCGTCCATCGCGATTGGGTGGATCAGCG
>NZ_JASCAN010000002.1:0-276265 GCF_029967775.1 Enterobacter sp. V89_11 | reverse complement strand
TCGCACCGCGACCAAATGTTGGAGCAAGACTTGCTACCGTTGGTCCGTGTCAGACGCGCGCCTGGTTATCTACCGCCAGCATGCCAAGGGAGCGCACAAATTTTTGCGTCAGCATGCCGGTTTCATTACTTGCCGCGGATGCGCACAGCATGCCGGTCGACAGCCAGCGGTTCACCGTAACGCCCTGCGCGTTCTTTTCGATAAAGTTGGCGTCGCGGTCAGCTTTCATCAGTTTTGCGATTCGGGAAAACGCCTCATCCCAGGAGATACGCTGCCATTTGTCAGATCCTGGCGCACGGTATTCCGGATAGCGCAGACGGTTTTCGCTGTGGACATAATCCAGCAGACCCGCCCCTTTCGGACAAAGTGCGCCACGGCTCACCGGATGATCCGGGTCCCCTTCAATATGATAAATCGCTTCTTTGGCGTTCTTCGCGCCATCGCCCAGGCTATACATTAAAAGCCCACAACCTACGGAACAGTATGTGCAGGTGTTACGGATCTCTTTCGCGCGCAGCAGTTTATAGTTGCGTGCCTGAGCCAGCGCCATTTTGGGTGCAAATCCCAGCATTGCGGCTGTTGTTCCGGCCATACCGCCCGCGCAGATTTTAAAAAATTGTCTGCGGCTGACGTCCATTGTTGTCCTCGTTTTCATATAAGACTTCGCGCCGCAAACTAGCAGTAAAGCCCCTGATTTTTTTGCGTCAAATCAAGGTCACTTGTCTTCACCCCCTTAATAGTCACCCCCACGGAATTTAAATACCTCTTTTTGATTAAAGACTTAAGAGAATAATTCGCGATGGCAGGAGGATTAATGCTATAAATTTTTCCTTTGATTTTTATAGCGATGGCAGGGTTATGGACAGAAAGAGAGCAACGCTCACGGGACTGGCGGCGATACTGTTGTGGAGCACCATGGTTGGCCTCATTCGTAGCGTCAGTGAGGGGCTGGGACCGGTGGGAGGCGCCGCAATGATATACACCCTCAGCGGATTACTGTGCCTGGTGACGGTAGGATTTCCTGATATCAGACGGTTTTCACCCCGGTATCTTATTGCCGGCAGCGTGCTGTTTGTCAGCTATGAAATTTGCCTTGCCCTGTCGTTAGGCTATGCCGCAACGCGCTCCCAGGCTATCGAAGTGGGAATGGTCAATTATCTCTGGCCAAGCCTGACGATTGTGTTTGCCATTTTATTTAACGGCCAACGGTCCACCCTGTGGGTGATCCCGGGCTTAGCCGTCTCATTGTTGGGCGTCTGTTGGGTATTAGGCGGAGAGCAAGGGCTACATCTTGATGACATCATGCGTAATGTCATCTCAAGCCCGCTCAGCTACGCGCTGGCGTTCGCCGGGGCTTTTATCTGGGCGGCTTACTGCACCGTCACCAGTAAGTTTGCCAACGGGCAAAACGGGATAACGCTTTTCGTGCTGCTCACCGCGCTCAGTCTGTGGGTGAAATATGCGTTCAGCGAACAGCCGCAAATGGTGTTTACTCTCCCGGTGGTCGTAAAGCTCATCATGTGCAGCGTCGCACTGGGGTTTGGCTATGCGGCATGGAATATCGGTATTCTTCATGGCAACGTCACGGTACTCGCAGCGGTATCCTATTTCACGCCTGTACTCTCAGCAGCACTCGCTGCCGTATTGCTGAATTCCCCCCTCTCGTTTTCTTTCTGGCAAGGCGCATTAATGGTTTGTGCCGGGTCTTTGTTGTGCTGGTACGCCACGCGAAAATAATATCGCTATCTTCTGCCGGGTCCATAATCGCCCGGCGGGAATTAACATAAATTTAATATGTGATCGCGCGTCAAAATAATGATCGGCGCGTTAGAAAAGCCGTTTAGATTCTGTTTATATTACCGCCCTTTCGTAAATCTCCGTCGTCCTTTATTGACATAACTTGACACCGTTACGTTATTAATCCCTTGCGAATATTAACAATGTATATAGCACAAAGTGCAATAGTGTGTTTCTGTGTGTTTCATGTCCAACAACGATTATCCCGTATAATGAAATAGTTAACTTACTGATTTTAAACAAATGACATTTATATCAAACGCGTAAAAAGACAGAAAATACCGACAATTAACAAAAGAAACTAAAACGGCTGAAAACTATATTGCGGCCAATGGTTTTGTTGAATAATTCATCAAAAAATGCACAAATCACCACCATCTCATTCGTTACAGCCGCAATTTATCCGATCCGGATCACACTAATTGAAATTATTGCTAATATTTTGAAACTTATTATTGAAACCCTACTACAAGATTCTTAAAAATAGCATGCCATTGATGATTAGCCTCGTTTAGAAATCGTTCAAAGTGGCTCAGGAAATACTGAAGAAAATTATAAGGAATATTTAAGATGAAACTTAAATTAGTTGCAGTGGCAGTGACTTCCATGTTGGCAGCAGGCGTTGTAAACGCGGCTGAAGTTTTTAACAAAGACGGTAACAAACTGGATCTGTACGGCAAAGTAACAGGTCTGCACTATTTCTCTGATGACGCTGGCAACGACGGCGACAAAACCTATGTTCGTCTGGGCTTCAAAGGTGAAACTCAGATCAACGACCAGATGACCGGTTATGGCCAGTGGGAATACGAGTTCAAAGGCAACCGCTCTGAATCTCAGGGTTCTGACGGCAACAAAACCCGTCTGGCATTCGCGGGCCTGAAATTCAACGAATTCGGTTCTTTCGACTACGGTCGTAACTACGGTGTTGCTTACGACATCGGCGCATGGACTGACGTTCTGCCAGAATTCGGTGGTGATACCTGGACTCAGACTGATGGCTTTATGACTGGCCGTACGACTGGCGTTGCAACTTACCGTAACACCGACTTCTTCGGTCTGGTTGATGGCCTGAACGTGGCTGCTCAGTACCAGGGTAAAAACGACCGTAACGACATCACCGAAGCGAACGGTGACGGCTGGGGTCTGTCTTCTACTTATGAATTCGAAGGCTTCGGTGTAGGTGCTACCTACGCGAAATCTGACCGTACTGACCGTCAGGTTGCTGCTGCAAGCAATCTGAATGCAGGCGGCGAAAACGCGGAAGTATGGGCTGCGGGTCTGAAGTACGATGCCAACAACATCTACCTGGCAACCACCTACTCTGAAACCCGTAACATGACCAACTTCGGTAGCGGTTTCATCGCTAACAAAGCGCAGAACTTCGAAGTGGTTGCTCAGTACCAGTTCGACTTCGGTCTGCGTCCATCCATTGCTTACCTGAAATCCAAAGGTAAAGACATTGGTACTTACGGCGACCAGGATCTGGTTGAATACGTTGACGTTGGCGCGAGCTACTACTTCAACAAAAACATGTCTACCTACGTTGATTACAAAATCAACCTGGTTGACGACAGCAGCTTCACTAAAGCAGCTGGTGTTTCTACCGACAACATCGTTGCTGTTGGTCTGACCTACCAGTTCTAAGATTTGTTAGTATAAAAAAGCCAGCCTTCGTGGCTGGCTTTTTTTATTCGGTTTGACTGGCGTAATAAAGGAGCACGCCATGCATATTTTCAAAGGACGCTGCCTGTGTGGGATGAGCCAATTCAGCGTTTCCCTCAACAATTTCGACGTCTATGCCTGCCACTGTACCCAGTGCCAGAAATGGTCGGGGGGAATGGCCATGTATCTGGAAGCGCAGGGGCAACCGCTTGTGGAAGAAGAGTCGATAGCCCCTTCTCATTTCACGTCATCTGCGCGCGGCGAACGCTGGTTTTGTCCCGGATGCGGTTGCCCGCTGTGGTTCACGCTGACCGCACGCTCAACGACGCGCTATTTCATTCCCTGGACACAGCTTGAGATGAGCGAAGACGAACGTCGCCGTCTGATACTTGCCGCTGAAATCTATACAGAAACGCAACCCGCATTCTTTGGCCTGACCGGGCAATACGCACGCTTTAGCGGCACCGAAATTGAAGCACACGACAAGCGCTGCCTGCTGACTCCCCATGACGCACACTGAGGGTTACCCGGTTAGCATTGCACCACCGGGCCTGATTTTACTGTTTCGGTACGTTTGCCAGGCTAAACCAAATCCCGACCGCCAGCACCAGTAACATTGCGCCAGCACTGCCTAACGCCACGCTGTGTGACGTGATAAAGGCCGTTTTTGCCGCCGCAATTAACGACTCCGCCAGCCCTGGAGTCAGGCTCTGTGCCACGTTTACCGCTTCGCCAATCGATGACGAGGCCTTATCGGCCAGCGTCGCGCTCAGTCCCTGCGGCAGGACAATTGACGCCGAGAAGCTGCGGGTTAACAGCAGACCAAAAATGGCAATGCCCAACCCTGCGCCCAGCTCATAGGACATGGTTTCAATCGCCCCTGCGGCAGCCGCTTTCTCTTTTGGCGCAGCCGCCATAATTGCCGAGGTTGAGGCCAACAGCGCACTGGCGGCACTGAAGCCCAGCAGCACCATCAGACTCCATGCCTGCCAGTGCTGCGTGCTGAAGTCGAGCATCGACAGACCGATAAAGCTGACGGCACTCAACCCCATTCCGCCTGCTGCCACCAGGCGCAGCCCCAGACGACCGACCAGCACACCGGCAATCGGCCCGCTAAACCCGCTGGCAACCATCAGCGGCAGCATAAACATCCCCGCTTCAAATGGCGTAAAGCCATGCACAAACTGCAGCTCCTGGGCCATCAACAGCTCAAACCCCACCAGCGCGATCATGGCGGTCATCGCCATCACGACACCGCTTAAAATAATGCGATGACAGAACAGACGCATGTCGATCATCGGCACGCGGGCGCGAAGCTGGATCCGCACAAAGATCATCAGCATCACCGCTCCGGTGAGCAGCGTCATTGCCACCAGCCACGGAGAAAGCACCCCTTTGAGCGCGGTTTTCGCGCTGTAGACCAGCAGCAATATCGCCACAATCAGCATGATTGCATGGGCAATATTCAGCGGCTGTTCCGGGCGTCCCTGTTGACGAGGCACCAGACGCGCGGCAAGGGAAACAACGATGACCACGATCGGCACGTTGATCAAAAAGACCGATCCCCAGTAAAAATGCTCCAGCAACATACCGCCAATCAAAGGACCAAACGCCGCACCGCCTGAACCGACGGCGGCCCAGACCCCAAGCGCGATGTTGCGATCGCGCGCATTAACGAACAACGTGCGGATCCCCGCAAGCGTGGCCGGGATGATCATCGCCGCCCCAATCGCCAGCGAGGCGCGGGCAGCAATCAGCCATCCTGCTGAAGGCGCAAATGCGGCAGCCAGCGATGACAAGCCAAACAGCGTACTGCCAATTATCAACAACCGTTTAAAACCAATGCGGTCACCCAGTGCGCCCATCGGCAGCACCATCCCCGCCATCACCAGCGAGTATATATCGATGATCCACAATAATTCGTTACCGCTGGCACCCAGCGTCATACTCAACGTCGGCGCCGCTACGTGCAGTACCGTCGCGTCGATCGCCACCGGGATATACACCAGCACGATAATGACTAACGCTAACCACTGACGAAACATAAATTTCCTTTTCTTTTAAATCATGGACACATGTCCAGCTTGCGATCCTACGTAAAGTTGAACGAGTGTCCAGCTTTTTGTTACACTTGTTTCAGTCCCATTAAGAGTGAGTGAAAATGCGATATCTGAGCAAGGATGAAAGGCGGGAAGAGATTTTACAGGCCGCTATGCGCGTGGCGCTCTCTGACGGACTTTCCGCAATGACGGTACGGCGAATTGCCGCCGAAGCCGGCGTCGCCACCGGACAGGTCCACCACCATTTCACCTCTGGCGGAGAGCTAAAATCGCTGGCTTTTGTGCGATTGATCCGTGAACTGCTGGATGCGGATGTAGTCGGCAAGCAGGCCAGCTGGCGACAGCAACTGCATGCCATGCTCGGCAGCGATGATGGCCGGTTTGAGCCCTATATTCGTCTGTGGCGTGAGGCGCAGATCCTGGCAAGCCGGGATACGGACATCAGGGGTGCATATGTACTGACCATGGAGATGTGGCACCAGGAGACCGTCGCCCTTATCAAAGCAGGCACTGACGCGGGAGATTTTACCCCGGGCGATCGGCCGGAAAATATTGCCTGGCGTTTAATTGGTCTGGTGTGTGGCCTGGACGGCATTTATATATTAGATATCCCAGAGATGGACGACGCTGCCTTTAATAACCATCTTGATAAATTAATCTCTCTGGAATTGTGTTAATACTCACTTATGAGTATTAACAGCCCTCACTTACAATTAGTAACACATTAAGCGAACCCTTATTTCCCCTCCCGACTCAGGGATTCGCTTTTTTATCTATCCTTTCAGATGTATCCCAAACCATCCAATAATTCCATAAACACACTGTCAGACATCCACCTGTTTTTATTCCATTTTTTCTTTTTATGGTTACGCAAGAGGGCGACATGTCACAACAAAGTGAGAAGAATAATCCTTATCTGCTGAGCAACTGGAAACCCGAAAATGCGCAATTCTGGGAGAATAAAGGAAAACATATTGCCCGAAGAAATCTTTTAATTTCTGTGGCTTGCCTGTTATTAGCGTTTTGCGTATGGATGTTATTTAGTGCCATTGCGGTCAATCTGAATAAAGTTGGATTTAATTTTTCCACCGACCAGCTTTTTATGCTAACAGCCTTACCCTCCCTGTCCGGTGCGATATTGCGCGTCCCCTATTCGTTTATGGTTCCTCTCTTTGGTGGACGCTACTGGACGGTGTTAAGCACGGTGATCCTGATTGTTCCCTGCGTCTGGTTAGGGATCGCGATTCAGGACACTGCCACTCCCTACTGGATCTTTATCGTCATCGCGCTGCTGTGTGGTTTTGCCGGCGCTAACTTCGCCTCCAGCATGGGCAATATCAGCTTCTTCTTCCCGAAAACGAAACAGGGTAGCGCCCTGGGGATTAACGGCGGGCTGGGGAATCTGGGCGTGAGCGTAATGCAGCTGGTCGCGCCGCTGGTGATCTTCCTGCCCATGTTCACCTTTCTCGGCGTAAACGGCGTGCCGCAGGATGACGGCTCAACGATGTGGCTGGCCAATGCCGCGTGGATTTGGGCGCCCCTTCTCCTGCTGGCCACGATTGCGGCGTTTTTCGGCATGAATGACATCGCGAGCTCTAAGGCCACGATTGCCAGCCAGCTACCGGTGTTAAAACGTTTTCACCTGTGGCTCCTGAGCCTCCTCTACCTGGCAACCTTCGGTTCGTTTATCGGTTTTTCAGCAGGCTTCGCCATGCTGTCGAAAACCCAGTTTCCTGACGTCAATATCCTCCATCTGGCTTTCTTTGGCCCACTGATTGGCGCGCTGGCCCGTTCTGCGGGCGGGATGATCTCAGACAAACTCGGCGGCGTACGCGTCACCCTGATTAACTTCGTCTTTATGGCGCTTTTCAGCGCCCTGCTTTTCCTGACGCTTCCCGGTTCCGGGTCGGGCAGTTTTCTCGCCTTCTATCTGGTCTTTATGGGTCTGTTCCTCACCGCCGGACTGGGCAGCGGGTCAACGTTTCAGATGATTGCCATCATTTTCCGCCAAATCACCCTCACCCGCGTGAAGCAACAAGGGGGAAGTGACGAGCAGGCGCAGCATGAAGCAGTCACCGAAACCGCGGCAGCGCTGGGCTTTATCTCCGCCATCGGTGCCGTCGGCGGGTTCTTCATTCCGAAAGCCTTCGGCACGTCGCTGGCCATGACCGGCTCGCCTGTGGGTGCCATGAAAGTTTTCCTCGTGTTTTACATCGTCTGCGTCCTGGTGACCTGGCTGGTTTATGGCCGCAAATCTTCACAACAATAACAATTACACATTCGCCTGAGAGTGGGCAGCCCTCTCCGAAAAGGCTATCGAAGCAGGAGAAATGTCATGAGTAAACTGTTGGATCGCTTTCGCTATTTCAAACAAAAAGGCGACAGCTTCGCCAATGGACACGGGCAGGTGTACAACACCAACCGTGACTGGGAGGACAGCTACCGACAGCGATGGCAGTTCGACAAGATTGTGCGGTCCACCCATGGCGTGAACTGCACGGGCTCCTGTAGCTGGAAAATCTACGTCAAAAACGGCCTGGTTACCTGGGAAACCCAGCAGACCGACTACCCGCGTACCCGCCCCGACCTGCCTAACCACGAGCCGCGCGGCTGCCCGCGCGGTGCAAGTTATTCCTGGTACCTTTACAGCGCCAACCGGCTGAAATACCCGCTGGTGCGCCGCACGCTGATCGAACTGTGGCGTGACGCGCTGGCGCAACACAGCGATCCGGTGCTGGCCTGGGATGCCATTCAGAACGATCCGCAGAAGAGCCGGAGCTACAAGCAGGCTCGCGGACACGGCGGATTTATCCGCTCCAGCTGGAAAGAGCTGAACCAGCTGATTGCTGCCGCCAACGTCTGGACCATTAAACATTACGGCCCCGATCGCGTGGCCGGTTTTTCACCGATTCCGGCGATGTCGATGGTCTCGTATGCCGCCGGGACGCGTTATCTCTCTCTGCTGGGCGGCACCTGTCTCAGCTTTTATGACTGGTATTGTGATTTACCGCCCGCCTCGCCCATGACGTGGGGCGAGCAGACCGACGTGCCGGAATCCGCAGACTGGTACAACTCCAGCTACATCATTGCCTGGGGGTCTAACGTTCCGCAGACGCGTACGCCAGATGCCCACTTCTTTACCGAGGTCCGCTACAAAGGCACCAAAACCGTGGCCATCACCCCGGACTTCTCCGAGGTCGCCAAACTGAGCGATCAGTGGCTGGCACCCAAGCAAGGCACCGACAGCGCGCTGGCGATGGCAATGGGCCACGTGATCCTCAAAGAGTTCCATCTCGACAACCCCAGCGAGTACTTCCTCAACTACTGCCGCCGCTACACCGACATGCCGATGCTGGTGCTGCTGGATGAACAGGCCGATGGCCGCGTGGTGCCGGGGCGGATGCTTCGGGCCTCTGATCTCACGGACGGGCTGGGTGAAGCCAATAATGCTGAGTGGAAAACCGTCGCCTTTGATATCGCCGGCGATCTGGTGGTGCCGAACGGGTCCATTGGTTTCCGCTGGGGCGAAAAAGGCAAATGGAACCTGGCGCCGCTGGCGGCAGATCATGAAACTGAACTCACCCTCTCGCTGCTGATTACCCACGACAGCGTGGCAGAGGTGGCATTCCCCTATTTTGGCGGCAATGAAAATCCACACTTCCGTAGCGTCAAGCAGGAGCCGGTCCTGACGCGCCGTGTACCGAGTAAAACCCTGACGCTGGCCGATGGCAGCCAGAAACGGGTGGTCAGCGTCTACGATCTGATTCTCGCTAACTACGGCCTCGATCGTGGTCTGGAAGACAGCAACGCGGCGGGCAGCTATGACCAGATCAAAGCTTACACTCCCGCCTGGGGCGAGCAGATCACCGGCGTCCCTGCTTACCTGATAGAGAAAATTGCCCGTGAGTTTGCCGACACGGCGCACAAAACACACGGCCGGTCGATGATTATCCTCGGTGCCGGGGTGAACCACTGGTACCACATGGACATGAACTACCGCGGGATGATCAACATGCTGGTGTTCTGCGGCTGCGTGGGTCAAAGCGGTGGCGGCTGGTCACACTATGTGGGTCAGGAGAAGTTGCGTCCGCAAACCGGCTGGCTGCCGCTGGCGTTTGCGCTGGACTGGAACCGTCCCCCGCGCCAGATGAACAGTACGTCGTACTTCTACAACCACGCCTGTCAGTGGCGTTATGAAAAACTGACCGCGCAGGAGTTACTCTCTCCGCTGGCGGACGCGACAAAATTCACCGGTCACCTGATCGATTTTAACGTCCGGGCAGAGCGTATGGGCTGGCTGCCCTCGGCACCGCAGCTAAACCTCAATCCGTTGCACATTAAAGCCCGGGCCGACGCCGCCGGCATGACCCCGCAGGAGTACACCGTGCAGGCATTAAAATCGGGCGATATACGTTTCGCCTGCGAACAGCCTGACAACGGTAAAAACCACCCGCGCAATCTGTTTGTCTGGCGGTCTAACCTGCTTGGTTCTTCGGGGAAAGGTCACGAGTACATGCTCAAATACCTGCTCGGTACTGAAAGCGGCATTCAGGGCGAGGATTTAGGGTCGACGGATGACGTTAAGCCCGAAGAGGTGGAGTGGCAAACTCAGGCCATTGAGGGCAAGCTTGACCTGCTGGTGACACTCGATTTCCGCATGTCCAGCACCTGCCTGTTCTCCGATATCGTGCTGCCCACCGCGACATGGTATGAAAAAGACGACATGAATACGTCGGATATGCATCCGTTTATTCATCCGCTTTCAGCTGCCGTCGACCCGGCCTGGGAATCCCGCAGCGACTGGGAGATCTACAAAGGTATTGCCAGCGTTTTCTCAGAGGTGTGCGTCGGCCATCTTGGCACCGAAACGGACGTGGTACTGCAGCCGCTGCAGCACGACTCCCCGGGGGAACTGTCACAGCCGTTTGATATTCAGGACTGGCGCAAAGGCGAATGCGATCTCATTCCGGGTAAAACGGCGCCGACGATTGCGGTGGTCGAACGACATTATCCGGAAACCTACGAGCGCTTTACTTCACTCGGCCCGCTGATGGACAAACTCGGCAACGGCGGAAAAGGCATTTCATGGAATACCCAGAGCGAGGTCGATTTCCTTGGCAAGCTGAACTACGTCAAGCTCGATGGCCCGGCAAAAGGACGCCCGCGTATTGAAACGGCGATTGACGCCTCTGAAGTGATCCTCGCCCTCGCCCCTGAAACGAATGGCCAGGTGGCAGTGCGAGCCTGGCAAGCGCTGGGCGAACTGACCGGTCGCGATCACACCCATCTGGCGCTGAACAAAGAAGATGAGAAAATCCGCTTCCGCGATATTCAGGCCCAGCCAAGGAAAATTATCTCCAGCCCCACCTGGTCGGGCCTTGAAAGTGAGCATGTCTCCTATAACGCCGGTTATACCAACGTTCACGAGCTTATTCCCTGGCGCACCCTTTCCGGTCGTCAGCAGCTGTATCAGGACCATCCGTGGATGCGCGCGTTCGGGGAAAGTCTGGTGGCCTATCGCCCACCGATTGATACCCGAAGCGTTAGCCATATGCGCGAAATCCCGCCGAACGGCTTCCCGGAGAAGGCGCTGAACTTCCTGACGCCACACCAGAAATGGGGCATTCACTCGACCTACAGTGAAAACCTGCTGATGCAGACGCTGTCACGCGGGGGGCCTATCGTCTGGATCAGCGAAACCGATGCCAGAGAGTTAGGCATTGAGGATAACGACTGGATCGAAGCCTTCAACGCCAACGGGGCCCTGACCGCCCGGGCAGTGGTGAGCCAGCGCGTCCCGCCGGGCATGACCATGATGTACCACGCGCAGGAACGTATCCTGAATATTCCGGGTTCAGAAGTCACCGGTCGTCGCGGCGGGATCCATAACTCGGTGACGCGCGTCTGTCCCAAACCGACACACATGATTGGCGGCTACGCCCAGCTGGCGTACAGCTTCAACTATTACGGCACCGTCGGCTCTAACCGCGACGAGTTCATCATGATCCGCAAAATGAAAAACATTAACTGGCTGGATGGCGAAGGTCGGGATCAGGTACAGGAGGCGAAAAAATGAAAATACGCTCACAGGTTGGAATGGTGCTGAATCTCGACAAATGCATTGGCTGTCACACCTGCTCGGTCACCTGTAAAAACGTCTGGGCCGGGCGTGAAGGTATGGAATATGCGTGGTTCAACAACGTTGAAACTAAACCGGGGATTGGCTACCCGAAAAACTGGGAAGATCAGGAGGAGTGGCAAGGCGGTTGGGTACGCGGGATCACCGGCAAGCTGACGCCGCGTCTCGGCGGGCGCGTGGGCGTGCTGTCAAAAATCTTTGCCAACCCGTCCCTGCCCGGCATTGATGATTACTACGAGCCCTTCACGTTTGATTACCAGGATCTGCACCGTGCACCACAAGGCGATCACCTCCCGACGGCCCGCCCGCGCTCGCTGATTAGCGGCAAACGGATGGACAAAATTGTTGGCGGCCCGAACTGGGAAGAACTGCTTGGCGGCGAGTTCGAAAAACGCGCCCGCGACCGCAACTTCGACAAGATCCAGAAGGAGATGTACGGCCAGTTTGAAAACACTTTCATGATGTACCTGCCGCGCCTGTGTGAACACTGCCTGAACCCGAGCTGCGTGGCCACCTGCCCGAGCGGTGCCATCTACAAGCGTGAAGAAGACGGCATTGTGCTGATTGACCAGGACAAATGCCGTGGCTGGCGCATGTGCATCAGCGGTTGCCCGTACAAGAAAATCTACTTCAACTGGAAAAGCGGAAAGTCGGAGAAATGCATCTTCTGCTACCCGCGCATTGAGTCTGGCCAGCCAACCGTCTGTTCGGAGACCTGCGTCGGGCGTATTCGCTATCTGGGCGTGCTGCTGTATGACGCGGATCGCATTGAAGAAGCGGCCAGCACCGAACATGAAACCGACCTCTATGAACGCCAGTGTGACGTATTCCTTGATCCGCATGACCCGGCGGTCATTGAAGAAGCCTTCAAGCAAGGTATTCCGCAGAACGTGATTGACGCCGCCCAGCGTTCCCCGGTTTACAAGATGGCGATGGACTGGAAGCTGGCCCTGCCGCTGCATCCGGAATACCGCACCCTGCCGATGGTCTGGTACGTTCCGCCGCTGTCACCAATCCAGTCTTACGCAGACGCGGGTGGCCTGCCGCTCAACGACGGCGTGTTACCGGCGGTCGAAAGCCTGCGCATACCGGTGCAGTATCTGGCCAACATGCTCAGCGCGGGCGATCCTGCTCCGGTGCTGCGCGCCCTGAAACGCATGATGGCCATGCGTCATTACAAACGCTCTCAGACCGTTGAAGGCGTGACCGATACCCGCGCCATCGAAGAAGTGGGCCTTAGCGTCGAGCAGGTCGAAGAGATGTACCGCTATCTGGCGATTGCCAACTACGAAGATCGTTTCGTGATCCCCACCAGCCACCGCGAAATGGCGCGCGACGCCTTCCCGGAACGCAACGGCTGCGGCTTCTCCTTTGGCGACGGGTGCCACGGTTCCGACACCAAATTCAACCTCTTTAACAGCAGCCGCATTGATGCCATCAACATCACCGAAGTGCGCGACCACGGGGAGGGAGAGTGATGCAGATCCTCAAAATCATCGCCCTGCTGATTGAGTATCCCGATGAAACATTATGGGAAAATCGCGAGGAAGCACTTTCCCTGATAGAACAGGATCTCCCTGCGTTACTGCCCTTTGCCCGCCAGCATCTGGATGCCGCACTGCTGGATAAGCAGGCCGAATGGTGCGAGGTGTTTGAGCGGGGTCGTGCGACCTCGCTGCTGCTGTTTGAGCACGTTCATGCTGAATCCCGCGATCGCGGCCAGGCGATGGTCGACCTGATGAGCCAGTACGAAAAAGCCGGCCTGCAGCTGGACTGTCGTGAGCTGCCGGACTATCTGCCGCTCTACCTGGAGTATCTCAGCCTCGTCACCGACGACGAGGCCCGCGAAGGGCTACAAAACGTTGCGCCGATCCTGGCGCTGATTGGCGGTCGCCTGAAGCAGCGCGGCGTGGCGCATTATCAGCTGTTCGATGCGCTCCTGACGCTCGCAGGCACGCGTCTGACCAGCGACAGCGTGGCGAAACAGGTTTCCACCGAGAAACGGGATGATACCCGCCAGGCGCTGGACGCCGTCTGGGAAGAGGAACAGGTCAAGTTTATCGAGGACAACGCCACATCGTGTGATACCTCACCGATGCAGCAATATCAACGACGCTTTAGCCAGGACGTTGCCCCGCAGTATGTCGACGTCAGTGCGGGAGGCCCAAAATGATCCAGTTTCTGAACGTCTTTTTCTACGATATTTACCCCTACCTGTGCGGCACGGTTTTTCTGGTGGGAAGCTGGCTGCGTTACGACTACGGGCAGTATACCTGGCGCGCCTCCTCCAGCCAGATGCTGGATAAGCGCGGCATGGTGCTGTGGTCAAATCTGTTCCATATCGGGATCCTGGGGATCTTCTTCGGACATCTTTTCGGGATGCTGACGCCGCACTGGGTTTATTCGTGGTTTCTGCCGATGTCGCAGAAACAGCTGATGGCGATGATTCTGGGCGGCGTTTGCGGCGTGCTTACGCTGGTGGGCGGTGCGGGATTATTGATTCGCCGGCTGACGAACCCGCGTATCCGGGCGACCTCCTCCACGGCAGATATCCTGATCCTCTGCATTTTGCTGGTGCAGTGTATTCTTGGGCTCACCACCATTCCGTTCTCCGCGAAATATCCCGACGGCAGCGAGATGCTCAAGCTGGTGGACTGGGCGCAGTCGGTAGTGACCTTCCGCGGTGGCTCGTCCGAACATCTGGCGGGCGTGGCGTTTATCTTCCGTGTCCATCTGGTGCTGGGCATGACCATTTTCCTGATCTTCCCCTTCACCCGACTGGTGCACGTCTGGAGCGCGCCGGTGGAGTATTTAACGCGCAGGTATCAGGTGGTGAGATCGCGCCGCTGAGTGTTGCCGGGTGGCGCTACGCCTGAGCGCAGCGCCACCGGTCTATTTCCCGGCCTGAGGATGTGTATCAAACCCGGCCATCACCGCCGTCAGCGCGTCCAGCGAAAACCCGTGTTTGGGATCGTCAACGCCCAGTCCAAACCGTGACTGCATCACCTGATACAGCGCGTTCGCGTCGGGAAGATGGACCTGCTCTTCCGCATGCCCCTTCTGCCAGTGGGTAAAGTTAAAGTTGGTCAGGGTCAGCTTTCCGCCGTCAGGCAGATGGCGACACATCAACAGATGGTGGCGAAAATGGGATTGCGGCCAGTGCGCCGACCAGAAGTTGCCCATCACGTAATCGCTGAAATACTGTGTTGTCAGATCAAAATGGTACATCGACTGCCAGTGATCGTGGTGACTGAACTGCAGGATCCAGTCGTTGCCCTCGCTCAGCAAACGATACAGCCCGTGGGGTGTCTCCTGCTCCTCGTTGGCGAGCAAACGAATCGGCGCCGTCAGGGTCTGTCCGCCAAAACCGACGTCGGCAATCCAGCGCTCGCCGTTGAGTTCAACCAGCAGCAGACGATGCGTACGCGGCGGCATCTGTGGCGGACTGGCTAAGACCACGCGGCCCAGCACGCTGCGAACTGTAAAGCCCACTTCACGCAAAACGCGTTCAAAGAGGCCGTTCTGCTCAAAGCAATAGCCTCCACGACGTGCCGTCACCAGTTTGTCGACCAGGCACTGATCTTCCAGATGGATTTCGCGCGGCATCACGACGTCAATATTCTCGAAGGGGATCGCGCAGTTGTGGTGTAAATGCAGCGCCCGCAGGGTGTCGATGTCAACCTGAACAGGCTGTTGCCAGCCCGTACGGGCAAAATAAGCACTCAGAAATGGGGACATGATTCGCTTCCATGATGTGATGTTCCCTGTTTATAAACTATTTTCCGGCCTCCATATGCGCAAAAGTGCTTTTTGCGGGTGCATCTTGATTTCGGCTACCCATCAGACGTTTAATGCCAGAATACCTGCTGAGAGGAATGTTCATGAGCGCGTTTCGTCCCGTTGAATTAAAGCATGCCAGCCGTCTGCTGAACCATGGCCCTACGGTGCTGATTACCAGCCGCGATGAGTCTATCGACCGTCGTAACGTCATGGCCGCGGCCTGGTCGATGCCGGTGGAGTTTGAGCCACCGCGTATCGCAATTGTGGTGGACAAAAGCACCTGGTCGCGCGAACTGATTGAGCGCAGCGGAAAGTTCGGCATCGTCATCCCCGGCGTGGCAGCGGCTAACTGGGCTTACGCCGTCGGCAGCGTGAGCGGGCGCGACGAAGACAAGTTCAACTGCTACGGGATCCCGGTTGTACAAGGTCCGGTACTCGGCCTGCCGGTGATTGAAGAGAAATGTCTGGCGTGGATGGAGTGTCGTTTACTCCCGGTTACCGCAGCCGCAGAAAAATACGATACGCTGTTTGGTGAGGTTGTTTCGGCAGCCGCAGATGAACGCGCGTTTGTCGCCGGACGCTGGCAGTTTGACGGCGATAAGCTGAACACCCTGCATCATCTGGGGGCCGGGACGTTTGTGACCAGTGGGAAAATGGTAAAGGCGCTGGAAAAATAGCCTATAAAAAAAGCCCTCTCCGCGAGGGAAAGGGCTTTTAAATTACTTCGCGCGCCGTGCAATAATTTCATCCGCAACATTACGCGGTGCTTCCGCGAAATGATGGAATTCCATCGTGTAGGTCGCGCGGCCTTGCGACATCGAACGCAGCGTCGTGGCATAGCCAAACATCTCCGCCAGTGGCACATCCGCGCGAATAATCTGACTACCGTACTGCTCTTCCATTCCCTGCACCATGCCGCGGCGGGAAGAGAGATCGCCCATGATGTTGCCGGCGTACTCTTCCGGTGTTTCCACCTCGACATGCATGACCGGTTCAAGAATCACCGGGTCCGCTTTGCGAGCGCCCTCTTTAAAGCCGAGGATCGCCGCCATGCGGAACGCCATTTCCGAGGAGTCGACCTCGTGATAGGAGCCAAACGTCAGGGTCGCTTTCACATCGACAACTGGATACCCCGCCAGGACACCGCTGTTCATGGCTTCGCGCAGGCCTTTCTCCACAGACGGAATATACTCGCGCGGGACAACGCCGCCCTTGGTGGCATCTTCGAATACAAAACCACTGCCGGGCTCTAATGGCGCCAGACTGAGCACCACATGGCCGTACTGCCCTTTACCGCCGGACTGTCGGACAAATTTCCCTTCGATATCCTTCACCGCTTTACGCAGGGTTTCACGGTACGTGACCTGTGGGCGACCAATGTTCGCCTCAACGCCGAACTCACGCCTCATGCGGTCAACGATAATCTCAAGATGTAACTCACCCATCCCGGAGATAATTGTCTGGCCGGACTCTTCATCGGTGTGCAGACGAAACGAAGGGTCTTCCGCTGCCAGGCGCTGCAATGCAATGCCCATTTTCTCCTGATCGCCTTTGGTTTTCGGCTCGATCGCAAGCGAGATAACCGGGTCCGGAAACTCCATCCGTTCCAGCGTAATGACGGCGTTCGGGTCGGTGAGCGTGTCACCGGTTGTCACATCTTTCAACCCAACGCAGGCCGCGATATCGCCCGCGCGCAGTTCATCCACTTCGTGGCGATCGTTAGCATGCATCAGTACGATGCGCCCAATGCGCTCTTTCTTCCCTTTCACCGGGTTGAACACCGCGTCGCCTTTGCGCAGCACGCCAGAGTAAACGCGGATGAAGGTCAGCTGTCCGACGTACGGGTCGCTCATCAGTTTAAAGGCCAGCGCAGAGAAGGGCTCGTTGTCGTCTGGATGACGCTCGGCATGCTGCCCATTCTCATCCACACCATCAATGGCGGGCACGTCCAGAGGCGACGGCATCAGTTCAATGACCGCATCAAGCATGCGTTGCACGCCTTTATTTTTAAACGCGCTGCCGCACAGCATCGGCTGGATTTCACCGGAGATGGTCCGCATACGCAGCCCCCTGATGATTTCCGCTTCCTCTAAATCACCCGTTTCCAGGTATTTATCCATCAGCTCATCGCTGGCTTCCGCCGCCGCAGAGACCATTTTTTCCCGCCATTCCTGCGCAGTACTCACTACGTCATCCGGCACAGGAGCATAGGTAAACACCATGCCCTGGGTGGCATCGTCCCACAAAATGGTACGCATTTTGATGAGATCCACCACGCCGGTGAAGTGTTCTTCTGCCCCCACCGGAATAACAATCGGGACCGGATTCGCTTTCAGACGCTCCTGCATCATTCGCACGACGCGGAAGAAGTCCGCACCCGGGCGGTCCATTTTGTTGACGAAGGCCAGCCGCGGGACATGATATTTGTTCGCCTGACGCCAGACGGTTTCCGACTGCGGCTGCACGCCACCGACGGAGTCATACACCATGACAGCGCCGTCGAGTACACGCATGGAACGTTCCACCTCAATGGTAAAATCCACGTGGCCCGGGGTGTCGATAATGTTGATCCGGTGCGGTTCAAAGCCCCGGTCCATACCTGGCCAGAAACAGCTGACTGCCGCAGAGGTAATGGTTATCCCGCGCTCTTGCTCCTGTGCCATCCAGTCGGTAGTTGCCGCGCCATCGTGTACTTCACCCAGTTTGTGGCTCATACCGGTATAAAACAGGATGCGCTCGGTGGTGGTCGTTTTACCGGCATCGATATGCGCGGAGATACCGATGTTGCGATAACGTTCGAGAGGGATGGGTCGGGGCATAATATTTCCTTAGTCATTAAGACTGCGTTGTGACGACCGGGATGGTCGCGTGTTCGTTCGTTTGCTATAATAGTCCTATTGTACGAGTATTAACGAACTATTTTTTTACGGTTGACCTATTGTTGATATAGCTCAATCTGACACCAGACGCAGGAAAACGATGATCCCGAACCACCCTGAAACTGAACAAATACTGCTGGAAAATGTGCTTTTTGCCCTCGGTAACCCGCTCCGGCTGTCGATTATCCGCAGGCTGGCCGATGGCAGCGAACTGAGCTGTAACGCGCTGCGCCCGGACGAGGTGGTGAAATCGACGATGACCCATCACTGGCGCGTGCTGCGCGACAGCGGCGTGATTTGGCAGCGCCCGCAGGGACGAGAAAATATGATTTCACTGCGCAGGGACGATCTTGATGCCCGCTTTCCGGGGCTGATGGCAATATTGCTGCAGACGAAGTAACGCGTGTGTCGTGTCGGGCGACTCCGCGCCGCCCGACCCTCTCTCACATTGAATAGCCGGGTTTCTTAATTAAGTGATCCAGGTTGGGTTCAATTTCGGTATCCCAGACCTGCGCTTTCCAGTCGGCTTCCTGCACTTCATTCAGGGCGACCGAAATAGAGCGATCTTTACTGTTCAGATGACGGGTAATCACCTCGGCAATATCCGCCGCCAGCGCGGTTTTTTGGTCGTCGTTCAAATCACGGGGAAAACATTTGATATCTACGTGTGGCATATGCAGGCTTCCAGTTATGAATGTGAGTTCCACGTTATCAGATTATCTCGTTTGCCTTTAACACCTTGTGCAGTTCCGGCAGCTGGCACACGGTATCCGCAATCGCCGTTATCTTCGGCGTATTCGCCGCAAACCATGCATGGCGAGGCCCCCAGGTGCGTGCAACCGTGATGTAGACGTCAAGCAGTGTCAGCCGTTCCCCGAGCGCAAAAGGGGTGGCACTGAGCTGGCTGTCAAACCACAGATAGAGTGATTTTCGGTATTCAATACAGCTGTTTTTCAACTGCTCCGGCGCATCCGGCACCCAGCGTTCGGGGTAGTCAGCGTAGGTAAAGGTGGGATAAACGTTCGCAACAAACCAGATGAGCAACCGCTGAAACTGCTGCCGCTCAGCCTGGCCGACGGCAGGCGCAAGATCGGGACATCTGTCCAGCACCATCAGGGCAATCGCCGCCGTTTCGGTCATGATCGCCCCGTTTTCCAGTTCCAGCGTGGGTACCTGACACAGCGGATTGCGTACTTTCAGCAACTCACGCTGCGGGCCGGGCTGGTCGAAACCGTCCACATTGATAAATTGATAAGGGATGTCTGCCAGAGTCAGCATCACTTCACTGATTGCCGATCCCCAGCCGGGTACGCCATAGAGTTTAATCATGTTGCCCCCTCCGGGATGAAAACCCTAAGTGTAGACATGACTAATAGGTTATCCCAGGCGGGTTCACGTCGGATTGCGTCACCGCTTCGCCCTCTTCCCCCCAGCGTGCCAGCACCCGCTGGTACTCTCCACGCGTAATAGCGCCCTCCAGCGCAGCCTGCAAAGCATAAACCAGCCCATTGCCCTTTTTGGTCGTTGTGGCGACATAGGCTCTCTTCGGCCCGAGACCCACTACGCGCGTTTTGCCGGTCAACGCCGCTTTATAGGCTGATACGGATTGAGGCCCGAAGAACACATCCGCCCTGCCGGACTGAATATAGAGGTTGCCGGAAGCATCATCGGTCAGATAGACCGGCAGCGCAGGCGCACGACCGGCTTTTTTGTTCTCTTCATTCCAGCCCAGCAGAATGCGCTCCTGATTGGTCCCGGAACCGACAATCACCTTTTTGCCTGCCAGATCTTTTGCGCTGTTAATCGCCTGGACCGCACTGGTGGATTTCACGGAAAACGCCAGCGAGTCGACGCGATAGGTCGCAAAGTCAAATTTCTCTTTTCGCTGTTCGGTCACCGCAATATTCACCAGCGCCACGTCATAGCGTCCGGAGCTGATCCCCAGCGGCCAGTCTTCCCAGGCCGTGGGAACCAGCTTCAGCTTTAACCCCAGACTGCCCGCCAGCAAGCGGGCAATATCCGGATCGCTGCCAATCCGCGTCCGGTTGTCGCTGGCAAGCAGCGCCAGCGGTGGAGAGTTGAGCGCTGAGATCGCTACCGTGAGCGTGCCCGGCTCAACAAATTTATAGTTCGCGGGGATCTTCGCGACGGCCTGCTGATCTACTGTCACCGGCAGCGGCTGCTCGTTGGCGTGTAAATCGATACCCGCATGGCTCGCGGTCGTAAAAGCCAGACCGACCAGAAAAGCATATTTCATCTGCGCTCCTTACAGCACTTTTGACAGGAACTGGCGCGTTCGCGGGTGCGACGGACGGATTAATACGTCGTCACTGCTGCCCTGCTCCACAATTTTGCCGTCGACCATAAAGACCACCTGATCCGCCACTTCCCGGGCAAAGCCGATCTCGTGGGTGACCACCACCAGCGTGGTACCCGAGCGGGCGAGCTTTTTAATCACATCCAGCACTTCGCCAACCAGTTCAGGGTCGAGCGCTGAAGTGGGCTCATCAAACAGCATTACCCGAGGACGTAACGCCAGCGCGCGGGCAATGGCAATACGCTGCTGTTGGCCACCGGAGAGATGGCGCGACCAGGCGTCGGCTTTATCGCGCAGCCCGACCACATCCAGCAGGCTGTATGCCCTTTCAACGGCTTCTTTCTTACTCAGTTTTTTATGGGCGATGGGCGCTTCAATCAGGTTTTCCAGCACTGTGAGATGCGGAAAGAGATTAAAGTTCTGGAAGACATAGCCCACATTGACGCGCTGTTTGAGGATCTCTTTCTCTTTCAGCTCGTAGAGTTTGTCACCCTGACGGCGGTAACCGATGTAGTCACCGTCAATCTGGATAAACCCTTCGTCGACGCGTTCCAGATGGTTAATGGTACGCAGAAGCGTCGATTTACCCGATCCGGAAGGCCCGAGGATCACCGTTACCGATCCGGGCGGGATCTCCAGCGAGACGTTATCAAGCGCTTTATGGCGACCAAAAAACTTACTGACGCCGGTAATCGAAATATGCCCTTCAGGAGAGGTTTGCATGGACGGGCTCCTGTACTGATGCGGTGGATACAGAACGGACGCGACTGGCTACCCGGTTCTGATTAACGGCTGAACGGCGTTCGCTGCGGGCAAGCCCGCGCTCCACAACATGCTGAATGGCAGACAACACGGTGGTAATCACCAGATACCAGACCGCACCGACCATCAGCAGCGGGATCACCTCCTGCGTGCGGTTATAGATCATCTGAATGGTATAGAAGAGTTCCGGCATCGCCAGGACATACACCATCGCCGTGCCTTTCGCGAGACTGATAATTTCATTAAATCCGGACGGCAGAATCGTGCGCAGTGCCTGCGGCAAAATGATACGCACCGTACGACGCCAGGCTGGCAGGCCGAGTGCCGCCGCCGCTTCGTACTGACCATGATCCACACCCAGAAAACCGCCGCGAATGATCTCGGCGGTATACGCGCTCTGAACCAGTGTCAGTCCCACCACGGCGGTGGAAAACTGTCCCAGCACATTGATGGTTTCGAAGCGACCCCAGGTAATGGCGGTGAAGGGTACGCCGAGCGAGAGCGTGTCGTAGAGATAGGAAAAGTTATAGAGAATGATCAGAACCACAATCAGCGGCAACGAACGAAACAGCCAGATATACCCCCAGGCCAGGCTGCTCAGCAGCCAGGATGAAGAGAGCCTCGCCAGCGCCAGCAGGCCGCCGATGATTACGCTCAACGCAGTACCGATCAGGGTCAACAGCAATGTCTGCCCTACGCCTTCGAGGATAACCGGATCAAAGAACCAGCGGGCAAAGACAGACCACTCCCAGCGCGGGTTAAAGGCCACGGACTGAATGACCACCGCAAGCACAAACAGCGCCACCACGGCACCGACAGTCCGCAGCGGATAACGCGCCGGGACCACCTTAATGGTTTCAACGTTGCTCATTGTCATTCCTCATGCTGTTTTACTGAACGCTTCACTGATCAGCGTTTTGGTGAAACGCAGCCGGCCATCAAACGGCGGCTGGCTGTACTCTTCCGGATCGCGGTTCAGATCGAACTGCGGCTGATAGCCCTGGCTGATATAGAGCCTGACCGCCTCCGGCTGACGAAAACCGGTGGTGAGGTAGATCTGGCTGTAACCGGCCTGTACCGCCCGACGCTCCAGCTCCTGGACGACGCGGGCCGCCAGCCCCTGTTGACGCAGCGCCTTGTGCGTCCAGATTCGTTTGATTTCAGCGGTGCGTTCATCAAACGGTTTATACGCGCCGGTGGCGATGATGTCGCCGTCACGCTCAAGGACAATAAACAGCCCCTGCGGGGCCAGGTACCACTCCGTGAGCTCCACTTCCGCGTCTTTAGAGAAGTAGTCGCCATAGCGGGCGGCATATTCACCGAATAATCCGTCGATAATGGGCTGAAGATCGGCGTCTTCTGGTGACACGTCCCGAAATTGCTCGCGCATAGCGCCTCCTTAGTCACCCAGTCCTGCCGGGTTCACTTCTGATTGAGGGATACGTTCTACCCCTTCTCCCCAGCGGTTCAGCACTTTGTCGTAATCGCCGTTTTTGATGACCCCGTTAAGTGCAGTCTGTACCGGCTCGACCAGGCCGCTGCCTTTTTTCAGCGTCACCGCAATGTGCGCCGCCTTCGGCCAGCCGCCGTCGACAATCCCAACCCGTTTCGTTTTCCCGGTCAGCGCCGCTTTCCATGCGCCAGTCACGTTCGGGCCAAAGAACGCATCTGCGCGACCTGACTGGAGAGACAGGGTTTGTGATGCATCGTCTTTGGTGTAGATCGGGGTAAACGGCTTCAGGCCTTTCTTCACGTTCTGCGCATTCCACGCCAGCAGGATAGCCTCCTGGTTGGTCCCGGAACCTACGATGATGCGCAGCCCGGCGATGTCCTCCGCCTTCTGCAGCGAGGTAATCGGACTGGTCGATTTCACATAGAAGCCGAGGGAATCTTTACGGTAAGTGGCAAAATCAAACTTCTCTTTGCGTTCTCTGGTCACGGTGATGTTGCTGATCGCCGCATCGTATTTCCCGGAGGCGACACCCAGAGGCCAGTCCTCCCAGGAGGTTGGCACCACGTTCAGCTCCAGCCCAAGGCTGTCGGCCACCAGACGGGCAACGTCCACCTCGCTTCCGAGCAGCGTTTTATTGTCGTCGGAAAAAACGGTCAGCGGCGGTGAGTTAAGCGCGGCAACCGCCACGGTGAATTTGCCCGGCACGGCGAAGCGATAATCTTTCGGCAGTTGCGCGATGGCGTCGCTGTTTTTGGCGGTGTTGACGGGCGTTTTGTTGGCTTCCAGGCTCACGCCAGTGCCATTAATGTTCACATTCTCTGCCCAGACGGCAGGGGAAAAGGCCAGCGCAAGCGCCAGAATAAGCGATGATTTCTGCATAGCGAGGTTCTCTATTATTGTTGTGTGAACTGGTTTTGCGGTTCGTCTAAACCCAGACTGTCGCGCAGCGTAGTGCCGGGATAGTCGGTGCGGAATAACCCGCGGGCCTGTAACACCGGGACAACCTGGTCAACAAAACGCGGGAATGTGTCCGGCGTTCCACCCTGAATAATGAAGCCGTCCGCGGCGAATGCCTCAAACCAGCCCTGCAGACCGTCTGCCACCTCCTCCGGCGTACCGGAAAAGCGCGGGCGCGGGGATGCCGCTTCGAGTGCAACCTGACGCAGGGTCAAGTTGCGTTCGCGAGCATTACGCTTAATTTCATCGGTCGTGCTGCGAAAACTGTTTTTACCCAGTTCACCGATGTCCGGGAACGGCTCGTCAAGCGGGTACTGGCTGAAATCGTGATGTTCGAAATAACGGCCGAGGTAATTCAGGGCATCGTTAATCGACACCAGAGCCGCGGTTGTCTGATACTGGTTCTCCACGTCCTCCGCGTCTTTGCCAACAATCACGCTGACGCCCTGAAAAATATGTAAGTCCGATGCCCTGCGGCCATTGGATTCAAGCTGGTGTTTTACGTCGCGATAAAACGCTTTGGCTTCCTCTAACGTTTCATGATGGGTAAAAATGGCGTCAGCATGTTTCGCAGCCAGTTTTTTTCCGTCATCCGATGCACCTGCCTGAAAGACAATCGGGCGTCCCTGCGGCGTGCGGCCAATATTGAGCGGACCGGCCACCTGGAAGAAATCGCCGTGGTGATCAAGCGTATGCAGTTTTGCCGGGTCAAAGAACTGCCCGCTCTCTTTGTTGCGCACAAAGGCATCCCCCTCCCAGGAATCCCAGAGTCCTTTCACCACGTCGAGGTATTCATCCGCTATCCGGTAGCGCAGCGCATGTTCAGGGTGTTTCTCGCGCGAGAAGTTTTTCGCCGACCCCTCGAGCGGTGAGGTCACCACGTTCCAGCCTGCGCGTCCGTTGCTCAAATGATCGAGGCTGGCAAACTGGCGCGCCACGGTAAACGGTTCGCTGTAGGAGGTCGATAAGGTGCCGACCAGACCGAGGCGC
This sequence comes from Enterobacter sp. V89_11, assembly GCF_029967775.1. NCBI lineage: Bacteria > Pseudomonadati > Pseudomonadota > Gammaproteobacteria > Enterobacterales > Enterobacteriaceae > Enterobacter > Enterobacter sp. V89_11. Next base: position 251,469 of record NZ_JASCAN010000002.1, on the reverse strand, counting down.
GAGGTCAGACTTGCCAGTGCAGACAAGACCGTTAACGGCTCAAACCGGTTTAAGAAATGCGGGATGGATTTCTCGTTAATATAGAGGCCGTCGGCGACGAATAAAAAATCAAGCTTCCCCTCTTCGGCTTTTAACGCCGTGGCTTTTACAAAATCAAAATTAATGCTGGCATCGGCGACCGCCGCCGGATGACGCCAGGCAGACATGTTCCCGGAAGCACCATGCAAAATGGTTCCCAGCCGCAATTGTCGGGTTGCAGACATATTCACCTCTTCAGAATTAAACGTGTTGCAGGGCTTTTTCCGCAAGCTGTGCAAAATAGCGGGCAGCGGGCTCAATTAATGCTTCATCCGGGTTGAAGGCCGGGTGATGTAAACCGAACGGACTGGCGCTGCCGATGCTGACAAACGCCCCGGGGACCTGCTGCAGATACACCGCGAAATCTTCCCCGCCCATATGCAGCTCGGCGTGCTGCGTTTCATACCCAGATTCTCTGGCGATGGCGGTGGCAAATTCGGCCCAGTGCGCGTCATTGACCAGCGCGGTAGGCCCGGCGTACCAGGTGATGTCGATCTGCGCGCTAAACGCGCTGGCAAACCCGGCGGCAATTTCACCGACGCGTGCTTTCACATTCTGCTGCACTTCCACGCGGTGGGTGCGAAGCGTGCCTTCCAGCTCAACGCTTTCCGGCAGGACGTTCCAGGTATTGCCCCCGGTAATGCGCGTGACGCTCAGCACCACGGAATCAAGCGTGTTGACGTTGCGGCTGGCAACGCTCTGCAACGCCGTTACCAGCTGGCTCGCCAGCACGATGGCGTCGTTACCTTCATGCGGACGTGCAGCATGCGCGCCTTTACCGGTAATTCGGATAACAAACCGGTCGACGTTGGCGTAGAACGGCCCACCGCGGGTGGCAAATTCCCCGACCGGAAGCCCCGGCTCGTTATGCATCCCGAAAATGGCACTGACATCACGTAAGGCACCGGCCCGCACCATACTTTTCGCGCCGCCAAAGTTCTCTTCAGCCGGCTGAAAAAGGATCCGCACGCGCCCGTTTAAAGACGCTTCACGCTCTTTAAGCTTTAACGCCGCCCCGAGGATCACACTCGTATGAATATCGTGTCCGCAGGCATGCATCACACCCGCACGCTGTGAGCTAAACGGCACGCCGCTGCGCTCTTCAATGGGCAAGGCGTCAATATCGGCCCGCAGCGCAATCAGCTTTTTCCCCGTGCCGATTTCGGCCACCACGCCGGTCTGAAGCGCATAAGGCAGCGGCGTAATGCCAGCCTTCGTCAGCCACTGACGCAGGCGAGCGGTCGTTTCGACCTCCTGGCCGGACAGCTCCGGGTTCTGGTGCAGCTCCCGGCGCCAGGCAATCAGTTGTTCGTCAAAACGCATACGGCGACCTCCTTGTTAAGCTTCGCCTGCGCCAGCAGACGCAGGGACTGTATTCGCGTTACGCCATCCGCAACGGGCGTATCAATAATGAATTCATCAATGCCCCATTTTTCGTGCAGGGCGTTCAACTGTTCCAGCACCGATTCGGCTGTTCCCGCCAGCAGCGACTGTGCCCGACGGGCAATGCGCACCGGCTCGCTGCCCGCCTGTCGGGCAAAGGCATAGGCCTGCTCTTCGCTGGCCACGGTGACGCGCTGCCCATTTGCCAGTTCGACGCCCCAGACTTCAACCTGTTGTGCCAGTGCCTCCGCCTCAGCCTGCGACTGGGCGACGATGACCTGAACCGCCACAATTGCATCCCGGGCGCTGTGGTTACGCCAGGTGGTGATGACTTCACGCAGCAGCGCCGGATCCCCATTCAGGTGAGCAGCAAAGACAAAATGCCAGTCAAGTTTCGCGGCCAGCAGCGCGCTTTCGGTACTGGCCCCCAGCAGGAACCCCTGCGCCGGAACCGGCGGCAGCGGCGTCGCGCGAACGGCCTCGTCCACCGACTGATTTTCCGGCTGGATCCAGTGATGAAGCTGTGTCAGCTGTTCGGCAAAACTGCCTTTTTGCTGTTGATCGAGGCCCTGCTGCAGCGCCCGGGTGGAGAGCGGCAGGCCGCCTGGGGCTTTCCCGACGCCCAGATCCACGCGCCCGGGAGCAAGCGCGGCCAGGAGGTTGAAATTTTCTGCGACTTTGTAAGGGCTGTAGTGCTGGAGCATGACGCCACCAGAGCCCACGCGGATACGCCGTGTTTGCCCGAGGATCCAGGCGATTAACAGTTCGGGTGAAGGGCTGGCCAGCTGGGGCGTGTTGTGGTGTTCGGCAATCCAGAAACGGTGATAGCCCAGATTTTCTGCCTGCTGTGCCAGCGCCAGGGTTCGCGCCAGTGCATCGGCAGCCGTTTCGTTTTCAGCGATGGGGCTTTTATCCAGAATACTGATTCGCCAGGACATGTTGCGTTCTCGTTTGACTTAACATGTCGTCATTATTAAAGGCGTATTTCACCTCTGAGAAACAATTAATTTACATTTGGTTTGCCGGAAATCAGATATATAAATCCATGCTACGCGTGTGACTTAAGCGATGAAATGAGGTTTTCCACCTCACTGCGGCGGGTAATGCGGACAAAATGAATATGGGCGTATTGCGGGTCTACCATATCGCGTGCATAACGTGCGCGGTTGCTGCGCCAGGTTTTGATTGTCCAGATAATAATGGACTCACGGCTCATGAATGAGCGACGAAAACTCTCACAGTTTCCCGTACCGGGCCACAGTTCCTGTTTGTGCCAGGCGCGCGTGAACGCTCGGGTGACAGCCTGATATAGGGTTCGGGCGAACCCATAATCCACCCACACCACCCGATCCACGTCTCGCCATTTCACAGGGCGCGTACGGTTATAGTTGCCATCAAGCACCCACTCCGCTGACGCCTTTAGCGTCGTCTCCAGTTTTTCCAGCAAGATAGCGTCCGGGGTGCCCTGCCAGTCCGGACACCAGTAAAGTCGGTCCATTTCAATGTAAGGAATATCCAGTTCTGCGGCGATACGCTTCGCCAGAGTGCTTTTTCCACTCCCGCTGGTGCCAATCACATTTACTTTCACCCTGCTGCCCCCTGTTGAAGAAAAACCCTTAAAGCATAGCGTTTTCATCTTGTTAACGAAACGCTATTTCGGCGGGTCAGTTTACGTCGAAGCGTGATCTCCCGCTTTTAATTTGCCTTATGGCGTTTATTTGCAGGGCGCCACAAAAACGCATCGATAAATATTTTCATTTTTATTACATCGGTCGCATTTTAAAAATAAAAAATACTAAATACAGGGTATTCCGGAACGCATAACTTTCGTAGAGAATATGCCGACAGTAAAAATAAAAACAAACCTTTCAATCTTGCCTGAATGTTTAACGGGCTCTTTTTTATTGATATATGACCATGGGGTTACTGATGCGGAATAACACTCCCGTTACACAAAACGAGTATTTACTTAACGAAGGTTCGACGCTTATGTCGACCACCAATACGCACAGCCATATTACCTATGCGAACTCTGCCTTTATTGACGCCAGCGGCTATAAAGAAGAGAGTCTTCTCGGTGAGCCGCATAATCTTATTCGCCACCCCGACATGCCTGCTGAGGCGTTTGGCGACATGTGGTTTACCCTGCAACAGGGTGAGACCTGGACGGGGCTGGTCAAGAACCGCCGCCAGAACGGCGATCACTACTGGGTGCGCGCCAACGTCACACCGGTTTATCAGAATGAAACGTTAACCGGCTATATTTCTGTGCGGAATATTCCTTCGCGTGAAGAGATTGCTGTCAGTGAAAAACGGTATGAGAAAGTGCGCAATAATGAATTAAAACATCACCGCTTTTATAAGGGCCTGTTTGTTCGCCACGGTCTGTTCTCTTTTACGTCGCTGTTTAAACGCCTTAGCACCAGTAAAAGGATCCATCTTGGTATTGCGATAACCGCCCTGCTCGCTTGTTTGCAGCTGTTTATATTTGCCGATCGTATTGTTGAGACTGTAGGTCTGGCTCTGCTATTTATTGCCCTGGCCGTTTATCTTCATGCGCAAATTGCAAAGCCGGTAAAATCCATTGTCCAGCAAATGCAGCGGGTGGTTTCAGGACGTAAAGCGGACTATTACCATTTTGACCGCGTCGATGAAATCGGCCTGATGATGCGCATGGTGAATCAGTCGGGTCTGAACCTCCATTCGCTGGTTGACGATGTCGGTGCGCAAATCAGCGGTATAAGTACAATCAGCCAGCAGGTGGCGAAAGAAGGTATGGCATTACAAACGCGTACCGAAGAAACCGCAGACTTTCTGCAGCAAACGGCCTCAGCCGTGGAAGAAATTGCCAGCGCGGTTCAGCAGACGGCTGAAACGGCGAAAGACGCGATCCTGATGGCAGATCGCACCCGCACCAGCGCTCACCGCGGTGAAGCAATGATGAAAGAGACTATCGGCATGATGCAGTCCGTGTCGCAGGATAACAGCCAGATCGTCGACATCATCAGCGTCATCGATCGTATCGCCTTCCAGACCAATATTCTGGCGCTGAACGCGGCCGTTGAAGCGGCGCGTGCGGGTGATGCCGGACGCGGTTTTGCGGTCGTGGCGGCCGAAGTCCGCAACCTTGCCCAGCACTCTGCCACCGCGGCCAAAGAGATCAAAACGCTTATAGAGAAAAACGTTTCCAGCGTGAACGCCGGCGTGGAGAAGGTCGAGCAAACTGAATCTCAGCTCACGGTGATGATTGGCAATGTCATGGAGATGTCTTCTCTGATTAAGGAGATAGGCCACGCCACGCAGGAGCAAACGCAGGCGCTGGCCCTGATTAACGCGTCCATCTCCCGCATCGGTACAATGACCCAAAACAATACCGGTATGGTGGATAACGTGACGGACGCCGCACACCATCTGACGCAGCGCACGACCCGTCTGCAACAGGCGATTGCCGTTTTTGGCGGTTGAGCAAAGGGGCCGTTATGCGCTGGTTGCTTTGCGCAATCATTAAGCGAAACTGATGATTAAAGCACCACTTCATTAATGGATTTGTCTAAAAACTCACCGCTATTCAGCGTGTTGTGATCCCCGTCTGCTCTGACCACACGATTTCCTTCGACGTGCATCACTTTCGGCACGGTTATATTTTGCGTCGCTTATGAATTGCAGGTAGGATGCCTCGCCATGTTTCGCCTTATCCATACGCAGAATGACTGGGAAGGCAACATGTGTTTGCGCAGAAGCAATCGTTTGTATTGCACTCTGCCAGGCAGGACTATCACGATAATGGTTCAGACAGGCAAACAGGTAACTCAATGAAAACAAGCAATAAAAGCGCAGCCGATCATCACGCTGCTAAACGTCGCTGGTTAAACTCCCATGAAGAGGGCTACCACAAAGCGATGGGCAACCGTCAGGTTCAAATGATCGCCATCGGCGGCGCTATCGGAACGGGTCTGTTTTTAGGTGCTGGCGCTCGTCTGCAGATGGCTGGCCCGGCTCTCGCCCTGGTCTATCTGGTGTGCGGGATCTTCTCTTTCTTCATTCTTCGTGCATTGGGCGAACTGGTACTGCATCGCCCTTCCAGCGGCAGTTTTGTCTCTTACGCCCGTGAATTCCTCGGTGAAAAAGCGGCCTACGTTGCTGGATGGATGTACTTCGTCAACTGGGCAATGACCGGTATTGTCGATATCACCGCCGTCGCGCTTTACATGCACTACTGGGGCGCGTTTGGTGATGTGCCACAATGGGTGTTTGCGCTGGGCGCACTGGCCATTGTCGGCACCATGAACATGATCGGCGTGAAGTGGTTCGCGGAGATGGAGTTCTGGTTCGCGCTGGTAAAAGTGCTGGCCATCGTGGTGTTCCTGGTCGTGGGTACGGTGTTCCTCGGTAGCGGTAAACCGCTCGATGGCAATGCCACCGGTTTCCACCTGATCACCGATAACGGCGGTTTCTTCCCGCATGGCCTGCTGCCTGCGCTGGTGCTGGTTCAGGGTGTGGTGTTCGCCTTCGCGTCCATTGAGCTGGTTGGCACCGCGGCGGGTGAATGTAAAGACCCACAGACCATGGTACCTAAAGCCATTAACAGCGTTATCTGGCGTATCGGTCTCTTTTATGTTGGTTCCGTGGTGCTGCTGGTTCTGCTGCTGCCGTGGAACGCCTATCAGGCGGGTCAAAGCCCGTTTGTGACCTTCTTCTCTAAACTGGGCGTGCCTTATGTTGGCAGCATCATGAATATCGTGGTGCTGACGGCTGCACTCTCCAGTCTGAACTCGGGTCTTTACTCCACCGGTCGTATCCTGCGCTCCATGTCGATGGGCGGCTCGGCGCCGAAATTCATGTCGAAGATGAGCCGTCAGCATGTGCCTTACGCGGGCATCCTGGCGACGCTGGTGGTGTATGTCTTCGGCGTGTTCCTGAACTACCTGGTACCGTCTCAGGTATTCGAAATCGTGCTGAACGTTGCCGCGCTCGGCATCATCGCCTCCTGGGCCTTTATCGTGGTCTGCCAGATGCGTCTGCGCAAAGCGATCAAAGAAGGCAAAGCCGCTGAAGTCAGCTTTAAGCTGCCGGGCGCACCGGTGACCTCCTGGCTCACTTTGCTTTTCCTGTTCAGCGTGCTGGTGCTGATGGCGTTTGATTACCCTAACGGTACCTACACGATCGCCACCATTCCTCTGCTGGCCGTATTGCTGATTGCCGGCTGGTTTGGCGTGCGTAAACGCGTACAAGAAATTCACAGCACGGCGCCGGTTCATCCTGATGATGCCAAACACGACGCCCCGCTGGTTGAAGAGACGTCGCGTTAATATCGACCTGCTGGTTAATACAAAGGGAAGGCATTGCGCCTTCCCTTTTTCTTTGTGTTGAGGAGCGAAACTTAGAGCGTGATACGAATCACGTCATCAGGCTGGGTGGCTTCATGCTGACGGGTCGATTTTTGTTTTACCGTCACATACAGGGTTTTGCCATCCGCAGAGAGCGCCAGACTGTTCGGGTAGACCGGGGTGTCGAAGGTTTTGGTAACGTTGTAGGTTTTCGCGTCGATTACGCTCACCTTACCCGCTTCACGGTGCGTCACATACGCTTCGTTGCGCGCCGGGTTAAACAGAACGGCCAGCGATTCAGGCACGGCAATTTTCTTGATGACGCTGCCGTCCTTCAGATTCACCACCAGCACTTCCGGCTGCTTTGAGTCGGTTAAGAACGCACGCTGTCCGGCGGTATCCAGGCTCAGATTCAGGTAGAAGTGCTCCTTACCGTCGTCCTGCACTTTTTTACGGCTGAGGATTTTGTGGGTTGCCGTATCAATCGTCACCAGTTCGCCATCAGCATTGGTGGTGTAAAGACGTTTTGCCTTCGCATCCAGCGCCAGGCCGGTGCTGAATTTACCGGTACTGCCGATGGTCTCTTTCAGCTTCAGCGTTGCACCATCCACCACCCAAATCGCGCTCTCCTGGCCTACGCCGGTGATGTAAACCGTGTTTGTGCTGTCATCGGCCACCAGCTGGCGCGGCTGCAGAGGTTTGACGGTTTCACTGCGCTGACGGTTATCCAGCACCAGTCGCCCTTTCACCTCACCCGTTTTGGCATCAATCGCGGTTACCGCGCCGTTGATGGTGTTACCAAACCACAGCGTCTGGGTGGCATTATCAAGGGTGGCACCGAATGGTTTGAGATCGTTATGAATGACCTGCGTCACGTCCAGCGTGACCGGGTCAAGGCGATAGACAATCCCGCCTTTGTCCGTTTTGCGGCTCTGCGATGTCGCGACCCACAGCGCATTCTCCTGCTGGCTCACGGCCATTTCATATGCGCCTTTCCCGACCGCTTTGCGCAACATCTCTTCGGCAGCATGAACCTGGAAGGTTCCGGCAAACAGTAACGCCCCTGACAGCAGAGACATACTCAGGCGCGGCGAGCACAGATGACGTAAAGACATAACAATTCCTTTTTTGAACACAGGGTTTACTGCTGACATCACTTCCGACAGGCAACGTCATGGCATTGCCGTTCTGATAATGAGAATAGTAATCATTTATGAGTTAAATGTGGAGTTTTTCTTTCCTTCCCGGCCTTTCATTAACGCAATGTGCGGTTATAGTTTTCAAAAGATTTACAAAAGATTTAACATATATGGACATGTTCCATTTGGTACGTTTTTTCCATAACCGGTCTATTTCATGAAAATCATTTCTGCCCGTAAGGCAACGCTTCCACTGCTGCTGGTTCCTGTTATCTCTGCGCCTCTCACTGCGATGAGTGCCGATGAACAGACCATGATCGTCAGCGCCACACCGCAAACCGTCTCGGAGCTCGATACCCCGGCGGCGGTCAGCGTCGTGAATGGCGATGATATGCGTCATGCTGCGCCACGCATTAACCTGTCTGAATCTCTTGGCAGCGTGCCGGGGCTGCAGATCCAGAACCGCCAGAACTATGCTCAGGATCTCCAGCTTTCGATGCGTGGGTTTGGTGCCCGCTCAACCTTCGGCGTGCGCGGTATCCGTATGTATGTCGACGGTATTCCGGCAACCATGCCGGATGGACAGGGACAAACCTCCAATATCGATCTTTCCAGCGTGGACAGCGTAGAAGTGCTGCGCGGCCCCTTCTCTGCCCTTTATGGCAACGCCTCTGGCGGCGTGATCAACATGACGACCCGGACCGGGCAGCAGCCGCCGACCATCGAGGCCAGCAGCTATTACGGCAGTTACGGTACCTGGCGCTATGGAATGAAAGCCACCGGCGCGATGGGTGACGGGACGCATGCCGGGGATGTGGACTACACCGTGTCCACTACCCGTTTCACGACCAAAGGTTATCGCGACCACAGCGGCGCGCGGAAGAATCTCGCCAACGCTAAACTGGGTGTTCGTATTGATGACGTGAGTAAGCTGACGCTGATTTTCAACAGCGTGGACATGAAAGCTAACGATCCGGGTGGACTGAGTGCCCAGGAGTGGCATGACAACCCTCGCCAGTCTCCGCGTGGCGATCAATACAATACGCGCAAGACCATCAAGCAGACCCAGGCTGGCCTGCGCTACGATCGTCAGCTCAGCACCCAGGACGATCTCAGCGTCATGATGTACGCCGGCGAACGTGAAATGACGCAGTACCAGTCAATTCCTTATCAGCCTCAGCTGAGACCTTCCCACTCCGGCGGCGTGATTGATATGCAGCGCCATTACCAGGGGATTGATACCCGCTGGACGCACCGTGGCGAACTGCTGGTTCCGGTCACCTTTACCACCGGTCTGAACTACGAAAACATGAGCGAAGATCGTCGCGGATACGAGAACTTCGTGATGAACAACGGCGTGCCGGAGTACGGCGTCAAGGGCGACAAACGTCGTAACGAACGTAACCTGATGTGGAACGTCGACCCGTACCTGCAAACCAGCTGGCAGTTAACGCAGAAACTCTCCGTGGATGCCGGCGTCCGTTACAGCTCGGTCTGGTTTGACTCCAACGACCATTACGTGACCCCGGGTAACGGAGACGACAGCGGTGACGCAAGCTATCACAAGTGGCTCCCGGCCGGATCGGTGAAATATGCCGTGACCGATGCGTGGAATCTCTATGCTGCGGCAGGTCGCGGGTTTGAAACGCCAACCATCAATGAGCTCTCTTATCGTGCGGATAACCAGGGCGGCCTCAACATTGGCCTGAAACCTTCCACCAACAATACCTATGAAGTGGGCAGCAAAACCCGTATCGGTAATGGTCTGCTGACGGCAGCGCTGTTCCGCACCGATACGGATGACGAGATTGTCGTCGATGCCAGCGCTGGCGGTCGTACCAGCTATAAAAACGCCGGTAAAACCCGTCGTCAGGGGGTTGAAGTTTCCCTGGATCAGCAGTTTGCTGAGAACTGGAAGCTGAAAATGGCGTGGACCTATCTGGACGCCACCTATCGTACCAACGTGTGCAGCACCGGCGACTGTAACGGCAACCGTATGCCAGGCATTGCCCGCAACATGGGTTATGCCTCGTTTGGCTGGCAGCCGGAAGAAGGCTGGTATGCGGGATCGGATGTGCGCTACATGAGCGATATCATGGCGGATGACGAGAACACGGCGAAAGCCCCGTCCTACACGGTGGTTGGGCTGAATACCGGGTATAAATTCAACTACGGTAACTGGGGAATGGACGTCTTTGGTCGCGTCGATAACCTGTTCGATAAAGAGTATGTCGGATCGGTTATCGTGAATGAATCCAACGGGCGTTATTACGAACCTGCACCGGGCCGTAACTACGGCATAGGTCTGTCGGTCTCTTATCGCTTCGAGTAAGCAAAAAGCATTCTTTTTTGCTGAATATTATTTTTATAAATGGAATAACGCTCCTGATGGCAATAAGCCATCAGGAGTATTTAACCAGGAATATAATTCGCGGCAGGATATAGTCGCTCTGCTAAATAATCTCTCAGTTAAAATATTGTCGCTGTAAAAGCGTGTTCGCTTCATCAATCAACGTCTCTATCGCCTTCTGACTGCCATCAACATCTCTTCGCTCAAGCGCGGACAGGAGCTCGGCGTAGTGATAAGTCGACACCTTGATGTCGTTAAGCTCCTGATGCAGATAGTTCATGCAAGGTCCAATACGCACCCATAGCTGCTCAATTAAGGCGCTGAGTGTCGGCATTTCCGCGTACTGATAAAGCGTAAACCGAAAGATGCGGTTAGCATGCAGCGCCTGCTGAACGTGCCCGTTGCGCATGGCTTCATGGAATGTCTCTGATAGCTTGCGCAACACCTCCAGCTTATTTTCCGTCATATGCTGACAGGCGGCAGCTACCGCCATAGGCTCAAGCTGTTTTCTGATGGCGTTAATCTCGTTATAACGCTCAAGCGTGACCTCAGGAACCAGGAACGCCTGCGCCGGTGTGGCGTGTAATGCCCCAGACGACACCAGACGCAAAAGCGCCTCGCGAACCGGGGTAATACTGGTTCCTAATTTATCAGCAATTTCTTTGGTAATCAGTCGAGCGCCAGGTTTCAGTGAACCTGTAATTAACGCGCCTTTCAAACTGAGTTCGACTTGCATGGTAAGACTGATCCTTTGCGCTTTTTCTAAATGGTCCAAATCAAGCATGTTCAATTCCTGTAGCTAATACTTAATGCTATTTTTAAACGCCGTTTTTTATAAACGACGCTGTTCCGATATATCCTGTATCGTCATGCCTGGTGATGGGAAGTCTGTAAAAATGTCAAGAAATGCAAAATTTATTTTTTTTCGTTTTCGTGCTCATCTGAACGGAAGGCGCGAAAAGCCATGTCCAGTTAATTAAAGACAATATATCGTATCTTCACAAATAAATATGGCGGGAAACCCCGCCATATTTTAGATTATTTATTGTCACCCGCGACGCGAATCACGACTTTGCCGAAGTTTTTTCCTTCAAGAAGGCCAATCAGCGCCTCAGGCGCATTCTCCAGGCCGTCTGTGACCTGCTCACGGTAGTGAATTTTGCCTTCCTGCACCCAGCGCCCCATCTCATCCTGGAACTCCTTGATGCGATGGCCGTAATCCTGAGCGATGATAAACCCCTGCATACGAATCCGTTTCTTCAGAATCGTCGCCATCAATAACGGCAAACGATCAGGCCCTTCCGGCAGACCCGTCGCATTGTAACCGCTCACCAGACCACATACCGGTACGCGCGCCGAGGTGTTCAGTAAGGGCAACACGGCGTCAAAGACTTTCCCGCCGACGTTTTCATAATAGACATCAATCCCTTTCGGGCAGGCCTTTTCCAGCTGGGCCGCGAAGTCATCGGCATGGTGATCCAGGCACTGGTCAAACCCGAGCACCTCGACGGCATGGCGGCATTTTTCTGCGCCACCGGCAACGCCGATCACCCGGCAACCTTTGATTTTACCGATCTGCCCGACCGTCGCACCAACCGGCCCCGTCGCCGCCGCAACCACCAGCGTTTCACCGGCTTTAGGCTGGCCGATGTCCAGTAGCCCCATATAGGCGGTAAACCCTGGCATACCCAGAATGCCCAGCGCCCACGAGGGGTGAGAAATATTTTCGCCCAGTTTCACCAGGCCGCTGCCGTCTGAAATTTCATACTCCTGCCAGCCGCTGTAGCCCAGCACCCACTCACCCGGCGTATAGTCCGGATGATTTGACTGCTCCACGCGGCTGACCGTTCCCCCCACCATGACCGCCCCAATTTCCACTGGCGGTGAATAGGAAGGTGCATCACTCATGCGGCCACGCATGTAAGGATCAAGCGACAGCCAGACCGTGCGCAGCAAAAGCTGTCCTGCCTGAGGTTCAGGAACAGGCTGCTCTTCCAGACGAAAATTCTCCGCGACCGGCGCACCGTGCGGACGAGAAGCCAGAACCCAGCGGCGATTTTGCGAAACAGATTGATTCATCAGGAACTCCTTCTGGTACAAATGTCATTAGAGCCTGGCTCATGATCGGCGTAAACGCTTTAACTTTACGAGCCAGACTGGTTAAGCCGCACAACCAGATAGATACAGGTTTCATTCGTCTCATTAATGAACCGGCAGTCGTTGGGCGGCCCCAGCTCCAGGCAATCACCGGCGTGCATTTCATGACGGGTATCGCCCTCCTGGAAAACCAGTTCGCCAGACTGCAGCCAGATAAGCTGGCGCGCCAGCGCATACGACGAGGCGGGCATAGGGACATCGCTTCCCGCCGGCAGCTCAACCTGAACAAGATCGATGGGCAAATCGGTGCGGGGTGAAACGTGGCGGCGGAGGTAGTGTGTCTGAGGGTCACGCCAGACGGGCTGGTTTTCCAGACGCAGCAGCTTTCCTTCCTGCATTTCGGCCCTGGCGATCAGCGTTGACATGCTGATGCCAAACGCGCCGGATAACCGCGCGAGCAAGGTCGCCGTCGGGCTGCTGTCCCCTCGCTCTATCTTGTGGATCATGGCGCGCGAGACGCCGGCCCGGTCAGCAAGCTCGCTTAATGACCATCCTCGCGACTCGCGTTCAAGGCGAATTCGCGCGCTAATCCTTTGATTCATTGTGTCTGCCATAGTATTCATGACGTCATACTATAGTGTATGACCGGCATTTCAACGCGGTTTTGATAACAAAAAAATCTGGCTTATGTCATAGCCATCCGTCTGTACAGTTGTGTAATATCGTACTCATAACGTAATACTATAGTGAACAACACACTCAGAGGTTCAAACATGATCGTTCGTCATGCCTGCAAAGAAGACTGCGCCGCTATTGGGGAGATTTACAACCACGCGGTGCTGCATACTGCCGCGATCTGGAATGATAAAACCGTCGATACGGATAACCGCATTGCCTGGTTTGAGGCGCGTGCCCTCGCAGGCTACCCGGTGCTGGTGAGTGAAGAGAATGGCGTTATCACCGGCTACGCCTCGTTTGGCGACTGGCGCGCCTTTGACGGTTTCCGGCATACGGTAGAGCATTCTGTCTACGTTCATCCGGATCATCAGGGGAAAGGTATTGGCCGCACGCTGATGAACGCGCTGATTATTGAAGCGCGGACCCTCGGCAAACACGTCATGGTGGCGGGCATTGAGGCGCAAAACCAGGCCTCTATTCATCTTCATGAGACGCTCGGTTTTGTGACCACCGGCCAGATGCCGCAGGTGGGCACGAAGTTTGGCCGCTGGCTGGATCTGACCTTTATGCAGTTGCAGCTTGATGAGCGCAGCGATCCGGACGCTATCTCATGAATCAGTCTCTGACGCTGGCTTTTCTGGTGGCGGCGGGAATTGGCCTGGTGGTGCAAAACACCTTAATGGTGCGCATCACTCAGTCCTCCTCGACCATTCTTATCGCGATGCTGCTGAATTCGCTGGTTGGCATTGTGCTGTTTGTCAGCATTCTGCTGCTAAAACAGGGCTTCGCCGGATTTAGCGAGCTGGCCTCAACGATCCGCTGGTGGACGTTGATTCCGGGGCTGTTAGGGTCGTTTTTTGTTTTTGCCAGTATCAGCGGCTATCAAAATGTTGGCGCAGCGACAACGATCGCCGTGCTGGTGGCAAGCCAGTTGATTGGCGGGCTGGTGATGGATGTACTCAGAAGCAATGGCATCCCCTTGCGCGCGCTGATTGGCCCGGTGTGCGGTGCCGTAATGCTGGTGGTCGGGGCGTGGCTGGTCGCGAGACGCCAGTTCTGACCCCCGGCTCACCGCTACAGTATCGTACCGCCTTTGGTCAGCAATTCCTGACGGGCGTCCATCTCTTCTTTATGTTGCTTACCGTGATGTGCAATCGCGGTACGCAGACGCTGCTGCTGACTGTAGCGATCTTCACGGCTTAACGCTGTGTCATCGCTCAGTTCGATCAGCAGTTCATTCATTCGGCTAATCACTCCCTCTTCGATGGCGGTATCGACACGGGCGATAACTTCATTTAAATGTGACATTGTCACTCCTTGTCAGATGCCCGGCAGGCGCGGTGCCTGCCGGGAAAAATGTCAGTTCAGTTTCGCTTTGGAGAAATCGCTGCCCATCAGGCTCACGCTGTACCCCGTTACGTTGCTGCGGGTGGCGTAGAACGTTTTGCCGTTCGCCAGCGCAATCCACGGTGCCTGAGCATAGAAGATCTCCTGCGCCTGGCTGTAGAGTTTCGCACGCTCACCCGGGTTGCTGGTCAGTTTGGCTTTCTTGACCAGATCATCATACCCCTTATCGCACCAGCGCGCGGCGTTCGATCCGGTTTTGATGCTGTCGCATCCCAGCAGTACATCAGCAAAGTTATCCGGGTCGCCGTTATCGGACATCCAGCCAAACAGCGCGGAATCATGCTCCCCTTTACGCATACCGGAGAGATACTCGCCCCACTCGTAAGAGACAATTTTGGCCTTCACGCCGACTTTTGCCCAGTCGCTCTGGATCATCTCCGCAATACGCTTCGAGTTAGGGTTATACGGACGCTGCACAGGCATTGACCACAGCGTCACGTCCGCGCCCTTCTCCAGACCGGCCTGTTTCAACAAAGCTTTCGCTTTTTCAGGATCGTAGCTGTAGTCCTTCAGATCGTTATTAAAGCCCAGCATATTCGGCGGAATGGGTGATTTCGCCACCGTACCGGAACCCATAAAGACCGCATTCACGATGGCTTTTTTGTCCGTCGCATAGTTCAGGGCCTGACGCACCAGCACGTTATCAAACGGTTTTTTCTCGGTATTGAACGCCAGATACCCCACGTTCAACGCCTCCACGGCGTGCAGCTTCAGGTCTTTATTTTTGTTAATAACATCAAACTGAACCGGTGACGGCGCAGGAATAATCTGACATTCGTTGGTCTGCAGCTTCGCCAGACGCGTTTCTACGTTTGGCGTGATGGAGAAAATAAGGTGTTTCGTCGGAACCGCACCTTCCCAGTAGTTCGGGTTAGCGACGTAGCGGATCAGCGAATCCACTTTGTACTGCTGCAGAACGTATGGCCCGGTACCAATCGGCCAGGTATCGACATTCTCAGGCGTCCCTTTTTTCAGCATCGCGTCAGCGTATTCAGCGGAAAGAATAGAGGCGAAATCCATCCCCCAGTCAGCAAGGAAAGCGGCGTTTGGTTCGCTCAGCGTAAACTGCACGTGATAATCATCAACCTTTTTGACGTCCTGAATCAGCTTGTCCAGGCCTACGTC
The DNA here is from genome assembly GCF_029967775.1 of Enterobacter sp. V89_11. Taxonomy (NCBI): domain Bacteria; kingdom Pseudomonadati; phylum Pseudomonadota; class Gammaproteobacteria; order Enterobacterales; family Enterobacteriaceae; genus Enterobacter; species Enterobacter sp. V89_11. The sequence goes on along the minus strand of NZ_JASCAN010000002.1, from coordinate 235,885 downwards.
ATTAAAGTATTCGTAATTACCTTGCGAGACATTGTGATAAGGATGCTTAGGGTCTTTCTGACGCATGACGGAAAAAATAACGTCATCCGCATTAAAATCACGGGTCGGCTTGAAGTATTTATTGCTGTTGAACTTGACCCCTTTACGCAGCGTAAAGGTATAAGTCTTACCGTCCGGGGAAATTGTCCAGGACTCTGCCAGCGACGGTACCGGGGTGTTTTTCACCGGGTCGAAATTGATCAGGCGGTTATACAGGACCTGAGAGCTGGCCACGAATGACGGGCCTGAGCTGGCGATCTGCGGGTTGAAAGACTCCGGTGATGCTTCAGAGCAATAAATGATGGTGTCATTATTCGCCGCCCATGCGGCACCTGCTGGTAAGAGAGTGCTCAGCGCGAGGGCGAGCAGCGTTTTCCCTGTAGACATGGTTATAACCCTGGCAGTTTTATTATATTGGACTGTAATAACAGCACAGCCGCTATAACCTGGCAAATAACGAATCACTATCAGGTTATTCTAAAGCAACGTTTTCCGCTGGTTTTACAGCCAGTGCGCCAGAGGTTGATTTGCCTTAAGTGCCATTATTCGTCAAGCACAACCGCACCTTTCTATGCCACAAGAAATCGTCCCTTTTGGCGTCTCTTCCTCCGTTTGGTTGCTTCCCGATTTCGTTAAAGTAACGGTGTGAAGAAGTATATGGGATCAAATCGTGGCAAAAACTCTTTTACGCAGCGGTAATCTGGATGACTTTCAGGCCGTTGGCGGCGGCGGACAAGCCGTTTTTGAATCAGCGTTACAAATCCGGGAAGCGCTCCGGTTACGCAAACAACAGGCGATTGTCGACTGTCTGGCTATTCCGCAGGTCAATGATGGTGGCGACCGTGTCGACTGGTATTCGCCGGTCGACGGTTGCGTAACCAGCTGGAAAGCGGCGAACGAAGACGATCGTTATCGCGCCCTTCGCTATCTGGAAAATACGCTGGCCAGCGTTGAATCGCTGAGTAAGAAGTGCCTGCAGTCGCCAAAAACAGCGCAACAGCTTTTCGGCTCCCTGCTGTCGAAAGCATTTCAGTTTCCCGGCGAAAATTTCCTTTTCCTGGTTGATGGAAAGCCGGTCATAAGCTTCTGGGGGTTTGTAAACCTCAATGAGAATGCACGTGACGACGTACTCGACTGTTTACGTGAATCGCTGATCCCTGAGCCAGCCCCGATTGTCATTGAAGACCCTGAACCCGAGCCGGAACCGACCCCAGTTCTGACCTTTGAACAGGCCGATGAGCCGCTGATCGCCCCGGCCACGGTGGTGCGCATCACGCCGGACGAACTGTATACGCCTGAACCTGCACCGGTCACTGTGCCACCTGTGGAAGCACCCGAGCCAGAGCCTGCGATCGTCGCCAAAAAACGCCGCGTTCCCCTGTGGACGCTTCCGGTTGCCGCCGTGATCGTTGCCGCGATTGCCACCCCGTTGCTGTGGCCAAAACAGGCCCCTTCTGCCGAGCCAGTGGCTGTCGTTGCCCCTGAACCTGTCGCCATTGCGCCAAAGCCGATTAAAGCCGTTGAGCCACTGCCGATGAAATTACCGCTGCATCAGGCAGAGGTGGTCGCGAGCAAAGAAAAAGAGCCGGCTCCCGTCGCTGCCCCAGCGCCTGCGCCGGTTGTGATTGCGGCGATCCCGAAAGACGCCATGGTCATGGAAGCAAACCAGGTGAAAGCGGGGTCGACGCGTTTTCTGAACGGAACATGGCGTGCGATCCTCGACGTGAAAGATCCGATTACCGGCAAACCACCGTCGCTGCGCTATCAGATCCAGAACAATAAAGGCTTCGCTCGTGTTGTTCACGGTGACAATGTTGTCTGCCGCGTGGAGGTTTTCTCCGGGCTGCACAGCAATGGCGAACTGATGATTAAGAGTCGCGGTAATGCCCGCTGCACAGACGGTTCACGCTACCCGATGCCGGAAGTTGCCTGTAAAGCAGGTACCAGCGATGTCGCTGAATGTAATGCCCGTTATGATGCCAAAACCGTCGTTCCACTGACGTTCAAGAAAGCAGGTGCCTGACCCTATGCTGGTAAATCTTTGCGACTATAAACAGAGCGTCACGCTTATTGCCAACAGCGGCGTGCAATTCCTCGATTTTGGCCTGACTCCGCAGGACACCGCCAGCAACGGGCGCTTCGTACGTAAAACCGCCAACGGTCCGCTTCTGCGTCTCGATTTCGATCTCGTCAACGGGCGTTACACGCTGCCGGGATTGAACGGCGGACAGCCTGAAGTGGTGAAACCGGAAACCACGATCCCACTGCATCAGTCCCTGACGGTGCTGGATGGTGTCTGGCTTCCCATTCCCTTCCTGCGCTTCAATCCGCCACGTACCTTTGTTGACGGGCCGGATAACTGGGCGCGTGTCCAGGTGCGTAAACTTGAAACGCCTGATGCGGCAGGTAATACACACCGCGTCACGCTCGCTCTCGACAGCCAGATTGCAGAGCATGCTACTGCCGCGCTGTCCCCGGTTGAAAATGACATTCTCAACGGCACCCGTTTCGGACTGGCATGGCGTGACGATGAGGTGGAAAGCTTCCTCGACCAGACCTGGATTGACGGCTGGCTGCGCGAGGCGTTTACCCACTATGCGACCGACGTTGAAAACCGCGCAGAACGCGACCTGCAGCAGGCAATGCGCAGCTTTGAGTACCAGGCACACTGGCTCAACATGCTGTCCATGCTCGGTGAACAGCTTACCGTGCCAGAAGTGAAATTTGTCACCCATACCCTCAGTACGCCGGCTATTCCGGTCGACCTGATCCTCGACGTCGGGAATACCCATACCTGCGGCGTTATTATTGAAGATCACGGTGATGCGAACGACGGTCTGCGCCAGACGGCCGAACTGCAGGTGCGCTCGTTAAGCGAACCACAGTTCCTCAATGAGCCGCTGTTTACCAGTCGTCTGGAGTTTTCAGAAGCGCGTTTTGGCAAGCAGCACTTCTCGGTGGAAAGTGGGCGTGAAGATGCCTTTGTCTGGCCGTCTATTGTCCGCGTGGGCGATGAAGCACGCAAACTGGCTACGCGCCGTCTGGGCACGGAAGGTAACAGCGGTATCTCCAGCCCGCGTCGCTACCTGTGGGATGAAACCCCGGTGGTCCAGGACTGGCGCTTTAGCCAGATGAACAGCAAAACCCAGCGCGAACCGCTGGCGACCGCGTTCCCGCTGATGAACCTGATGAACGATGACGGTGAGCCGCTCTTTACGCTGCCGCAGGACGAGCGACTGCCGGTCTTCTCTCCGCAGTACAGCCGCAGCACGCTGATGACGCATATGCTGTGCGAACTGCTGGCACAGGCGCTGGGGCAGATCAACAGCGTTGCCACGCGCCTGCGTCTGGGCTTTCCGGCCTCGCCACGCCAGCTGCGTACGCTGATCCTGACCCTGCCCTCGGCGATGCCGAAGCAGGAACGCGAGATCTTCCGTCGCCGCATGTTCGAAGCGATCGCTATCGTCTGGAAAGCGATGGGCTGGCACCCGCAGGACGACGATTTTGCCACCCGTAAGCACCAGGAAAAAAGCGTGGTGCCGGTACCTGCAATCCAGATGGAGTGGGACGAGGCCAGCTGTGGTCAACTGGTGTGGCTGTACAACGAAGCGATCTCACATTTTGGTGGTCAGACGGAAGCGTTCTTCGCCTCCCTCGCCCGCCCTGATCGTGAACCTGAACCGGGCGTGCAGCCGGGGCGCTCGCTGCGTGTCGCCTCTATCGACATTGGCGGCGGCACAACCGACATGGCGATCACCCATTATCAGCTGGATGACGGCTCCGGTAACAACGTCAAAATCACGCCGCAGCTGCTGTTCCGCGAAGGGTTTAAAGTGGCCGGTGACGACACCCTGCTGGACGTCATCCAGCGCTATGTGTTACCCGCCCTGCAAACCCAGCTGCAGAAGTCCGGTATCGCCGATGCCTCTCTGCTGATGGCCTCGCTGTTTGGTGACTCAGGACGTATCGATACTCAGGCGGTATTGCGCCAGCAAACGGCGCTTCAGCTCTTTATGCCGATTGGTCACGCCATCCTTGCCGCGTGGGAATCCAGCGACATCGACGATCCGATGGCAGGCTTGCATGCCACCTTTGGCGATTTGCTGTCGCAGAAACCGACCCGCAACGTGATGAATTATCTGCAACAGGCCGTCGATCATGCCTTGCCGGCAGGTTCAGAGGCCTTCGATCTGTTTGCCGTTCCGCTGCACGTGAATTTCCGTGAAATGCAGGATGCGATGCTGGCAGGCCAGTTCACGCTGGCGTCACCCCTGCATGCGGTGTGCGAGGCCATTTCACATTACAGCTGCGATATTCTGCTGATCACGGGGCGTCCGGGCTGCCTGCCTGGCGTTCAGGCGCTTATTCGCCACCTGCAGCCGGTGCCGGTTAATCGCATCGTCTGGCTGGATAAATACCAGGTTCATGAATGGTACCCGTTCAGCCAGCAAGGACGCATTGGTAATCCAAAATCGACTGCCGCCGTCGGCGCGATGCTTTGCAGTCTGGCGCTTGACCTGCGACTGCCGCGCTTTAACTTTAAAGCCGCGGATATCGGTGCATATTCGACTGTTCGCTATCTGGGTGTCCTGGATAACACCGTAAACACCCTGCGTGAAGAAAACGTCTGGTATCAGGATATCGACCTGGATAAACCGGGTGCGAAACTCGACGCTCGTCTGCACTTCCCGCTGCGCGGAAATGTGACGCTCGGTTTCCGCCAGCTGGCGAACGCGCGCTGGCCGGCAACGCCGCTCTATACGCTTAGCATCAACTCGGCCGAACTGGCCAAAGCGATTGCGGGTGACGGCGTGCTGAACGTGCGGCTCAAACTTTGCGGCGGCAATAAGCATGAAGGGCCTGAATCCTTCGCGCTGAGCGATGCCTGGTTGCAGGACGGGACGCCGGTTCCGCCTGATGCTTTAACCTTCAAACTGAATACTCTGGCCGATCGCCGTCATAGCGGCAGCCACTACTGGATCGACAGCGGGAGCGTATACCTGAAATGACTGCGACGATGACCACCACTCAGGCCTTAATCGGGTGGATAAATGAGACGCGCCTGAACGCCCCTGTGCTGGATAACGAGGCCGATGCCCTTCTTGCGCGCATCAACGCGACGCAGGCACGGGAGCAGGCCATTGACCGCGCCCTGTCACGCCCGGGCAGTATTGGACTTTACGGTCATTCTCAGAGTGCTAAAGCGCATCTGCTTTTATCGCTGTGCGGCAGCGGTAATGGCCGCCTGAACGTTACGCCAGGCCAGCGTACATTTGACTATTTTTCGCACATTAATCCGGGACATGCCCTGACCAACATGGCCGTGCGGTTCACCCGCGGAAATACAGAGGTGATGGATGAGGCGTTCCCGCTGCGCCTGAGCCTGGTGACAGAGGCAGAGCTGGTTCAGCTGTTTATCGCCCGCACCACGCTGCAGCCGGAAATCCGCGCCGTGGATAAAGCGGTCATTGAGACGCGCCTGGAGAAGTGGCGTGGCCTGCGCCAGCCGCAGGGCGTTCCTGGTATTACGGCTCAGGACGTGGGTGCCATCGCCCGCTTCTGGCAAAGCTCAGTACCTGCCGCGAAACAACAAATTGATGATGCCCTGTGGCATCAGTTTGCACAGCTGGTCCCTTCGCTCGATCTCAGCACGCGTGCCAGCGTCTGGTCGCTGCTGTGGGGTGAGCAACAGGAGTTGACCCAGCAGTGGTTAAAGCTCGCTCATGTCCTGCATCAGACCAGCCATGCCGGAGCACTCGCCGCCCCGCTCAGCCTGCTGGTCGATAACTTCGGGCTGCCGGGCGAAGGGTTCCTGACTCACGGCACCTTTTCCCTTCCGGAGGCCCAGGAGACGCTGCTTCATCCGCTGAACAACGGCGAGATGCTTAACGCCATCAGTATCCCTGTCGATACGCTCGCCTTCCTGGCGCGTGAGCTGGTCTTGCCGGTCGAAAGCAGCGCCCTGGATAATGTCGATATTATTGATATTCCGGTCTTTTCAGATAACAGCGCCGATACACTGAATCAGGCTAAATGCCAGTGGTTGCTAGAGCATTATCGCCAGCAGCTGCAACCGGACGTGCTTGTTATCTGCAATGCGACAGCCCAGCACGAGCAAACGGCTAAAAAAGCCCGGGTGCTGATGAACTGGGTCAAAGAGACTCAGCCGGTTGAAGAATCCGCCCTGCCGGGGCTGGTGTGGGCGATTACGCCTCACGACGCACGTTTTACCACCCGTCAGAACCTTGATGAAACGGTACAGCACCTGTTGGGCAAACCGGGTGTGCGCTGGGGGACACTGCAGGCGCTGGACAGCCACAGCATGCAGCGCGTGATCGAGTGGTTGTCTCAGGCCACGTTATCCGCTCAGCGACAGAAGCGTCTTAGCACGCTGAAAGCAATGCTGCGCCAGGAACTCTCGGCCCTGATGAAGGGGTATCTGGCACCGCTGGTTGAGGAACCCGGCGCCAGGCGAACTCAGGCCGAAAACATGGTGCGCGTTCTGCAAAGCTCCGCTGCCCGCCACGGTGAACTGCTTGAAGGTCTTCTGCCGCCGCTTAAAGCCTTTGAAACCCTGCTGGCCGTTCAGCAGCCCCGCGAGGAGCAGGTGAACGGACTGTTTACGGATACCATTGACCTGTTTGCCGAGCATGCCCAGGAGAACGCCAGTCCATTCCAGACCAAAGACAAAGCTCGCCTGGCACATAAAGTCTGGATAAACCATCTGCGCCAGTGGAGCCGCAACGATGCCACTGCCGCGCGCCTTGGGCTGGAACCCGCTGTTTTGCAGCAAATTGCTGACGTTCTGGTGGTGGCCAGCTACCGACTGAACCTGCCGCAGCAGTTGCAGAACATCGTTGAAACCGACAAGAGCAGTGCAGCCCAACTGCATGCCGTGATGGGCAACTTCATTGGCTGGCTGGGCTACGATCGGACACCCGCAGAGGCACGCCCGGCGAGCCGCATCCGTAAAGGCCAGGCAATCTTTGTTACGCCGGTGGTCAACAGTACCGCGCCGCGCCTGACGCGTCTGGGAGAACAACCCGTACATGCGGCAACGGTGTATGTCTATGACTGGCTGGTCGCCCTCTATAGCCGGGCAATAGAGAACATCGATTTCCGCCACCCGCACGATGTACAGCCTGCCGCACGCCAGGCCTTACAAGCCCTGTTACGTTAGCGTTCCTGGCCCGCAGAGATGCGGGCTATCCTTTCAGGTCGTGGTCATACACTCTGCTAACGTCTGCGCCAGTGCCGACGGATTTTCCCAGGACATGGAGTGTCCGGCCGCTGGGATGATTTTCACTTCAACGCCCCGCTTTTGCAGAGAGTCCACATCATCATCAGGCAGGGACCACTCGCCGAAAATCAACGTCACCGGGCAGCGCAGAGACAAAAACTGAACCTCCCATTCCGGCTCTACCCCTTCCACCAGGCTGGACGCGCCACGCCACACGGCATACGGCGCATTGCTTTGCAGACTGCCCGCCCAGGGTGAGGTTTCTGCACTGAGCAGCGCATCATACCCCTGCGCCAGGAACTGTTGTTCCGTCTGTGCTGCAATAGAGCGGCTGAACATGCCACCCCCGGCGTGAAAATTGGGTTCCGACACCATCAACCCTTTTACACGTGGCGCCATCAGTCCTGCTACCTCGATAGCAATGCTGCCACCCATACTATGACCATATAGCCAGAAGCTATTGAGTTTGAGATGGTCCAACAGTTCAGCCACCACTCGCGCCTGCTCGCTGGTGCGATAACGATACTGCACGGGTTTGTCGCTGTAACCGCTGCCCGGGAGATCGATAAGAATGGCTCTGCGCGCACCAAACCGGGCGTCAGAGACGATACGAGGATATTCATAAGAAGAGGCGCAGCCTAACCCGTGAATAAACACCACAGGATCGCCAGAGCCGGGAAGATCGTGCCAGCGCACAACGCAGCCGGCCTGCTGCGAGTAAAAACTGTTCATAAGCACTCCTTTAACGATTCACTGTGTATTTATACAGTCTTCGTGTCTGGAATGCTATGTTCATCTTTTAAAACGGGAAGCGTGCTTCAGAAAAGCGAGATCAACAGCGCAACGGGAAAGCTCATTGGCCAGGTTGACCCCACCAGAAAAGCACTGAGCAGTCGGATACGTTTGCGGTCTTTAGAGAGGAACCAGGTAATTAATGCACAGACAGAAGCCATGATTGCGTAAAAAACCAACATCTTTTGATACAACGTCATTCTGTTTACCAGAGCCGAAAAAATAACCGCACGCAATATGCGTCATATGTTGATACAGATCAAGTTTTTTCGTTACAGAATAACCATCTGAATAATATGGGATATGTACTGCAGGCAGAGAATGCCCGGCGCTGAATGCGACCGGGCATGGGGGCTTAGAGCTTTATCATCACGTGGCGAACAACGGTATAATCTTCAAGGCCGTACACCGACATATCTTTGCCGTAGCCGGATAACTTCATCCCGCCGTGCGGCATTTCGCTCACCAGCATAAAATGGGTATTAACCCAGGTGCAGCCGTACTGCAGACGCGCGCTCATCCGGTGGGCACGCCCTACATCGCGGGTCCAGACCGATGACGCCAGGCCGTACTGCGAATCGTTCGCCCATGCCAGCACCTGCGCTTCGTCATCAAACTCGGTGACACTTACAACCGGGCCAAACACTTCACGCTGAACGATAGCATCGTCCTGTTTTGCCCCTGCCAGAAGGGTTGGCTGGAAATAGTAGCCTGCCCCCTCTTTTTTGCTGCCGCCGGTCACCACGCGAATATGGCTCAGGGCTTTAGCCTCATCAACCGCCTTACAGACGCGTGAAAGATGGGCTTCGGAACTGAGCGGGCCCAGCTCGGTGGTTTCCTCCTCCGGCGCGCCCATCTTCAGGCTCGCCACCGCGGCACCCAGTTTTTCCACCAGCGCGGCACAAACGCCTTTCTGCGCATAAATACGACAGGCTGCCGTACAATCCTGCCCGGCATTGTAGAAACCGAAAGTACGTACCCCTTCAACAACCGCATCAAGATCGGCGTCGTCGAAAACGATAACCGGGGCTTTGCCGCCCAGCTCCATATGGGTGCGTTTAATCGAGGACGCCGTGTGTCCAATAATATGTTCGCCAGTGGCAATAGAACCGGTGAGCGACACCATACGCACCTTTTCGTGGCCGGTCAGCGGATCGCCGACCGTTTTTCCGCGGCCAAACAGAACGTTCAGAACGCCTGCCGGGAAGATGTCTTTCGCCAGTTCCGCCAGCTTGAGGGCCGTCAGTGGGGTAATCTCCGAAGGTTTGATCACCACACAGTTACCCGCGGCCAGCGCGGGTGCCAGCTTCCATGCCGCCATCATCAACGGATAGTTCCATGGCGCAATGGAGGCGACCACGCCCACCGGATCGCGGCGTATCATCGATGTGTGACCGTCAAGATATTCGCCGGCGGCCAGCCCGTTCAGGCAGCGGGCGGCGCCGGCAAAGAAGCGGAAAACGTCGACCACAGCCGGAATTTCATCTCCCAACGCACAGTGCAGCGGCTTACCGCAATTGAGCGATTCGAGACGGGCAAATTCTTCGCCGTGGGCTTCAATCACGTCAGCCAGCTTCAGCAGGCACTCGGCACGCGTTTTAGGCGTGGTTTGTCCCCATTCAATGAATGCGCGATCGGCGGCCTGGACCGCCGCGTCGACCTGCGCTGCTGACGCTTCAGCAATCTCCAGAAGTACCTCTCCGGTGGCAGGGTTATAGACCGGCTGTTTTTCCCCGTCCCCGGCGACCAGTTCACCATTTATCAGCAGTTGTGTTTGCATAGCATTGTCCTGTTGAAATCAATGTTATTTCCCGCTTCCGGCACTGTTTTCGCCGTCGCGGGTTAGCCACCAGGCTCCCAGAATGGGTAGGGTTGTGACCAGCATCACCAGCAATGCGACGACGTTGGTGACCGGCACGTCGCGCGGACGCCCGAGCTGATTAAGCAACCACAGCGGTAACGTGCGCTCGTGTCCCGCGGTAAATGTTGTGACGATGATTTCGTCAAACGAGAGTGCAAACGCCAGCATCCCCCCGGCCAGCAACGCCGAACCGAGATTCGGCAGGACCACGTAACGGAAGGTTTGCCAGCCGTCGGCCCCCAGATCCATTGACGCCTCGACCAGACTCCAGGAGGTGCGTCTGAAACGGGCAATCACGTTGTTAAACACCACCACCACGCAGAACGTGGCGTGACCGACCACGATGGTGAAAAAACCCGGCTCAAGATCAATGGTTTTAAATGCCGTCAACAGCGCCAGACCGGTGATAATCCCCGGTAACGCAATCGGCAACAGCAGCAACAGCGAGATCGCATTTTTGCCAAAAAACGCGCTTCGCCACAGCGCCGCTGCAGCAAGCGTGCCAAGCACCAGCGCGATAGCCGTCGACAGCGCAGCGATTTGAAGTGACAACGTCACTGATTCAATGATGTCGCCACGCCCTGCGGCCACGGTGAACCACTTCAAGGTCAACCCCTGCGGCGGAAAACTGAACGCGGCGTCTTCGGTGTTAAAGGCGTAGGTCGCAATAATCAGCAGCGGGAAATGAAGGAAGATAACGCCTCCCCAGGCTGCCACTTTGAGGAACAACGGTGCGCGTTCAGAGTGCATCGAATGCTCCCAGACGTTTCACGAACGCCAGATAAAGCGAGATGAGGACAATTGGTACCAGGGTGAAGGCCGCGGCCATGGGCATATTGCCGATAGCGCCCTGCTGGGAATAGACCATATTGCCAATAAAGTACCCCGGCGGCCCCACCAGCTGTGGAACAATGAAATCGCCCAGCGTCAGGGAAAAAGTGAAGATTGACCCTGCGGCAATGCCCGGGATTGCCAGCGGCAAAACGACGTAACGAAAAGTCTGGTGTGGTCGCGCGCCGAGATCGGCTGAAGCCTGCAGTAACGACGCGGGCAGCCGCTCCAGCGCCGCCTGTACCGGCAGGATCATAAACGGCAGCCAGATATAGACGAACACCAGAAAACGCCCCAGCCCGGAGGTAGAAAGCGTGTTTCCGCCAATGGCCGGTAGCGTAAGGATCGCGGTCAGGATCGGCTCCAGCCCCAGGTGACTCAGAAACCACTGCGCTACCCCGTCTTTCGCCAGCAGCAGCGTCCAGGCATAGGCTTTAACAATATAGCTGGCCCACATTGGCAGCATCACGGCAATATAGAAGAACGCCTTCCACTTGCCACGGGTGTAACGTGCCATGTACCAGGCCATCGGAAACGCGAGGATAGCGCTGGCGATGGTCACCGCAATGGCCATCATCAGCGTACGCAGGATGATGTCATAGTTTGCCGGATTAAAAAGCGCCAGGATATTGGCAAACGTCAGTTCCGGCGTGACCGCCATGGTGAAATCGTCAAAGGTATAAAACCCTTGCCATAAAAGCGTGAGAAGCGATCCCAGATAAACGATGCCAAACCACATTAGCGGCGCGAGCAGCAGCAGGAACAGCCCAAGCGATGGCTTACGCCAGAACAGTGCGGTAAGGCGGCTCATGCGGCTACGGTGGGCAGGAGGCGGCGCGACATGCGTGTTCATGTCACCTCTCCTCTTGCAGGCGAACCATGGCATCACGTGACCACGACGCCATCACCGCCTGCCCCGGCGTCACGCCGCTCAGCGTTGCGGCATCGCTAAAATTGGCCTGGCTGACCAGCAGTTTTGCACCGTCAGCGAGTTTTAGTTCAAGTCGCGTTGCCGCCCCCTGATACTGTACTGCCTGCACCACGCCCTCAACCTGAACCTCACCGCTCTCATTGAGGCGAATATGTTCCGGTCGTAAAGAATAGATGCCTTCCATCCCGCACACGTTGTGTGCCATACCGGCGTCAAACACGTTTGAGGTCCCGACAAAGCTCGCCACGAAGGGCGTTCCTGGACGCATATAGAGATCGCGCGGGGTGTCGACTTGCTCAATGCGGCCATTATTGAAAACCGCGACCCGGTCAGACATCGACAGGGCTTCCCCCTGATCGTGAGTGACGAAAATAAAGGTGATGCCGAGCTCCTGCTGCAGCTTTTTCAGCTCGAACTGCATCTGCTCACGCAGTTTAAGATCGAGCGCGCCGAGCGGTTCATCCAGCAGCAATACCCGGGGTTCATTGACCAGCGCCCGCGCGATGGCGACACGTTGACGTTGCCCGCCGGAAAGCTGCGAAGGCTTACGCGTGACAGCAAAGCTTAGTCCCACTTTTTCCAGCGCTTGACGCGCCTGCGCATGCCGCGTTTTCTTGTCGATACCTTTGACCATGAGCCCGTACGCGACGTTGTCGAGGATCGACATATGCGGGAACAACGCATAATCCTGGAACACGGTATTCACATCGCGTTCCCAGGGGGGAAGTGCGCTCGCCTCTTTACCGAAGATTTTGATTGCGCCGCCTGACAGCTGCTCAAAACCGGCTATCAGACGCAGGCAGGTAGTTTTGCCGGAGCCCGAAGGCCCCAGCATGGAGAAAAACTCTCCGTCATGAATAGCAATGGTGACCCCATCCACCGCCCGCACGTCACCGTACAGACGGGAAACGTCATTAAACTCTACTGCGTACGTCATGTTCTGCTCCTGCGATTAACGGCCGCCCATGATGGCGATGTAATCCTGTGTCCAGCGGCTGTAAGGAACGAATTTGCCGCCTTCTGCAATCGGGGTTTTCCAGAACATGATTTTGTCGAAATAGTTGTAGCCGTTCGTTTCGCAGCCTTTATCGCCGAGCAATGTGCTGGCTTTACACCCTTCCGGTACCACGGGCAGCGAGCCAAACCAGGCCGCCAGATCGCCCTGCACTTTAGGCGTCAGCGACCAGTTCATCCATTTGTAGGCGCACATCGGGTGCTTGGCCTGCGCGTGCAGCATGGTGGTGTCCGCCCAGCCGGTTACCCCTTCTTTCGGGAAAACAGTGGCGACAGGCTGGTTCTCCGCTTTCAGGGCATTGGCCTGATAGGGCCAGGCGCTGGAGGCCACTACGCCTTCATTTTTAAAGTCGCTCATCTGAACGGTGGTGTCATGCCAGTAGCGGTGGATCAGCGCATGCTGGTCACGCAATACCTTCAGTACGGCGGCATACTGTTTTTCTGTTAGCTGGTACGGGTCGGTGATACCCAGCTGCGGCTGCGTGGCTTTGACAAACAGCGCCGCATCGGCGATGTAAATCGGGCCATCATAGGCCTGCACGCGGCCCTGATTGGTTTTACCGTCAGGTAAATTCTGTTTCGTAAAGACGACGCTCCAGCTGTCCGGCGGCGTCGGGAACGTTTTGCTGTTGTACATCAGCAGGTTTGGCCCCCACTGATACGGCGTGCCGTAGACGTTGCCGCCGACGTTAAACCATTCACCTTTGACGATCCGCGGGTCGAGAGTTTTCCAGTTTGGGATAAGGTCGGGGTTAATCGGCTGAACGCGTTTCCCCATGATCAGGCGCAGTGAGGCATCGCCCGAGGCAGTGACCAGATCGTATCCGCCTTTCGCCATCAGGCTAACCATTTCATCCGAGGTGGCCGCGGTTTTAACGTTCACCGCGCAGCCGGTCTCTTTTTCGAACTGCGTGACCCAGTCATAATTTTTATCGGTTTGTCCCCGTTCGATGTACCCGGGCCAGGCAATAATATCCAGTCGTCCTTCCCCGTCGCCGATTGCCTTCGGTGGCTCTGCGGCGTGCGCTGTCATGAGGGTCATGCCGAGCGCGCACAGGCTGCTGCGGGCAAATTTTTTGCTCATAAGAATTACTCCTGTCGCAATGAAATTTAGCGGCAGCCGTGCCGTAAAAATATCTCCCTTATTAAACGTAGACCGCGCAAATGCGCCGCACCGTGCGGCTTAAAGAAATTTCATCAAGGTGTGACCGAGGGCGCATTCCCCGTTAACTGGATTATAGACAAGGAGTTAGCGTTGAGAGGCGGTATGCAGATTTCCTATGATGCGGTACTGCGGAATATTCGCCGTGCCGCCATCAGGATAAGGAATGATTATTTTAGAAAGGTGCGGAGATTATTATTCGAGCATGCTGCTAATTAATTTCCCTAACTGAATCACAGCCTGTTCTTCCCGCTCCCCCCACGCCCAGGAGGTATTAAACCGGAAGAACGGTGTCCAGGCGTCAGAGGTCGAAAACATCTTACCGGGGGCAATACTGATGTGGTGCATTAGCGCTTTCTCACTCAGCAGTCCGGCGTCCAGCTGCGCCGGGAGTTCCAGCCATAAAAAATAGCCGCTGTCGTTGTGATGAATTTTTACGCCTGCCGGCATATGGCGTAAAAGCGACTGCCACGCCTGCTGTTTGCGTTCGGCCAGCGTGCGTCGCAGGCGGCGAAGATGGGCGTCATAGCGTTTTGTCGCCAGGTAATCCACCAGCGCCAGCTGCATGGGTGAACTGGTCGATAAGGTGCTCATCAGCTGTAGCTGCTGAATGCGTCGCGCATGTTTACCTGCCGCCACCCAGCCGATGCGAAACCCCGCCACCAGACATTTCGAGAAGGACGAGCAGTGCAGCGTCATATCGTCACGATCCCATGCTTTCGCTGGCAGGGGTTTCTCCCGGCCAAAATAGAGTTCGCTGTAGACATCATCTTCGATCAGGGTGACGTTGTGCCTGGCGAGAAGCGCGACCAGGTGCGCTTTTTTTTCTGCGCTGAGCGTGAAGCCGAGGGGATTTTGACTGTTGGTCATGAGCCAGCAGGCTTTGACCGGATACTCATTGAGCGCCTGCTCAAGCGCATTCAGATCGATCCCTTCGCGGACGTCCGTCGCCACCGACAGCGCTTTGAGTTTCAGGCGTTCAAGCGCCTGCAGTGCACCATAGAAACAGGGGTTTTCGACAATCACCCAGTCACCAGGCTCGGTAACGGCCTGCAGGCTAAGATTCAGGGCTTCGAGTGCCCCTGCGGTAATGACAATCTCATCCGGCGAGATATTCATTCCCTGCTGCGCATAGCGGCGGGCAATGGCGTGGCGAAGGTCAACGTTACCCGGAGGCAGGTTCTCAATTACGCTCATTGCTGTGGCGGTTTTACTGACATTGGCCAGCGAACGGTTAAGTTGCTGCAGCGGGAAAAGCCGGGGGTCGGGGAAAGCAGAAGCGAAAGGAACCACCGACGGGTCGCGGCTGGCCTGTAATACGTCGAAGATATAGGTGTTGATATCCACCACTTCGTCCCGCATCACCTGGGCAGGCGGCGCAGGTTGGTGTGCGGTCGGGCGCGAGGCAACGTAATAGCCCGACTGCGGCCTGGCGACGATACGCCCCTGGCTTTCCAGCATCTGATACGCGTGGCCCACGGTCATAAAACTCATGCCGCTGCTCGCGACCTGCTCTCGCAGAGAAGGCAGCTTATCGCCCGGCAACCATACGCCAAGCTCGATCTGCGAGATAATTTGTTGCGCCAGACGCTGGTATTTTTTCATCAGATTCTCCTTATGACCGACAGTGTATATCAGCAGGAGAAAAAGAGAAGATTTTGCTAACTGTTATAGTTAGCCAGATGCATTACTTACGCAGTTCGGTGACGTTACGCTGAGCGTGGCGGGCAGCGGCCAGATGATCGAGGGTAATCATCGACGATTTGCAAAAAATGCATTTTGCACCGAACGGGTTTTTCTCAGACACATCAAAAGCTGAGGTACGGTACTGCGAACCATGGCAGCATGGGCAGCGGAAATGGATATAAGAAGTCATAGGATTCTCCTGTAAACGTAAAAACGTTAATTGCTTAATGGGCCCTTCAGGCGATAGTGGTTTGAAACAAAAACTAATCGGAGTGTAGAAAAAGACCCAAGAGAGGCTGCGGAGAGGCACAACGTGATGAGAACTGCTTTATAAAACTACGTCAGATGTTTATTTGGACTCAAACCCAGAGAGCCATTAACGCATGTTGTTGATAACAAGGCAAGCTGTTTAATGCATAAATTTCATAAAAATAATTTTTTTATTCTTTCACGCAAGCTATATCAGATGTGCAAAGCGTGATGTTTTCATGAACTGTTATAGGTAAATTTCGCTTTTCTGCGTCTGATACTCGTTATTTCGCCCCTATACCATAACAGCACACCGTTTGACATTGAGGTTGTGCATGTTTGGTTTAGATGCTTTTCATCTTGCACGGATACAGTTTGCCTTTACCGTATCCTTCCACATTATTTTCCCGGCTATTACCATCGGTCTGGCGAGTTATCTCGCTGTGCTAGAAGGCCTGTGGCTGAAAACCAAAAACCCGGTCTGGCGTTCGCTGTACCATTTCTGGTCGAAGATTTTTGCCGTTAACTTCGGTATGGGCGTGGTCTCCGGGCTGGTCATGGCCTACCAGTTTGGGACCAACTGGAGTGGGTTTTCACAATTTGCCGGCAGTATTACCGGCCCGCTCCTGACCTACGAAGTGCTTACTGCCTTTTTCCTCGAGGCAGGATTCCTCGGCGTTATGCTGTTCGGCTGGAATAAAGTCGGGCCGGGTCTGCATTTCTTTGCAACCTGTATGGTGGCACTGGGGACCATTATCTCAACCTTCTGGATCCTCTCATCAAACAGCTGGATGCAGACGCCACAGGGATTTGAAATCGTCAACGGACAGGTGGTGCCGGTAGACTGGTTTGCCGTGGTGTTTAACCCCTCCTTCCCGTATCGCCTGCTGCATATGTCGATAGCGGCCTTCCTGAGTAGCGCCCTGTTTGTCGGCGCATCCGCAGCCTGGCATTTGCTGCACGGAAACAACACCCCCGCCATCCGCGCGATGTTTTCCATGGCGCTGTGGATGACCCTGATTGTGGCTCCCCTTCAGGCGATGGTGGGTGATATGCACGGGTTGAACACCCTGAAGCACCAGCCCGCTAAAATAGCAGCCATTGAAGGCCACTGGGAGAACCCACCGGGTGAACCCACCCCGCTGCTGCTGTTTGGCTGGCCGGATATGGAACAGGAGCGCACCCGCTTTGGGCTGGAGATCCCGGCGCTTGGCAGCCTTATTCTGACGCACAGCCTCGACAAACAGGTTCCGGCACTGAAAGAATTTCCAAAAGAAGACCGGCCAAATTCCACCATCGTCTTCTGGTCATTCCGCATTATGGCGGGCTTAGGCATGCTGATGCTGCTGCTTGGGGTGACGGCGCTCTGGTTACGTTATAAAAAGCGCGTGTACGCTTCGCGTCCCTTCCTGTGGTTTGCCCTCCTGATGGGACCCACCGGGCTGATTGCCATCCTGGCCGGATGGGTCACTACCGAAGTGGGCCGCCAGCCTTGGGTCGTCTACGGGCTTCAGCGAACGAAGGATGCGGTTTCTGCCCATGGTGACTTGCATATGAGCGCGAGTCTGCTGGCCTTCTTCGTCGTCTACACCTCCGTATTTGGCGTGGGTTACAGCTATATGGTCCGCCTGATTAAAAAAGGACCTCAGCCTCATGAATCGTTTGCCACCGAGTCCGATGGACGTCCCGCACGCCCGCTTTCTGCCGTTACTACTGAACATAAGGAGCAACCATAATGGGTATCGATCTTTCCATTATCTGGTTTGTTATCATCGTCTTTGCCACGCTGATGTATATCGTGATGGATGGTTTTGATCTGGGGATAGGTATCCTGTTCCCGGCTACCCCTGATGCCGACGATCGCGATGTGATGGTGAACAGCGTTGCGCCGGTCTGGGACGGCAATGAAACCTGGCTGGTGCTCGGCGGTGCAGCGCTGTTTGGCGCGTTTCCGCTGGCCTATGCGGTCATTATTGATGCCCTCACTATTCCGCTGACGTTAATGCTGATCGGACTTATTTTCCGGGGTGTGGCATTTGAGTTTCGTTTTAAAGCCACGCCGGCACACCGCCCTTTCTGGGACAAAGCGTTTATCGGCGGTTCGATCCTGGCGACCTTTACCCAGGGCATGACGGTGGGCGCAGTGATCAACGGCTTTAGCGTCACCGGGCGTGCCTACAGTGGCGGACCGTTCGACTGGCTGACCGTTTTTAACCTGTTCTGCGGCGCAGGTCTGGTGGTGGCCTACGCGCTGTTAGGCTCGACATGGCTGGTGATGAAAAGCGAAAACGCGCTGCAACAGCGAATGCGACGGGTATCCAGAACGCTACTGATCCTGCTTCTGGTATTCATTGCAGCAATCAGCATCTGGACGCCACTGGCGCAGCCGGCCATCGCCGCGCGCTGGTTTACCCTGCCGAATCTTTTCTTCCTGCTGCCCGTGCCGGCGCTGGTGGTGATCCTGAGCCTGTGTCAGTGGCGTTGCCTGAATAACCCAGAGAGCCATCATCTGCCGTTTATCCTGACGTTAGGGCTGATTTTTCTCGGCTTTAGCGGACTTGGGATCAGCATCTGGCCGCACATTATTCCCCCGTCAATCACGCTCTGGCAGGCGGCGGCTCCGACACAAAGTCAGGGCTTTATGCTGGTGGGCGCGTTGTTGATCATTCCCGTGATTCTGGTCTACACCTTCTGGAGTTACTACGTGTTTCGCGGAAAAGTACAGCATGGAGAGGGTTATCACTGATGCAACAACCTTTCTGGAAAAGAGTCATGTGGCTGGCCATTATCTGGGGCGGCAGCGTACTGGCACTCGCGGCGGTCAGTATGCTCTTTCGCATGTTAATGACGGCCGCAGGGTTTAAATCGCACTGATCGTATTGCGGGCAACGACAACGTTGCCCGGTACCCGCCCGCACTTTCAGATAAACCCCATTAACGCACGGCAGAGTATCGTTACACTGAAAAAAAGATTCACAGTATCTATCGTCTGAGAAGAAAAATGAAAAAGCTCATTGCGTTAAGTGTTATCAGTCTTGTCCTCACCGGGTGCGTTAATCCTGGTAAAGCCTCCGTTCAGCCGGACCAACTTAAGAGCCACCGTTTTGTGCTGGAGAATGTGGACGGGAAAGCCGTTAAGGCCACGACAACGCAACCAGAGATCAGCTTCAAAGCCCTGTCTGATATCAGCCTGGTTAATAACATTAGCGTTTCCGGCGTGATGTGTAACACGTTTAACGGACAGGGGAAATTGTCCGAAGGTGAGCTCAAGGTCAAAACGCTCGCCATGACGCGCAAGCTCTGTACCGAACCACAGTTAAACGAACTGGATCAGGCCATTGGCGACATGCTGCGCAAAGGGGCGCAGGTCGACCTGACTGAAGACCAGTTAACGCTGGCGACAGCCGATAAAACGCTGATGTTTAAGCGTGCGGAGTAATCAGTAGTTTCCGCAGGATCCTACGGCAAGCGACTGTTCACTGCAGCGTTTGCCGTTTGGCAATGCGCACATCCCGATAGCTGAGCCGTCAAGCTGGCGGGCAACAGACAGCGAGCCGCCAATCATCGCGCAGTTGGCTTGTCCAGAGCTGGACATCGCCGCTTTCATTCCCGGCGTTACGTGTGCCGCCGTTGCCTGCTGAACAGGTTCACTGCTGCATGCCGATAATAATAACGCGGCACACCCGACCCAAAATGCTGAACGCATGCTCTCTCCCCCATTAATAATGCGAAACCTATGCATAATAGGCATCACATGCCGTGTCGTCGAGAGCGAAAGTGCGTATTTATGCGCTCCTGAAACAATTTCTCGCAATTTTTTCGCCAAAAGATTGATCTACTCATTGATGTCGAGAATACCGAGGACACAAAAGCGAAAATCGTAAAATCCGACCTTTGCTAAACTAAGGGAATAATATTCAAAGCCCGTTGTGTTTTTTTCGGGCTCCTTTTTTTGCGCAATGTAAGGGTGTTGTCCTATGCAAACTATTGACGGTAATGGTGCAGTCGCGTCCGTCGCGTTTCGCACCAGTGAAGTTATCGCCATCTACCCAATTACGCCAAGTTCTACGATGGCCGAGCAGGCCGATGCCTGGGCGGGAAACGGACTGAAAAACGTCTGGGGCGATGTCCCAAGAGTCGTGGAAATGCAGTCTGAGGCTGGCGCTATCGCGACCGTCCACGGAGCGCTGCAGACCGGTGCTCTGTCGACGTCATTCACGTCGTCGCAGGGATTATTGTTGATGATCCCGACGCTCTATAAACTGGCAGGACAACTTACCCCGTTTGTGCTTCACGTTGCCGCACGAACCGTTGCGACACACGCCCTCTCCATCTTTGGCGATCACTCAGACGTGATGGCCGTCCGCCAGACCGGTTGCGCCATGCTGTGCGCCAGCAGCGTTCAGGAAGCACAGGACTTCGCGTTAATTTCGCATATGGCGACGCTGAAGAGTCGCGTGCCCTTTATTCATTTCTTTGATGGTTTTCGTACCTCTCACGAAATCAATAAAATCGTTCCGCTGGCTGACGACACCCTCCTCAATCTTCTGCCGCAGGCGGAGATCGACGCGCATCGCGCCCGTGCGCTGAACCCGGAACACCCGGTGATCCGCGGGACATCGGCCAACCCGGATACCTATTTCCAGTCCCGGGAAGCAACAAACCCGTGGTACAACGCCGTTTATGATCACGTTGAGCAGGCGATGGATGATTTTGCCGCGGCAACCGGACGGCAATACAAACCGTTTGAATACTACGGCCATCCGCAGGCGGAACGGGTCATTGTGCTCATGGGGTCAGCCATTGGCACCTGTGAAGAGGTGGTGGATGAACTGCTGACCCGTGGTGAAAAAATCGGCGTGCTCAAAGTGCGGCTCTACCGACCGTTTTCCGCGCGACATTTGCTCTCCGCCCTGCCGGAAAGCGCGCGCACCGTGGCGGTGCTCGATCGCACTAAAGAGCCTGGCGCCCACGCAGAACCTCTGTATCTGGACGTCATGTCCGCGCTGGCTGAAGCGTTTAATTGCGGTGAGCGCGAAACACTGCCGCGCGTGATCGGGGGTCGCTATGGGTTGTCCTCCAAAGAGTTTGGCCCGGACTGTGTGCTGGCGGTGTTTAATGAGCTGAGCGAGGCTAAACCAAAACCGCGCTTTACCGTCGGTATTTATGATGACGTGACCAACCTCTCTCTGCCCCTGCCGGAAAACACGCTGCCTTCCACCGCAAAACTTGAGGCGCTGTTTTATGGACTGGGCAGCGACGGTAGCGTCTCCGCGACCAAGAACAACATTAAGATTATCGGGAACTCCACGTCGTGGTATGCCCAGGGGTATTTTGTCTACGACTCCAAAAAAGCAGGCGGGCTGACCGTTTCCCATCTGCGCGTCAGCGAGCACCCTATCCGCTCGGCATACCTTATCTCGCAGGCTGATTTTGTGGGCTGTCACCAGCTGCAGTTCATCGATAAGTACCAGATGGCAGAGCGCCTGAAACCGGGCGGTATTTTCCTGCTCAATACGCCGTACAGCGTGGATGAAGTCTGGTCGCGACTGCCGCAGGAAGTGCAGGCGGTGCTGAACCAGAAAAAAGCCCGCTTCTACGTCATTAACGCTGCAAAAATTGCCCGCGAGTGTGGCCTTGCCGCGCGAATTAACACCGTGATGCAAATGGCCTTCTTCCACCTGACGCAGATCCTGCCGGGAGACAGCGCGCTAATGGAACTGCAGGGGGCGATTGCCAAAAGCTACAGCAGTAAAGGTCAGGAGCTGGTCGAGCGTAACTGGCAGGCGCTGGCGCTGGCACGCGAGTCTTTATTTGAAGTACCGCTGCAAGCGGTTGATGCGTCCAGCCCGAACCGTCCACCGGTGGTTTCTGACGCGGCACCGGATTTCGTGAAAACCGTGACGGCAGCCATGCTGGCCGGGCTGGGTGATGCCCTTCCCGTCTCCGCGCTGCCACCGGATGGCACCTGGCCGATGGGCACCACGCGCTGGGAAAAACGCAACATCGCCGAAGAAATCCCCATCTGGAAAGAGGAGCTGTGTACCCAGTGTAACCACTGCGTGGCAGCCTGCCCGCACTCGGCCATTCGTGCCAAAGTGGTCTCCCCGGAAGCGATGGAAGACGCCCCGGCCAGCCTGCATTCACTTGATGTGAAATCCCGTGATATGCGCGGACAGAAGTATGTTCTGCAGGTCGCTCCGGAAGATTGCACCGGATGTAATCTGTGCGTTGAGGTCTGTCCGGCGAAAGATCGTCAGGATCCGGACATCAAAGCCATCAATATGATGTCGCGCCTCGAGCATGTCGAAGAAGAGAAGGTAAATTATGACTTCTTCCTGAACCTGCCGGAGATCGACCGCAGCAAGCTGGAGCGTATTGATATTCGTACCTCGCAGCTCATTACTCCGCTGTTCGAATATTCAGGCGCCTGCTCCGGCTGCGGTGAAACGCCGTATATCAAGCTGCTCACGCAACTGTACGGCGACAGAATGTTGATCGCTAACGCCACGGGCTGTTCATCAATCTATGGCGGTAATCTGCCTTCCACGCCGTACACCACCGATGCCCATGGTCGCGGTCCGGCATGGGCGAACTCGTTGTTTGAGGATAACGCCGAGTTTGGTCTGGGCTTCCGTCTGACCGTTGACCAGCACCGCGCACGCGTGATGCGGTTACTGGAACAGTTTGCTGGCCACATCCCGGCGGAGCTGAATGAGGCGTTGCACGCCGATGCAACGCCAGAACGTCGTCGTGAGCAGGTTGCGGAACTGCGCAACGCTCTGCAGGGCGTAGAAGGTGCCGGGCAGCTGTTGACCGACGCTGACGCGCTGGTGGAAAAATCAATCTGGCTGATTGGCGGTGACGGCTGGGCGTATGACATCGGCTTTGGCGGGCTGGATCACGTGTTAAGCCTTACCGAAAACGTCAACATTCTGGTTCTGGATACGCAGTGCTATTCCAACACCGGTGGCCAGGCGTCAAAAGCTACCCCGCTTGGCGCAGTAACTAAGTTTGGTGAACACGGCAAGCGCAAGGCGCGTAAAGATCTCGGCGTCAGCATGATGATGTACGGCCATGTGTATGTCGCGCAAATCTCGCTGGGCGCGCAGCTGAACCAGACGGTGAAAGCCATTCAGGAAGCGGAAGCCTACCCGGGTCCGTCGCTGATCATTGCCTACAGCCCGTGTGAAGAGCATGGCTACGACCTGGCACTCAGCCACGATCAGATGCGCCAGCTGACCGCAACCGGCTTCTGGCCGCTCTACCGGTTCGACCCGCGCCGCGCCGATGAAGGTAAATTGCCTCTGGCGCTGGATTCACGCCCGCCTTCCGATGCGTTGGCCGAAACGTTAATGCAGGAACAGCGCTTCCGTCGCCTCAACGCGCAACAACCAGAGGTGGCCGAGCAGTTGTGGAAAGATGCCGCCGCCGATCTGCAAAAACGGTATGATTTCCTGGCGCAAATGGCCGGAAAAGCGGAAAAACCCACCCGCGACTGACTCTCCCTCTGCCCGGCTTGTCCGGGCATTTTTTTGCCATAAAAAAAGCCCGATGTATTCACACCGGGCGAGTCCAGATAATTAATGAATATCACGTTAATTCACTAAATGACATTCACATAAATTATGGATGAAAAATCTTAAAGGCATATAACGCCGCTGAGATTATCTGATTTAAGGGGCAATTAATAATTTTTATTTAATATGATTAGCTTTAAATCATTCATAAAACCAATGACTATTTCCGTCGCATAATCCGGTTAAGAATTAACTTAACTCGTAACAATTATATTTTATTATTCTTGGTCAGGAGTGATTTAGCATGAGACAGCTTTCTCGTGCGGAAAGTTCAATACGTAATTAAATAAAAACAACTGCAAAGGAATTCCAAAATGCAAAGAAAAGTACTGGCCCTGATGATTCCAGCGCTGTTAATGGCTGGCGCTGCGCATGCTGCAGAAATTTATAATAAAGACGGCAACAAATTAGATCTGTACGGAAAAGTAGATGGTCTGCATTACTTCTCCGACGATGCCTCTAAAGATGGCGATCAAACTTACATGCGTCTGGGCTTCAAGGGTGAAACCCAGATCAACAACATGATGACCGGTTACGCCCAGTGGGAATACAACATCCAGGCCAATAACACTGAAGGGTCTGATAACCAGTCATGGACGCGTCTGGCCTTCGCCGGTATTAAAGTCGGTGACTATGGCTCCTTCGATTACGGTCGTAACTACGGCGTTCTGTACGACGTGGAAGGCTGGACCGATATGTTGCCTGAATTCGGTGGTGACTCTTACACCAATGCAGACAACTTTATGACTGGCCGTGCCAACGGGGTCGCAACCTACCGTAACACTGACTTCTATGGTCTGGTACAGGGTCTGAACTTTGCCCTGCAGTATCAGGGTAAGAACGAAGATGCCAGCAACAACCAGGAAGGCACCAACAATGGTCGCGACACGCGCCATGAGAACGGTGACGGCTTCGGTATCTCCACCACCTATGACTTTGGCATGGGTATCAGCGCGGGTGCTGCCTATACCTCTTCTGACCGTACCAACGAGCAGGTGATGAATACCACTGCCGGTGGTGATAAAGCGGATGCCTGGACTGCAGGCCTGAAATATGACGCCAACAATATTTATCTGGCGGCAATGTATTCTGAAACCCGCAATATGACCCCTTATGGCGATAATACGGATGCCGTGGCCAATAAAACGCAAAACGTGGAAGTGACCGCGCAATATCAGTTCGACTTCGGCCTGCGCCCGGCAATTTCTTATCTGCAGTCTAAAGGTAAAGACCTGGCCAACGGTCAGGGCGATCAGGATCTGGTTAAATATGCTGACGTAGGCGCAACCTACTACTTCAACAAAAACATGTCCACCTACGTTGATTATAAAATCAACCTGTTGGATGAGGATGACAGTTTCTACAAAAATAACGGCATTAGCACGGATGATGTCGTTGCATTAGGTCTGGTTTACCAGTTCTGATCCCAAGAGCCCGCATCGTGATGCGGGCTCGTTATTTTCGTTGCGACGCCTGAAGCCAGCCCTCCTCTTCTCTCCCATCGTATTTCCCTCTCTTCGCGCCTGTCGCCTCAGTGAATGTGTGAATCATCTCAAAAGGAAAATTTATGACGATGTCGTTAAGGGTAAGTTTAAAGAAACCCGTGTACACTCACCTTATAGACTTTGCTTCATTAAGGATAACTGCATTGTTTGGTCGTGTATCAGTTGCCGTACTTACCCTTCTGGCGATTATATGGATGGCGTTAATTTTTGATTTTGGTGGTGTCGTTGGGCATCTCGGCGCGCTGTTGAACCATCTGGATGGCAGTTAAGGTTTCCCCCAAACAATACGCCACCAGCAGGGCCGGTGGCGGGAAACGTATCAACGGACTATTTTTTGACCGGCTGAGGCTTTTTATCACCTGACTCAGGCGCCTCACGCGGATCGTCTTTCTCAACATACAGCATATTTCTCTCCTGTTTCGGATACCCACTCCCCACTATAGGCCGCATTGTTAAAATCTGGCCAGGCGGCAGTTATGCTTCTTTTTGACGAAAAGAGAGGTAGCCGAAAACCCCGCTGTCGCCATCCGCGGGATGATTAACGCCGTCCATCACCGCCACTTCGGCAAAATCAAAGGGGGTCACATTTTCAAAACAGGCCACATTCACGCCGTATTCGTTGGGATTTGAACGCCGCTGATGGAAGGTATAAATCCCGCAGACCGAGCAGAAGAAATGGCGGGCTGTTCCTGTGTTAAAACGATATTCCGTGAGCTTATCCGCCCCTTTTGTTACGGTAATGCCTGACAGCGGTGCCGAGACCACCACGGCGCCCCTCATCCGGCAAAAAGAGCAGCTGCAGCGCCGGGCGGTATTTAATCCGTCTGAAAGTTCAACGGTAAACGCCACCGCGCCACAATGGCACTGAGCATGACGAATATCAGCCATCGGTTACACCCCCTTTCTCACGAGTTCGGCAGCCTTAACGAAAACCTCATCTTCAACGCCATCGCCTTTCTGTCTGCCGAGTCTGACCAGTTCACTCACAATACTGTCGCGATGGATGGGTTGCTGTGCTGAAACAAGACCGATAACGGCGGCACCAATCGCCAGTCCCACTAATCCCGTTTGTTCATCTTTGTTCTTCATGTTTGTGCTCCCTTGTACAACACAAAAAGCGTAGCAGGATTGTGGTAAAACGTGGCGTTGTCACGGATGCTATTTATTCTGTGATACAGGGCGTAACCCCTCCGCTAACAGGCGATGAGGTCGAGGTGTACGTGTCAGAATCGCGGCGCGAGGCCGTATTTGGGCGCATTAATGTTCGCGGCCCAGACCTTGATGTCGTTTTGAAGAAGTAAGGTAAAATCCGATTTCAGATGGTTAACCATGCCGTTAACGCTCTGTGCATCTTTCACCGAAAAATGCTCTATCCGGTTCTGCCCGACCTGAACACAATAATACGTGGCCGGAAGCACTTTGCCATTCACGTTAAGTTCTTGTCGGGTCCCGCCACAGCGCCCTTCGGTGATATAGGAGACCAGCAAATTTGCTGATTTCCGCTCAGGCTGAGAGATGCTCAACATGACCGGGAAACCGTCTGAAGTCTGGGTCATATCGTAAAGAACAGCATTTTTTATATACCAGGTATTATATTCCCGCTCCTGAAAAGCTGACCTCGAAGGCGCAGAAACGACCACCAGCATTGCCAGTGTAATAGTTTGAATTTTCATGAGATGTTGTCATCCGTGTCGTTGCACACATTATTCAGATCGTGCAAAAAACAGCAACACCTTAAGAATATTCCTACTACTATTGGCAGTCGTTTTTAGTTATCTACCGTGGTCAGCGCGTTATTGCATTCCGTTTGTACACGCTCAGTACGTTAAAACAGGAAAGAGTTGGTACACCGCCACCATCGCTGAAATACTGACGATGACACTGACAATGAAGTAGGTTTTGAAGGGCTGCTTTTGCGTTTTATGGCGAAACAGTTGCTGACCTATAATCGCCCCGGGCCATCCGCCGATAAGGCCAAATACCAGCAGTGTGGCTTCCGGCACTCTGCGCATGGCCCTTCGCGCCGCCATTTTGTCGGCGCCATACGTCGCTAACGTCAGTACGTTGATAAGCAGGAGCCACAGGATAAACGGATACGAGGTGAATAGACTTCCGATTGCGGCGATCAACAGAAGCAAATAACAAAAGCGATTGAGGGTCATAGCATAAGCCACTGGAATGTTCAGAGTATGTCGAAGCCGCATTATACGCGATATCACAAAGCAAGGTTGCTGCCGTCCACAATTCAAAATCCTGTAAAACGTGCTGGCATTCGGCGCAACAATCCGTACCATACACGGCACACTTTCGCATGCTGGTGGTTAACCGCAGGCGCTGACCCGTCTTTTATTGCCAGTCAGATGGGGCACTAAAATGCGCAGAGGGTGTTTGAAATCTAAGCTTCATAGAGTGAAGAGATGAACAGCAAAGAGAGGGCAATGCGGAAAGAAGCTGCCCCTCTAAACCGTTTGCCCCACTGGTGCCCCATTTGAAATTTGAGTACAGATTAAATGCAACAAAATCAAGATATTAATAAGAAAGAGCAATACAACCTGAACAAACTGCAAAAGCGTCTGCGCCGTAACGTTGGTGAAGCCATTGCAGACTTCAATATGATTGAAGAAGGCGACCGCATTATGGTCTGCCTGTCAGGTGGTAAAGACAGTTACACCATGCTGGAGATCCTGCGTAATCTTCAGCAAAGCGCGCCGGTGAAGTTTTCCCTGGTGGCGGTTAACCTCGATCAAAAACAGCCTGGTTTCCCGGAGCACATTCTGCCGGAATACCTGGAAAAACAGGGCGTTGAGTACAAAATCGTAGAAGAAAATACCTACGGGATTGTGAAAGAGAAGATCCCGGAAGGCAAAACCACCTGCTCACTCTGCTCTCGTCTTCGCCGCGGCATCCTGTACCGTACCGCGACAGAACTGGGTGCAACCAAAATCGCACTCGGCCATCACCGCGACGATATCCTGCAGACGCTGTTCCTGAACATGTTCTACGGCGGCAAGATGAAAGGCATGCCGCCAAAACTGATGAGCGATGATGGCAAACACATTGTGATCCGCCCGCTTGCCTACTGCCGCGAGAAAGATATCGAGCGGTTCTCTCAGGCCAAAGGGTTCCCGATCATTCCATGTAACCTGTGCGGCTCTCAGCCGAACCTGCAGCGTCAGGTGATTGGTGACATGCTGCGTGACTGGGACAAACGCTACCCGGGCCGTATCGAAACCATGTTCAGCGCGATGCAGAACGTAGTGCCTTCTCACCTCGCGGACGTTGAGCTTTTCGATTTCAAAGGTATCAACCATGAGTCGGAAGTGGTGAATGGCGGCGATCTGGCGTTTGACCGGGAAGAGATCCCCGTGAAACCTGCTGGCTGGCAGCCAGAAGAAGATGACAATCAGTTTGAAGAACTGCGCCTGAATGTCGTGGAAGTGAAATAGTGAAATAACGCAAACGCGTCTCAGACCACCGTCTGAGACGCGTTTAAATCTTATTTCAGCAGACGAACGCGACAGGTTTTACCCTTGATTTTCCCGTTCTGCAGCTGTTTCCAGGCCTTATGGGCAACCGACTGGCGAACAGCAACATAAACATGTGCAGGATGTACCGCAATCTTGCCGATATCAGCCCCATCCAGCCCCACGTCTCCGGTCAGCGCACCGAGCACATCACCCGGACGCATCTTGGCTTTTTTACCGCCATCAATACACAGCGTTGCCATTTCTGCTTCCAGCGGAACGAGACTGACGTTGCCCGGTGCATTCACCCAGTTAAGCTTAATCTGCAGCATTTCAGACAGAATATTGGCGCGCTGCGCCTCTTCCGGTGCGCAGAAGCTGATGGCCAGACCGCTGTTTCCGGCACGCGCAGTACGGCCGATACGGTGAACGTGTACTTCAGGATCCCATGCCAGCTCGTAGTTCACGACCAGCTCAAGCGATTTAATATCCAGACCGCGCGCCGCCACGTCGGTGGCAACCAGCACGCGGGCACTGCCGTTGGCGAAACGGACCAGCGTCTGATCGCGATCGCGCTGTTCCAGATCGCCATGCAACGATAACGCGCTCTGCCCTGCGGCGTTCAGGGCGTCACAGACCGCCTGACAATCTTTTTTGGTGTTACAGAACACCACGCAGGAAGCGGGCTGATGCTGACTGAGCACCTTCTGCAGGAGCGCGATTTTTCCGTGCTGGGACGTTTCATAAAACTGCTGCTCGATAGCAGGCAGCGCATCAACACTGTCAATTTCGATGGTGAGCGGATTTTTCTGCACGCGGCCACTGATTGCGGCGATCGCTTCAGGCCAGGTCGCCGAAAATAATAGCGTCTGACGGTCTGCAGGCGCGAAACGGATCACTTCATCGATAGCATCGCTGAAGCCCATATCCAGCATCCGGTCTGCCTCATCCATGACCAGCGTGTGTAATGCATCCAGCGAGACCGTACCTTTTTGCAGGTGGTCGAGCAGTCGGCCAGGCGTCGCCACAATGATGTGTGGAGGATGCTGAAGCGAATCACGCTGTGCGCCAAACGGTTGTCCGCCACAGAGGGTTAAAATCTTGGTGTTAGGCAGGAATCGCGCCAGACGACGCAGCTCGCCCGCGACCTGGTCCGCCAGTTCGCGGGTTGGGCACAGCACCAGAGACTGCGTCTGAAACAGCGCAGCATCAATATGCTGTAGCAGACCCAGACCGAAAGCCGCCGTTTTTCCGCTCCCTGTTTTAGCCTGAACGCGTACATCACGCCCCTCAAGAATGGCGGGCAATGCGGCCGCCTGAACAGGCGTCATGGTGAGGTATCCCAACTCGTTGAGGTTATCGAGTTGGGCGGCGGGCAGTACATTCAGGGTTGAAAAAGCGGTCACAATAGTCTCTCGTGGTCATCTTTGCGGTCAGATGGCGCGTATCCTCGCAGATCTCGGGGTTCGATGCGACAATTTAATCGGTTCTTCATCGGGCGGCGGGTCAGGCATGGGTTGCGGTCGCGGAACAGGATCGGGCATCGGCGTCGGATCGGTGGGGATCGGATCGGACTGACGTGAATACTGCAGTTGCAGAGCGAGTAAGATGCTCATCATTCCCTCCAGGTTTTACTGACGTCCCTTTTAGGGTAGACGCTGGGGAACAGGAGGCAAAAAAAAGCCGACTAGTTAAGTCGGCGTCGTACGAATCAATTGTGCTATGCAGTAATTCAAAAAAGGAAGTAAGACAATATGGAGCGCAACGCCCATCGCTTGACGTTGCATTCACCTGCGGGAGTAATATTGCACCTTACGAGGCCAATGTTTATTGACTTCGCTCAATTAAAAGAGCGTTTTGATCTCCGTAAAAGCTGAAAAAAGCGTAAATTTACAGCCATTTACTACGATGCAACCACCATGCAACACCACCGATCAAAACAACTAACATGACGCAAAATGCGGTAAAGCCATAATGGGCCGCTCCGCCGGGAATTCCGCCCAGGTTCACGCCAAACAATCCCGTCAGGAATGTGCTCGGCAGAAAGACCATTGCCATCAGCGACATCGTATAGGTTCTTCTTGCCAGCGACTCCTGCATCACCTGCGCGATTTCATCCGCCATGACGCCCGTGCGGGCAATACAGGAATCGATTTCATCAAGTCCGCGCCCCAGCCTGTCGGCAATATCCTGCATTCGGCGTCGCTGATCGTCATTCATCCAGTTGAGCCTTTCGCTGGACAGACGCGCGTATACGTCCCGCTGTGGCGTCATATAACGGCGCATGACAATTAACTGCTTACGCAGGAGCGCCAGAAAACCGCGCGGCGGGATCTGCTGATCGAGCAGGTTATCTTCGAGGTCGATGATTTTATCGTGCAGCTCTTCGATAAACTCACTCGCATGGTCAGTCAGCGCGTCGCAGACGTCCACCAGCCAGCTTCCGCAATCGGTCGGCCCGGTGCCCTCTTTCAGATCGTTCACAATGTCATCCAGCGCCAGAACTTTACGCTGACGGGTGGAGACAATCAGACCATCGTCCATATAAACACGCATCGCGACCAGCTGATCAGGACGTTCATCGGTGCTGCCGTTAATGCAACGCAAAGTGATGAGCGTGCCGTCCCCCATTCTGCTCACGCGTGGCCGCAGGCTTTCACCCGCCAGCGCATCACGCACGTTGTTCGGCAGGAGCGGCGTCGAGGCCAGCCAGTCGGCACTGTCCGGATGGGTATAGTTAAGGTGTAGCCAGCAGGGATGCTCATTATCAATGACATCGTTGTCTTCCAGCGGTCGGGCACCGCCACGACCATCCAGCACCCAGGCAAAAACTGCATCAGGAACGTTTAGTTCTGATCCTTTTATACTCTCCACCGCGCCTCCCCCTTTTCAGCTCTTTCGTTGTCAGTCTAGCTTTCATCAGGGGTTAAGCAACAACTATGTTTCGCATCGCGCTGAATTCGCTCAGGAAATAACCGTATTCCGCCAGGCGCCTTTTCAGACCGCACGGGAGGATAATTCAGCGGCGAGAAGTCGGGATAAAAGAGCCCGGTGACCAGGCTCTTTTCGCGCATCAGAGGGAGTGACCGGGACGCGAGTGGAATGACAGCGGGGCAGCATGCGAAGGCGTGGATTCAACCTGATACCCCTTTTCGAGCCGGAAGTTACGCGTCCGCGCCTGCAGTTCACTTACCTGATTACGCAGTACATCAGAGGATCCGTTGAGTTCTTCTGCCATCGTAACGTTACTTTGCGTGACCCGTTCCAGCTCAGACAAAGCCAGCGTAATCTGGGAAATGCCTTTCTCCTGCTCTGACGTCGAGGTGAAAATGTCATCCATCAACTGGCTGACATTGCCGGAGCCGGTCACAATTTCTTGCATATTCTTTTCAGCTTCGGACACAACGGTCACGCCCTGAGTAACGTTATTGCTGGTCACTTCAATCAGCGTTTTGATGTTTTTGGCGGCGTCCGCGCTGCGGTGGGCCAGGTTTCGCACCTCTTCTGCCACCACCGAAAACCCTTTGCCGTGGTCACCGGCTCTGGCCGCCTCAACGGCCGCGTTTAGCGCCAGGATATTCGTCTGGAAGGCAATGCCGTCGATCATCGAGATAATCTCCGTCATTTGCTGTGCACATTCGGTAATGGATTGCATATTGGTGGCCACCTGCCCCATCAACTCGCCACCTTTGCGCGCCTGCAGTGTCGCCCTGTTTGCCTGCTCGCTGGCCAGTCGGGTGTTATCGGCATTATTTCGGGTACTTGCTGCCATCTGCTCCATGCTGGCAGCCGTTTGCACCAGCGATGCAGACTGCTGCTCTGTTTTCACCGAAAGCTGCGCGCTACGCGCGGAGAGTTGATCGGACAAGGTCATGGCGGTTTGCGACGAGGCCCTGATCTCGCGTACCAGGGTCGCGATGTTGCTGGAGAGGCTGTTAATCCCGGGGATTAAACGCCCTGCACAGTTATTGCCAAATTCAGGGATAGTCACGCCAAGATTGCCTGCAGTCACTTCTTCAATACTTTTTTTCACCGTATTGATCGGCGTCACAAGATACTTTGTCATGTAGCCCCAGAGCAAAAATAGCGCAACGAAATTAATGATATTGAGTGAAATAAAGAGAGAGGATTTGCTGGAAAATAGAACAACGACACCTGCATCAACCAGGAAAAGACATAAAAGGAACCCGGCAATGAAGGTTCTGACACTAATATTTCTTAGCATGATTATATCCACGATTTTATATTTAGGTCGGCATTAAGATTTATAGCATTCGTGTTGTTGTTTGTCCTGATGAACAACGCTGGTTTCACCTTTCGCCGTTAGCCACCTGATATTTAACTTAAGTCAGATAAAAACAGGGTATTAGTGAAAATGTTATATGCAGCATCCTGTGATACTGGTTTCCTGCCACTTTAAGCGATACCATCGCCTGCGATGAGACAATATGGCCGCGCTCATATTTAAGGAGCTTTGCTGCAATTATTCGCCTTTGTTTAGCAATGCTTAATAGGTGCCGGAAAGAATATATTTTATATTCACCGCCAGCCTTAACGTTTTAATATGACCGGTCGTTTTGCACGATACATAACTCATATTATTTCAATGCGCATGTACGTTGCCAGTTAAAGACGTGCCCGGCAGGCGAAATCGGTAACCCTCTTTGGCGTGGGATTGCATAATGCTCAATATATCGTGGGACCCTGTGTTAATAGCCCTCTCGTATCTGGTGGCCTTTATCGCCTCATTTGTGGCCCTGGACAGCGCCGGAAAAATCCCGCTTTCCAGCCGTAAAACGGCGATGTTCTGGCGTATCGCCGGAGGCGTCACGCTTGGGATCGGGATCTGGTCAATGCACTTCATCGGCATGCTGTCGATGCAAATGCCGATGATAATGAGCTATAACCTCTGGTTAACCCTCGCCTCACTGGGCGTGGCGGTGGTTGCATCCACGGTCGCCATCAATATTGCCGTAACGGGTAAAACCCTTTCCCCTTTTCGATTGATCGTTGCCACGGTGCTCCTGAGCGCTGGCGTGGTCTGTATGCACTTTATCGGTATGGCCGCACTGATGCTGGACAGCCATATTCTCTGGGATCGACGCATTGTTGCCGTGTCCGTGTTGATTGCCGTTATGGCCTCCGGCGCGGCGCTGTGGCTGGCATTTCGCCTGCGGGATATGCGCAAAGGGGTGTTTATCAATCGTATTCTCGCGGCCTGCGTGTTGGGTGTCGCCATCTGCGCGATGCACTACACCGGCATGCGTGCCGCCCATTTTCAGGAAATGACGCATACCCTGCCCGGCGGTATCAGCGAGCTGGGGTTATCGGTCTGGGTTTCTGTCACCACACTGTGCCTGCTCGGCGGTATGTTAATGATTTCGCTTATCGATTCACACCGGCGGACGAACCGACTGACCGACAACCTACGCCAGCTTAATCGTCAGCTTGAACTGCAGGCGCGCTTTGATGCGCTCACCGGTCTCGCTAATCGCCACCAGATGGACATTCGGATGCAGGATTGCCTGCGCAGCGCATTGCTCAGCAAGAAGCCATTCGCCGTGATTTTCCTCAACGTCGATCATTTCAAACGCATCAACGATACCTGGGGCCACAACACCGGGGATGAGTTGTTAATCTCTCTCGCGCAGCGCATTACCGCCCGCCTTACCCGCGAGATGACCCTCGCCAGGCTTGGCGGCGACGCCTTTATCCTGCTGGTTCCCGAGTGTGACGACGATAAAATCAACGCGCTGCTCACAACATTGCTGGAGGATATGCGCCGCCCGTTTTCACTTTGTGGGCACACGCTGAGCACAACAATCAGCGCGGGGGTCAGCCTCTACCCGCAGGATGGCGAGACGCTGCATGAGCTGAAGCTAAAAGCCGATGCGGCCCTGAATCGCGTCAAAGAGGATGGACGAAACGGCTGGGCCGTCTACCGGAACGAGATGTCAACGGCCATTCCGGCCAACCCCGGCTTCCTGCAGGAGTTAACTCAGGCGCTGGAACGCGATCAGTTTGAACTGTGGTATCAGCCGACCTGGCATGCAAAAGACTCCACTATTCACGGTTTTGAAGCCCTTCTGCGCTGGCGGCACCCTGAGCAAGGGGTGTTGCTGCCTAATCTGTTTTTACCGTCGCTGGAACAAACGGGGCTGATCATCCCGGTGGGGAACTGGGCGATTGAAGCGGCATGCCGTCAGCTTCATTTCTGGACAGAACAAGGTTTCAGCCAGTGGACATTGTCCTTTAACCTCTCCCCCGTCCAGTTCGAACAGCCGGATATCTTCCACATCATTTCGTCGATGTTGCATAAATATAATCTGTCGCCCTCCCGGCTTATCCTTGAGGTGACGGAAAGTACCGCACTGAAAAATCTCGACCGCAGTATTGAATTACTCAATGCGTTCAATCAAGCCGGGATTACCGTCTCGATTGATGATTTTGGCACCGGCTATTCCAACCTGCTGATGTTGAGCGTTCTGCCCGCTAAAGAACTAAAAATCGACAAGAGCTTTGTGCACTCGATGCTGGTAAATGAAAAAAGCCGCAAGCTGGTGGAAACCATTATTAATATCGCCAGGACCATGGAAATGAATGTGGTTGCAGAAGGGATCGAGACGCAAGAACAACAGGTGGTGCTGACGGACCTCGGCTGTGATTACCTGCAGGGGTTCCTTTTCTCCCGTCCTTTACCTGCCGAACAGGTTCCCTGGCTGCTGCTGCAAAAAAACTCAGACAAACAAATTATACCCATTGGTAAAATTCATGCGGAACCCGCATATATTTCACAAAAAAATCATGCCTGACCGGGTTAAGTAGAGTATGTTTCAAAGGAGTCCACTCCCGTTAATTCTGTCATGATCCTCAGGCACATGGTGCCGATGTACAGGAATACGCTATGTCGCAAAATTGTTTTGATGCGCTGAATTTAATTAAAACCCCCGTGTGGCTCATTTCACCTGCTTCAGAACAGATCATTTTTGCAAATGTGGCCGCCGCTCAGATCATGGGCGATAAAACCCTGGATGACCTACGCAAAGGTACCTATTCCGCCAATGCGCATCACGTGCTGTCGATGTATGTGCCTGAACTGAAGAGTGAGCAGGAGATCGTCGAAATCTGGACCATCTCGCGCGATGGACATGAAACCGCGCTGAGCTGCCGTCTCTCGCTTGCCCATTTCGTGCCCCAGGGGAATGTTATTGTTTTTGAAGGGCTGACGCAGCAGGTTCTCTCCGGGCTTAAGGCCAGCCGCTCCGCGACCTACCAGCGCAAAAAACAGGGATTTTACGCGCGCTTTTTCCTGACCAACAGCGCGCCAATGCTGCTTATCGATCCGTCCCGGGATGGCCAGATTGTGGATGCCAATCTGGCGGCGCTGACTTTTTACGGTTATGCGCATGATGAAATGTGCAGGAAACATACCTGGGAAATCAATACCCTGGGGCGGGATGTGATCCCCGTAATGACGGAAATTGCCGCGTTGCCGGGCGGCCATAAGCCCCTCAACTTTATCCACCGTCTGGCCGATGGCTCCACCCGCCATGTTCAGACCTATGCCGGGCCGATTGAAATTTACGGTGACAAATTGATGTTGTGCATTATCCACGATATCACCGAGCAAAAAAGGCTGGAGCAGGAGCTGGAACACGCGGCGCTGCGTGATTCCATGACGGGCCTGCTCAACCGGCGTCAGTTCTATATCATCACCGACCAGGCCAATACCCATCATCTTCCCGCGCAGCAGCAATTTAGCCTGCTGCTGGTGGATACCGATCACTTCAAAAATATCAACGACCTCTTCGGCCACCTGAAAGGTGATGAGGTACTGATCTCGCTCTCGCGCACGCTGGAAGCCTGTAGCCGCAAAGAGGACCTGGTCTTCCGCTGGGGCGGTGAGGAGTTCGTCATCCTGCTGCCGCGCACCCCGCTCGACACCGCCCTGCAAATCGCCGAAACTGTGCGCGATGCGGTCGCCCGCATCACGATCCCGGGTTTACCTCGCTTCACCGTCAGCATTGGCGTGGCGCGACATAATCCGGGCGAGAGTATGGATGAGCTGTTTAAACGTGTGGACGATGCGCTTTATCGCGCCAAAAGTGATGGGCGCAATAAAGTCCTGGCGGCATGAAACTGGTGTATCTCCGTAAGCCCCGTTACAATGCCCCTCTCGAATAAATGGACCACAGGTGGGTAGATGTGCAATGGGAAAAACAGAAATAATACTCACCATAATTATTTTATTCGTTATTATATTCGGCTTCTGGTTTATTTTCAGCGGTGAGATCTGGTTTCTGGTGGAATACCTTGAGAACAGTATCTACCCCACCTTCGATGCGCTATGACGCATGTTTAATTCCTTGTTTCACCTACCGAATTTGTCAGGTATCAGCACCGGTAAGAGGTGCGTAAAATACGCAACGTTATCCTCCAACAAGTTGATAACGAATCATTAAATCATTTGCTTATTTCGCCCGTTCTCTGACGGGCTTTTTTTATTTCCGGCAATTCAGCTGTGCCAGGCTATATCTTATACATCGTTAAACCTAAAGGTGAGAAATGATGAGCAAGAAAATCCTGATGTTGGTCGGCGATTACGCTGAAGATTATGAAACAATGGTGCCCTTTCAGGCTTTACAGATGATTGGCCATCAGGTGGACGCCGTCTGCCCGGACAAATCCCGTGGCGACTACATCATGACGGCGATCCATGATTTCGACGGTGCCCAGACCTACAGTGAGAAGCCGGGCCACCGTTTTATCCTCAATGCCGATTTTTCCGCCGTAAAAGAGCAGGATTATGACGCGCTGCTAATCCCGGGTGGACGAGCCCCTGAATATCTCCGGCTAAATGATGACGTGCTGAAACTGGTGCAGGCCTTCGACGCCGCGCGCAAACCGATTGCTGCGGTTTGCCACGGACCGCAACTGCTCGCTGCTGCCGGCATATTAAAAGGACGAACCTGTAGCGCCTATCCCGCCTGTGCGCCTGAAGTCCGCCTCGGCGGCGGGCACTATGCCAATATCGGTATTGATCAGGCGCACGTAGACGGTAATCTGGTCACTGCCCCCGCCTGGCCTGCGCATCCGCAATGGCTGGCGAAATTCAGTGCATTGCTAGAATAACAGTGCACTGCTCCCGTCAGTAGCGCCTGGCGGGAGCAATCCGCGGGGAATAATGTGTCGCCCGGCGATTTAGCGATCCTGCCGCTCCCACTGCGCTTCCCGCTCACGCGCTTTTCTGCGGGCTTCCTCTTTTTCACGATACAGTGGCGGATAGTAGATGTTCCCCCAGTCCCATTTACCGAACCAGAGACTCATCAGCGTACTAAAGATGAGTATAAGTACGGTATAAAAGAGAACGGTTCCGCTTTCACCGCCGTGGCTGAACAGATCGATGACCAGCGAATGCTGCGCGTCGCTAAACCACTGCGGATGGTCATCAAGCATCATGAAAAACAGGATCCCAAAGAGTAAATCCCCGACTTTAAATCGTTCATGAAATTTCGTGCGCCAGTTTGCATTATGTTTTTCATAATAATTCAGCAGGAACTGGTTGTTTTCCTTCAACGCTAAATCAAGTACTTCGCCTGAAGGAACTTCACCCGACCTCTTCTGATAATCACTCTGCGCGCGCAAGAAATCCGGGAAGATACTGCTGTAGATGAGCTCATTGAGTAATAGCCTGACGATATTGGCTATAAAAGGCATCACGGTGGTGGCAATCAAACCTAAGGCGGCGAGCGCCACGCAGAAAAAACCCAGATGTTTGGTCCAGTTAAGTGTCTGAACAGGCCAGGTCAACATTCCTTGCCCGCTGTATACCAGCAGCGCCAGATCGGCGAAAAGGACAATATAGATGAAGCGGATAATCCATTGCCATTCCCAGATTTTATCCATAATCCCTAACCCTGCCGGGAAAGACGCTTTCTCTTTCTTTTCATCCGTCATCATTTACCTCCCCTTTGACTCACGGAACAAACATCCCTCGTTCAATAAAGAAAAACTGGCGCAAATGCGCCAGCTCTTAATTTAACGTTCACAACGAAGACCGGCGGTTCCCGGCTCGTCAGTGTTTCTCAATATACATCGTCCGGCTATAAGCCACGTCTTCCGGGTTATTAATGGGGTAACCTTTCACCCATGGTTTGATCAGGCGGCCGTTGGTGTACTGGTAAATAGGTGCGATTGGCGCTTTTTCCGTGAGGATTTTCTCCGCCATGTTGTAGTCTGCGTTACGCGCTTTCGCCGTGTTTTCGAGCGTCGCCTGATGGATAATCTTATCGTACGCCGGATCGTTGAAACGCGAGATATTGCCGCTGTGGGTTGAGGTCAATAACGACAGG
Source organism: Enterobacter sp. V89_11 (assembly GCF_029967775.1). Taxonomy (NCBI): domain Bacteria; kingdom Pseudomonadati; phylum Pseudomonadota; class Gammaproteobacteria; order Enterobacterales; family Enterobacteriaceae; genus Enterobacter; species Enterobacter sp. V89_11. The sequence continues at coordinate 197,179 of NZ_JASCAN010000002.1, read as the reverse complement.
AAGGTCGATGGCTCATTGTAATCCCCGACCCATGACGCGCGGATCACATCGAAATTACCGGTATTACGGCTATCGATGTAGGTTTTCCACTCCTGGTTCTGCAGTTTGACGTCAACGCCGAGGTTTTTCTTCCACATCGAGGCCACCGCAATCGCGATTTTCTGATGGTTTTCTGACGTGTTGTACAACAGGTTCAGCTTCAGCGGGCGCTGAGGGCCATAGCCCGCGGCCTGAAGCAGCGTTTTCGCCTGGGCATTAAGTTCCTGCTGTGACATTTGCTCAAACGGCGAGGTTTCTGGCGTAAACCCTGCCGTCACGTCTGGCGTGAAATGCCAGGCGGGCTTCTCACCGGTTCCTAACACTTTGTCCGCCATGATGCGGCGATCGATGGTCATGCTCAGGGCGAGACGTACACGGGCATCGGCCGTGGGTCCTTTTTGCGTATTAAACGCATAGTAATAGGTGCCCAGCTGAGGCGGTGTATACACCTGTCCCGGAATGTCCTTGAGCAGCTTCTGATACATGTTTTTCGGGAACGATTCGGTGATATCAATATCATCCGCCAAATAGCGTTTAGTGGCCGAGGATTCCTGGTTAATCGGTATGAACGTCACTTTTTGCAGGACGGTTTTGGCGTTATCCCAGTAGTGTGTATTCGGCACCACAACCAGTTTTTCATTCACCACGCGATCTTTCAGAACGTAGGCGCCATTTCCGACCAGAGCCCCCGGACGCGTCCACTCTTTGCCGCTCTCCACATTGGCCTTTTGCACCGGATAGAAGGCAAAGTTTGCCGTCAGATTGCTAAACCACGGCAGCGGTTTATCCAGCTGCACACGTAAGGTTTTTGCATCTACGGCCGTCACGCCCAGCGTATCTGGCGCGGCTTTACCATCAATTATCGCCTGTGCGTTATGGATACCCGCCAGCGCCGCAAACCAGGCAAACGGAGACGTGGTTTTCGGATCAACCAGACGCTGCCAGCTGTAGACAAAATCCTGAGCGGTAACTGGAGAACCGTCAGACCATTTCGCGTTATCACGTAAGGAGAAAGTCCAGATACGGTTATCGTTACTCTGCCAGCGCGTCGCCACGCCTGGGGTCAGTTCACCTTTCTCATTCTGATTAATCAGCCCTTCAAAAAGGTCGCGAATGACCTGTATCTCGGGTAATCCCACGGCTTTTGCCGGATCAAGGGAAGCCGGCTCATCTTTAATGTGTCTGACCAGCTCCTGTTTTTGCGCCAGTACCGTGCCCTGTGGCACATCAGCGGCGTACGAGAGTGAAGAGAGTCCGCACAGCAACAGTGCAGTACAGAGACGCGAAACAGGATGCTTCATAAGATCCCCTTTTATGAATTCAGGTAATAAGCAGATGCGTAATTATTTGTTTCGACAATGAGAATTGCAAATACCTTCCTCCGGAAAGTTGATATCCGGCAATTTTCCCGCCATACGGAAACTATTTGATTAACCGCGAGTTTTGCACAACACTGCCAGTAGAGACTTCTTTATCAGGATTTCCTATGGCAATCACCCGACCCAGAGCGGAACGCGGCGCCTTCCCGCCAGGTGCAGAGCAGTATGGCCGTTCATTTTTAGGCGCATCGCTGATTTGGTTTCCGGCCCCCGATGCCGATCGCAACAGCGGCTTGATCATTGCCGGCACGCACGGCGACGAGAACTCGTCTGTCGTCACGCTCTCGTGCGCGCTGCGCACGTTGACGCCCAGCTTACGACGTCATCACGTGATTCTGGCCGTCAACCCGGATGGGTGTCAGCTTGGGTTACGCGCCAATGCGCGGGGCATCGATTTAAACCGTAATTTCCCTGCAGCAAACTGGCGCGCCGGTGAAACGGTTTATCGCTGGAACAGCTCCGCCGAAGAGCGTGACGTTGTCTTACTGACCGGCGACACGCCGGGCTCGGAGCCGGAAACACAGGCGCTGTGCCAGTTAATCCATAAGATCCACCCGGCCTGGGTTGTCACCTTTCACGATCCGCTGGCCTGCATCGAAGATCCGCGGCACACCGAGCTGGGCGAATGGCTGGCGAATGCTTTCGCCCTGCCGCTTGTCTCCAGCGTGGGCTATGAAACCCCTGGCTCATTCGGCAGCTGGTGTGCCGACCTGGGATTACCTTGCATCACCGCGGAATTCCCGCCGATATCGTCAGATGAAGCCAGCGAAAAATATTTAAAAGCCATGGTGGAGCTTCTGCGCTGGCAACCTCAAAAATGAAGGACGCCGCTGGTAAACGTGAGTGCCGGTGAAACGTCAACCGCCAGCCATGTCGGGCCATCAAGATCGGCAAAACTGACATGATTTACCAGCGGCAGCGCCGCGTTGATCGCCCGGGATGTACACAGCATACATCCCAGCATGATTGAAAACCCCTGAGCTTGCGCCTGTTCTGCCAGCGCCAGCGCCTCTGTCAGCCCACCGGTCTTGTCGAGTTTGATATTGACCATCTCGTAAAGGCCCTGCAGTCCAACCAGGCTATCGCACGTATGGCAGCTTTCATCCGCGCAGATGGGCAGCGGGTGGATAAAATTCTTCAGCGCCGCATCATCCTGTGCCGGCAGAGGCTGTTCCAGCATGGCCACGCCCAGGTCGGCCAGCAGCTGACATCGTGCGGCAAGGCCTTCGGGATGCCATGACTCATTCGCATCCACAATTAACGTGGCTGTCGGAACTGCCGAGCGGATAGCGACCATACGCTCGCTGATCAGACGATCGTCAAGCTTCACCTTTAACAGCGTCGCCCCCGCATCAAAGAGTGCTTTTGCGCTGGCGGCCATGTGTTCAGGCTCGCCAATCACCACCGTTTGCGCCGTGACAACCGATGTCGGCAACGTGACGCCTAGCAGCGTCGTCAGCGAGGTTTGCTGTTTGGCAGCCTCCAGGCTCCAGAGTGCGCAGTCAATCGCATTACGTGCCGCGCCGGCGGGTATACGCTGCTGTAACGCCTCGCGGGTGAGCCCTTTTTCCAGATCGGGAACGAGCGTCATGATAAGTGCCATTACCGACGCCAGACTTTCGCCATAGCGCGGGTACGGCGTGCATTCGCCGACGCCCTTAATGCCGTCTTCTTCTATCTCCACCACAACCACACTGGCTTCGCTTCGACTGCCGCGGGAGATCACAAACGGGGTATGCAATGGCCAGGCTTCTTCATAGACCTTAACGCTTCTCATCACTGACTCCTTGCGGCCCGGAAAGGCGAAAAAATTGGTTTGCCGTGTTATCCGCTGATGGCATACACTAGCCCCGACGTTAACTATATGTAAACAGGAAGATATCTATGTCACAACTCGTTCATTTCCAGGGCAACCCGGTTACTGTTGCAGGTTCCATTCCACAGGCTGGCAGCAAAGCACAGGCTTTTACTCTGGTGGCTAAAGATCTGTCTGACGTCACACTGTCTCAGTTTGCTGGCAAACGCAAAGTCCTGAACATTTTCCCAAGCATCGACACCGGCGTCTGTGCTGCATCCGTGCGCAAATTCAACCAGCTGGCGACGGAAATGGACAACACCGTTGTGCTGTGTATTTCTGCCGATCTGCCGTTCGCCCAGTCCCGTTTCTGCGGTGCTGAAGGCCTGAGCAACGTCATTACCCTCTCCACCCTGCGCAGCCCGGATTTCCTGGAAAACTACGGCGTGAGCATCGCGGAAGGCCCACTGAAAGGCCTGGCAGCGCGCGCTGTACTGGTTATCGATGAAAATGACAACGTCGTGTTCAGCGAACTGGTTAACGAAATCACCACCGAGCCGGATTACACTGCCGCGCTGGACGTGTTGAAAGCATAATGAATGCTTAGCATTCTATATAGCTTAGCAATCTAATGAAATAACAGGGTTTATTTCTCTTTGCAGGCTCTGGAAGACGACACATGACAAACCTCGCACTGGCGGGGTTTTTTATTCCCTTTAAGCTGAATCGTTAAAGCTAAACCCTTCACCGTTCACATTTACTGTGCAATTAATTGTATTGAAGTTAACTTAATTGCGATCTTATTCTCATATTAGACCTTAAATATTCATATTTTCTTCCCCAGTGAAGCACATCACATTTCCCTTCAGGTCAAAACATTAGATTTGCTGACGAAAGCAAATAATCGTTTCAGCAAAAAGGAAAGGATATGAAAATTAAACTGGCTATTACGCTCCTTGCGGCTTTGATTTCGGGTCATGCTGCGGCGAAAACCTGGGTGCTGACAAGCGCTGAAAGCGGCGTGGAGAAAGGAAACTGGAAAATAACGAGCGATGAGCTGAAGGTAAAAGATCAGGCGTTCAGCATTGAACAAAAAGTGTTGCACGGTGGGAAACAGGAAGGCAGCAAAATCCTTGTTATCAGCAGTAAAAGTGGCCTGACCATTACCTTAAGCCCCTCTCGCGGCATGAACCTGCTCCATGTGGAAGGCTTCGGCACCAGAATGGGCTGGGATTCCCCGGTAAAAGAGGTCGTGAACCCGGCATATATTAATCTGGAAAGTCGCAACGGGCTTGGCTGGCTGGAAGGTTTCAACGAGATGATGGTGCGCTGTGGCTATGAGTGGACGGGCCACCCGGTCACGGCTGACGGCCAAATCTATACGCTTCACGGCAAGACGGGCAATACGCCTGTATCGCAGGTTGAAGTGGAGGTGGCTGACGCAGCCCCCCATGAAATTCGAATTCGCGGTTTGATCAAAGAGAGCACGTTCAAAAAAGCAGATTTGCAGACCATGACCGAACTGCGTTACGTCCCAGGAACCAACCAGTTCAGTTTGCATGATGTTCTGACAAACCATGCCGATTACCCGCATGATTATCAAATCATCTACCACAGCAACTTTGGTACCCCGATCCTCGAAGAAGGCGCGCGCTTCCTTGCCCCGGTTGCGAGCGTCAGTCCATTCAATGACTACGCGAAAGCCGGTGTCAACGACTGGCAGACCTATGCCGGGCCAACGAAAGGCTTTGATGAGATGGTGTTTAACCTCAAACCGCTTGCGGATAACAACCACAAAACCCTCGCGGCCGTGGTGAATAAAGCCGGTGATAAAGGGGCGTCCATTCAGTTTGATACCCGCCAGTTGCCGGTGCTGACCTTATGGAAAAACACCGACACCCTGAAGCAAGGTTATGTCACCGGTATTGAGCCGGGTACCAGCTACGCCTACCCGGTCACCATTGAGCGCGAACAAAAACGCGTTAAGCAACTGCAACCGGGAGCCAGCACACAGTTTGATCTGACCTATACCCTGCTCCATAACCCGCAACAGGTGAAAGACGTGGAGAACCGAATTGCATCGATTCAGGGAGAGACAAAGGTCGACATTAATAGCACCCCTATCGCAAAAGAATGAGTAAAAAAAAGCCTCTTTACAGAGGCTTTTTACCGTTATTCGTCACCCTTCTTCTGATTCAAACCATACTCTCGCAACTTATTGGCAATCGCCGTGTGTGAAACGCCAAGGCGTTTTGCCAGCTTACGGGTGCTTGGATAGCTACGGTACAGTTGCGTCAGCACGGAGCGCTCAAAACGGCTGGTAATGTCATCCAGCGAACCTTCCATCGCCTCTTCACCTACTGACACCGTCCCGGCATCGTAATCCGGTAACAGAATATCCTGCGGCCGCAGTTCATAACCTTCCAGCTGCGTCAGTGCGCGGTAAACGGCGTTCTTGAGTTGGCGAATGTTGCCCGGCCAGCCGTAGCGCATGAGCACCGTGCCGAGATCGGCTGAAAGCTTCGGACGCGGTACTCCCTGCTCGTCGGCAAAGCGCGCCACAAAGAGTTCGGTCAGCGGCATGATATCCTGCGGGCAATCGCGCAGCGGTGGGATATTCAGGGTCAGGACATTCAGGCGGTAGTAGAGATCCTCGCGGAATACCCCTTTTTGCACCAGTTCGACCAGGTTTTTCTGCGTCGCACAAATCACACGCACATCCACATGAACTTCGTGATCCTCGCCTACACGGCGGAACGTGCCATCATTGAGGAAGCGCAGCAGCTTGGCCTGCATGCGTGGCGACATTTCACCAATCTCGTCCAGCAGCACGGAACCGCCGTTAGCCTGCTCGAAGAACCCTTTTTTACCTTCCGGCGCGTGACCAAATAATTCGCTTTCGACGGCATCTTCCGGAATCGAGGCGCAGTTCAGGGCCAGATACGGTTTTGCCGCTCGCGGGCTGGCCAGGTGCACAGCGTGCGCCAGCAGGTCCTTCCCGGTACCGGTATCGCCGGTAATCAGCAGTGGCGCGGTCAGACTCGCGAGTTTGCGCGCCTGGTCCACCACATGCCGCATTTTCGGGCTGACGGCAATAATCTGGCTGAATGCCCCCACATCCTGGCTGGAGATATTTTGCAGCTGACGGCCCATGCGCACGGTGGAACGCAGCATGATCACGGCGCCGGTCAGAACGCGCGTGTCGGCCTCGCCTTTCAGATAGACCGGCGTTATCTCCATTAAGAAATTCTGTCCGTGGATAACCACATGCTCGCTGTGGGTGTTCTGCGGGTTGCTGTCCAGCCAGCGCTGGAAGTTAAAGCCGGGAATCAACTGTGCTGCATTGTGGTTGCTGAGTTTTTCCTGACTCTGCGCGAACAGCTGACAGCTGGCATGGTTAACACGCTCAACCTTACTTTTTAAATCCAGGGAGAGGAAAGGCTCTGGCATGGCTTCAAGCAATGCGCTCAATGCCAGATGCTCACGCTCCGACGGCATCCAGGGAATGGTGCGTACATCCGTAACGCCAGCGATACGGCGTATTTCTGCCATCAGGCTACTGAACGTATTAAATTCAATTTCGGCAAAATTGAGGTAAATTCGCCCGACAGGATCGATCTCAATGCCACGTAAATCAATGCTACGTAAAACAAGAAGATCGAGTAATTCGCGGGTCAGACCGAGACGGTCTTCACAGAAGACTTCAAGACGCATGGGAAATTCACCGTTTTAAGCCAATAACATTAAAATGATATGTCAGAACACGGTGATCGGGAAGATGGCTGTCAACAAATATTGACAGCCAGCACGATTAATGACCAAACCGGCTACTGAACCGGTTTTTTATTGAGCGTCTCTTTGAGCTGACCGATTAACTCACGTCGGAAATCCCCCAATCGCGGCTTATCGCCATCAATCCACGGCAGTGGACGGCACACTTCCATCGCTTTGATGCCCAGACGGGCGGTCAACAAACCGGCACCAATACCCTGCGCGGCACGGGCAGAGAGACGCGCCGCCAGATCCTGCGACATCCAGTCCATCCCCACTTCCCGCACGAGCTCGCTTGCTCCGGCAAAGGCGATGTTGAGCAATACCAGACGGAACAAGCGAAGGCGGCTGTAGTACCCCAACTCAATGCCGTATAAAGCAGCAATCCGGTTAATCAGACGCAGGTTACGCCAGGCGATAAACGCCATATCCACCAGCGCCAGCGGGCTGACGGCAATCATCAGGGTTGATTCCGCAGCAGAGCGGCTGATTTCGCGCCGCGCCTGGGCATCCAGCACCGGCTGCACCATGTGGGAATACAGCGTCACCACTTCACGATCGTTCTGGGTTTCATGGATAGCGGCATACCAGCGCTGAAGCGCCGGGTGCGACTGGTCAATACCCGCCTGACTGGCCAGCTTTTCACAAAACGCGCGGCCTTTGCCGGTTCCGTGACTGTGGAGCAGATCCCGCGCTTCATCACGCTCATGGGCGCGCTGTCGCAGGCGCCACAGGCGACGCCACTCGGTCGCAACAGACCCGACACCCGCCCCCACAATCAGAGCACCGGCAGCGCAGCCGCCCAACGCGACCCAGTCCTGGGTTTGCCAGGCGTTGACCGCCCACTGGACGCCTTGCCCAACCACGCTAACGCCAAACAATGCCAGCCCGGCAGTCACCATCTTTCGCCACAGGCTGCGTTTTGGGCGTAGCGCGGCTTCCACCACCGCTTCAGCCGGCCCCTCTTCAACAAGCAGCTCTTCGGTCAGCGCCGGGGCAAAATTATCTGCCTGCGGGCCATTAAACGTCTGCGCGGTTTTAAACGCCTCCGGGTGCTCTTGCTCAAGCGTTCCGGTAAAATCAATGCGCGGTTTTAACGGTTCCGTCATCGCAATTTATCTCCAATCAAAAACTCCAGCGCCGCATCCAGACGGATATGCGGTAACGGCTGATCGACCGTCATGGCCTGCGGGCGGAAGGCTTCAAACTGGAAGCCCTGGTTCTGCCAGAAGGCCGGCCCCGGAAGGCGTGCGGGCACTTCGCCCGGATAGACAGTAAGCGGTTCGCCGTCGCTGAGACGATTCCCGCGCAATGCCGGTATTTTCTCGCCATTAAGGTCAATCAACCCACTCTGTGTCGCCTGTACGGAAGCCAGTCCAAGGCAATCCATGCTGATCCCTTCAAACGCGGCATTCTGCCAGGCGTCCTGCACCAGTTGCTGCAGCAGCGACACCATATTGGCATGCTGATCGACCGTCACGTGATCGGCTTTTGTGGCCGCAAACAGCAGCTTGTCGATAACGGGTGAGAAGAGACGGCGAAACAGCGTGCGCTGCCCGTAGTGAAAACTTTGCATTAACTGTGTCAGCGCCAGGCGCATATCGTTGAAGGCCTGCGGCCCGCTGTTCAGCGGTTGCAGACAATCCACCAGCACAATCTGGCGGTCAAAACGTAAAAAGTGGTTTTTATAAAAACCTTTCACCACTTTTTCACAGTAGTAATTGTAACGCTCGCGCAGCATTCCGGCGTTAGTGTGTTTGTCCGCCTGGGCCAGTTTTGACTCCCCGATGCCATCCACGTCCGGCCACGGAAAAAACTGCAGCGCAGGTGCGCCCGCCAAATCTCCCGGCAGAACAAAACGGCCCGGCTGGATGAAATGCAGCCCTTCCTGCTTACACTGATGCAGATACTCCGTCCAGGCCTCGGCAATCGCCGCCAGCCGGTTTTCATCGGCAGGCGCCAGCGGATCCAGGCCTTCGCACAGTTTTCGCCATTTCGTCGACCACTCGGCGCGGTTGCCCTGCAACAGCCCCGTCATCTGCCGTGACCAGCTGAGATAGTCCTGTGCCAGCATAGGTAAATCGAGCAACCACTCACCGGGGTAATCCACAATTTCCAGATACAGGGTGGAGGTATCCTTGAAGTGGCGCATCAGGGATTCATTAGAGCGAAAACGCAGCGCAAGGCGAATTTCACTCACCCCGCGCGTCGGCGTCGGCCAGGTGGGCGGTTCACCATAAAGCTGAGCCAGCCCTTCATCATAGGTAAAACGGGGAATGCCAAAATCGCGCTGAGGCACACGTTTAACCCCCAGCAGGCGCTCTTCCCGCACGGCGCTCAGCAGCGGCAGCCGCGCCCCACTGTGCAGGTTAAGCAGCTGGTTCACCATCGCGGTGATAAACGCCGTCTTGCCGCTGCGGCTCAGCCCCGTCACCGCCAGACGCAGATGACGGTCAACGCCACGGTTCACCAGTGAATTGAGTTCGTTCTTAAGTCGCTTCATCGCCGTCCTTCATTGCCCGGAAGCCTCAAATACATTGCTTCAGAATACAATAAATGGGGGCAGATCGTTGATTATCAATTCTTATTTATTGCTATTGCCGTTTTCTCTCCAGTAAGATGAACGACATTGCTGTTAGTCAGGAGTGAGTAAGGTGTATGTCACCCACCATCTATGATATCGCACGGGTTGCCGGCGTTTCGAAATCAACCGTCTCCCGCGTTCTGAATAAACAAACGAATATTTCTCCTGAAGCGCGTGAAAAAGTGTTGAAGGCGATTGACGAATTAAATTATCAACCCAATAAACTCGCCCGCGCCCTGACCTCTTCTGGCTTCGACGCCATTATGGTTATTTCGACACGCTCGACGAAAACCACCGCCGGCAACCCTTTTTTCTCTGATGTTCTGCATGCCATTACAGCCAAAGCTGAAGAGGAAGGTTTTGACGTTATTTTGCAAACCTCGAAAAGCAGTGAAGACGATCTGTTGAAATGCGAAAGTAAAATAAAACAAAAAATGATTAAAGGGATCATCATGCTGAGCTCACCGGCAAATGAATCCTTTTTCACAACGCTGGATGCTTATGGCGTACCGGTGGTCGTCATCGGGAAAGTCGAAGGTGATTTTCAGAATATTTACTCGGTCGACACGGATAATTTTCACGACAGCGCCACGCTAACAGAAACCTTTATTAAAAATGGCCGACGTAACATTGCCTGTCTGCATGCGCCGCTCAATTATCATGTTTCGATTGATCGTCTTGCCGGTTATAAATCCAGCCTGGAAAAACACGGCATCACCATTAACCCGGCGTGGATCATCGACGGCGGATATACCCATGAAAGCGCGCTTGCCGCGGCCACAGAATTGCTCTCCTCGGCCACGCCACCTGATGCGGTATTTGCCACCGACAGCATGAAGTTACTCAGCCTTTATCGCGCGGCGGATACTCTGGATCTGAGGATTCCTGAGCAGGTTGTGATTGCAGGATACAGTGACCCGATGCTCTCTCTCATTTTAACGCCAGCACCCGGGGGCTTTGATATCCCAACCCGCAAGCTGGGTGAAGAGAGCTGCAATCTTCTTTTCAGGCGTATCGCCGGTCAGCCTGCGCCACAAAAAGTGCTTGTCGATACCCATTTTACGTTAGCGCCCTCTCTTCGTTAAAACCAGGGGCTGAAAGCCCCTGGCATCCGGTCTGTCAGAACGCGTAATTAACGCCAACACCCGCGTAGTGGAAACGGTCGCTGTCGCCTTCGTCATGGTTTTCCCATTCGTAGGCGTATTCCAGCGTCATGGATAATCCATTGTTGAAGTCATACGCGTACAGAAGACCCAGTCGGTTGAAATCGTGTCCTTCACGATCGGGATCGTCCTGCCAGTCCCAGTTCGACCAGCGATCCAGCCCCAGACGGGTATATGGCGTGAGCGTCGTCTGGCCTAATGAAACAGGCAGATACGCGCGAATTTCCTGCGTTGAAAATTCGCCGTTATTACGTGAACTGTCCATATTGAAACCGCGCTCAAGATAATAGTTCACTTTTGCAGAGAAGGTTTCATTAATGGTCCAGGTAAAACCCGTTTCCGTTTCTACACGGCTGTCGGCATAACCGGTTTTTTCCAGGTCATTTGCAAACTGATACATGGCAAACCAGCCACCAAAACGCCAGTCGTCGGACAATTTAATATCCCAGTCCGGCTGAATTTTGTAGCGCTGCATATTTGCGCTACCGTCTTTGGCACCGTGTTCATCTTTAAAGTGATAACCGTAATTACGGAAACCGCCGGTCAACCCGAGTGTAAAATCATCGGTGCCAATAAAGCGATAGCGTAATTCAAATTCCGGACGGTCAAAATAGGTCCCACGGGTCATGCTGCTGTAATCAACCGGTCCTTCCTGATACATTGCCAGCGAAAGGGTCCAGGCATCCCATGTGGCATTAAACCACACAGAGGGTTCATATAATCCATCTTTATCGTCGCCCTGACCTTCGACGTTTTCAATTTCATACATGGCACCGATATTAAATTCCCAATGTTTTGCTGATTCCGTTGCGTGCGCGCAGCTAACCCCTGCGCACAGAACGAGCGCAGCACTTCTTAGTAGAGTACTCATTTAAATGTTCCCTTTATAATTAACTCCAAAAAAACCGGAAATTTGCATTTCCGGCGAACGCCTTTCTTATCTAATAGCCACTTCAGTATCAGCGTCGAAGAAATGACATTTATTCATATCGAACTGGATGCCGATATTATCCCCCGCCGCATAATCATTTACCGCTCCTGCACGAACGACCAGCTCATGCCCGCCCACGGTGGCATAGAGCATGAACTCAGCCCCGGTCAGTTCGGCCACGCTGACTTTTGCCGCAATATCATCCCCACGGTTTTGCAGCGTCAGAATATCTTCCGGCCGGATCCCAAAGACCACGGCTTTACGCTGATATCCGGCGGCATTCACCGCCGCCAGCGTGTCTTCAGGTATCTCCAGACGCAGCGTTTCCGTCACGAAATAGCGATCGTCTATCGCGCCCCGAATAAAATTCATTGCCGGTGATCCGATGAAGCCCGCCACAAACATATTCGCCGGTTCGTTGTAGACCTGCTTAGGTGCCCCCACCTGCTGAATAACGCCATCCTTGAGGATCACAATGCGGGTCGCCATCGTCATCGCTTCCGTCTGATCGTGAGTCACGTAAATCATTGTGGTGTTGAGCTTCTGGTGCAGCTTGCTGATTTCAGCGCGCATTTGCACACGCAGCTTGGCGTCGAGGTTAGAAAGCGGTTCATCCATCAGAAAGACGCCGGCTTCGCGCACAATCGCCCGTCCTAACGCCACGCGCTGACGTTGGCCACCCGACAATGCGCCAGGTTTACGCGTGAGGTAATCACGCAACCCCAGGATTTGTGCCGCCCAGTTCACGCGCTCTTCAATGACCGAGGGGGCAATTTTTTGCATCTTCAGGCCAAACGCCATGTTGTCGTAAACCGTCATATGCGGATAAAGCGCATAGTTCTGGAAAACCATCGCAATGTCGCGGGACTTGGCGGGCACATCGTTCATGCAGACACCGTCAATCACCAGCTCACCGGCTGAGATCTCCTCCAGCCCGGCAATCATGCGAAGCGTCGTCGATTTACCGCACCCCGAGGGACCCACAAAGACGATAAACTCCTTGTCCTCAATTTCGAGGTTAAAATCCTTAACCACATGGACCTGGTTATCGTAGATTTTCTGAATATGTTTCAGAGACAGTTGAGCCATTTTTAATTCCTTATCATTACCGTTCGGCATGCCCAGAAATCCGTCAGGCATTTCCAGGTCAGTTCCTGCGTTGAATGAAGTTGTAATCCCGCATGGTTCAGGCCAGGCCCAATCCCGACCGAGAGCATTCCCGCCGCGTTGATTGCCTCAACGCCGGCTGCAGCATCTTCGATTCCAATAGCCTGCTCGGGGCGCACGTTCAGCCCGGCGCAGGCCGCAAGAAAGATCTCCGGGTCCGGTTTTGAGCGGGCAATGCGCGAGGCATCGGCGCAGAAATCAAAAGCCCTCTCAATGCCCAGCGCCTGCAAAATACCGGGGGCGTTAAGGGACACAGAAGCCAGCCCGATTTTGACGTTCGCCGCACGAATTTCCGCCAGCACCTCGCGGATGCCCGGAAGCAGAGAATCCTGCGTCAACGACGCCAGAGACCCAACGTAGCGCGCGTTCTTTTTATCCGCGAGCGCCTGCCGCTGCTGGTCGTTAAACTCCCCCTCTTTTCCGCCATGGCGCAGGATCCGCTGCAGCGATTCCATACGGCTTATCCCTTTCAGCTTGTCGTTGAACGCCACGTCGAGCGAGATGCCAATTTCCTGCGCCACGGCACGCCAGGCCAGAAAATGCAGATGTGCGGTATCGGTGATCACACCATCAAGATCGAAGACAACGGCCTCAGGCTTCATGACTTTCTCCTGTGGTAGCGGTCCCATAAGTAGATGTAAAAAAATCCCTGAAAGAACAGACCTGCCGATCCGTTATGTACAGGGTTTTACCCCACAGCGTTAAGGTCACCGGTGCAGTGGTTTCAATCGTTAAAACATCATTTTCAAACGTGAAGTGCATGCGCGCGTTTCTCCATCGCAGCGGGAAAGCCAGTTTTCGCCAGTGGGCAGGCAGCTTCGGGGCAAGATGCAATTCCCCCTGGACGATCTGCATGCCAGCAAATCCCTGAATAACGCCGGACCAGATAGCCCCGGTGGCGGCAGCATGAATCCCGTCATCGCAGCTGTGCGGATCGTCGCCCAGATCGATGGCGACACCCTCGCGCCAGAAGGCGTAGGCCCTTTCCGTATCGCCACACCGGGCAGCAACAATTCCATGGATCGCTTTGCTCAGCGAAGAGTCGTGTATGGTACGCGGCTCGTAGTACGCCAGGTTGGCAGCACACTGCTGCGGGGTAAACCGTTCCGGCAGCAGGTAGTTGAGCATCACTACATCGGCCTGTTTAAGGATCTGCATCTCGTTCACTTCCGCGCGGGAGTAATCGAGCAGAATGGTCTGTTTACCCGCTTTCGCCTTATAGCGGCTCAGATCGATAGCCGGTTTCGCCATGAAGGTGTCATCCTGAGGAAGGACCCCTTCTGCGTTGGCTTGCGGTAACCACAAACGGGACATAAACCGGCTGGCATTCTCCATGAAGCCGGCATCTTCACGATTGAACATCGCCATAAACTGGCGCGCACAGGCGACATTGTGCCAGGCCAGATAGTTGGTGTAGGCATTGTTATTGACGTGCTCCGTGTACTCATCCGGCCCGATCACATCGTGGATTTCCAGGCGACCATTGACTTCCGTCGCCCGCCCCATCCAGAACGTTGCCGTCTCTATCAGTAGCGTCAGCCCTTCGTTACGCATAAAAGCGTCATCATGTGTCGCCTGCCAGTAGGCCACGACAGCCCAGGCAATGTCCGCCACAATGTGATGTTCTGCCAGCGCAGAGGCCACTTTCTGGCGCGTGCCCGTGCGGATGTTGATTGCCGCATATTCCGGCGTTTCCTCCTGACCGCTCGCGGCACTCTCCCAGGGGAAAAGTGCGCCAGGCCAGCCGTTGCGACGCGCTTTTTCACGAGCCCCGGCCAGGTTGAGCCAGCGATAACGCAGCAGACTGCGGGCGACCTGCGGACGCGTAAAGAGATGGAAAGGCAGCAGGAAAATTTCGGTATCCCAGAACACGTGGCCTTTATACCCTTCGCCGGTCAATCCTTTCGCGGCGATACTGCAGCGCTCATTGTCGGCAGGCGTCATAGCGGTCAGATGCCAGACGGTATAATCCAGCGCGAGCTGATCCTGCGTTTCCGCAGACGTTACCGCTACCCGCGCATCTCGCCAGACGTCTTCCCAGGCGCAGGCAGAGCTCTCCAGCAACGATGCGTAGCCTCGCGCTGCGCACACCTTGAGTTCGGCCAGTGCGTTACGCGCAAACGACGCCTGCGAAAGGGCTTTGTCACTGCGGTGGGCGACCCAGACGATCTTTTCAAGCGTGACAGTGTCACCCTGCGAAACGTTCAGGGCGTAATGCGCACTGATGCGACGATTTTTAGCGGTAAAGCAGCTTTCGCTACCCGCTGAAAGCCGGCAGAACGCGGATATAACGACATCAGAAACCCGGTCCTGCGTTTCATACACGCCCTGCATACAGTTCTGGTCGAATACCCGGACTGAAATCTCATCCAGATGCTGCCTGCCGGTGTTGGTTTGCGTCGCATCGATTCCGGTTTTTAACACCACCTGCGAGGGTCCATCAAGGGGAGTGATGGCGAGTTGCATTGCCACTAACGGCAGCTGAGCGAGAGAAACGAAACGACGGCTCTCCAGGCGATAGCGTTTCCCGTCGGGCGAGCGCCAGAGCACGCTGCGACGCAGTTCACCATTGGCAAACGCCAGCTCGCGCTGCCACTCAAGAAGCGCCCCGGAAAGCAGGGTAAAATTCACACCATCCAGTTCAACCTCAATACCGGTAATATCCGGCAGGTTGATTAACTCCGTGGTCTCATTGCGACCTGCGCGATGATAAAGCCCGGCGAGATACATGCCCCTGGTTTGCTGGGTGTAATCCTCTTCGTGTGCCGCGCGAATGCCCATGTAGCCATTGCCGCAAGCCATGATGGAGGCGTATTTATTCAGACTGTGGGGAGAGAAGCCCGGTTCGGTTAAAACAGACACATTCAGCATAACGTCACGCTTTCCCCTGTATCCGCCGATTCATAAAGCGCGGCAACAAGTTGCTGGATAACCAGCCCCTGTTCCGCATCTGCGATCATAACCGGCTCTCCCAGCACATGGCGTACAAACGCCTCCATGCTGCGCAGGTGACGCTGGTCGTCTGCCTCATCACGCTGCATGAGGGTCTGTAAAACGCCCGCCTCATCGTGGTAAATGTGTGCCGGGAAGAGCGTGGCCCCCGCCTTTTCCCCACAGAATGAAACATTCATGATCGACTGCTCGCGGATATTCAACGCAAACGACGTATCCAGGCGCAGAACGCCGCCATTGCAGAATTCAATTGTGCCAAACAAAGCATCTTCAACGGTAAACCGGGCGGGATCCCACTCGCCAAACTGTCCACTGTTTTTACGGTTCCCCAGCTTCTGGAAGCTGTGGGCGGTCACCCTTTTTACCGCCGGGAAACCCAGCACATACATCGCGGCATCCAGCATATGAATACCGATATCGATCAGCGGTCCGCCACCCTGTAGCGATTTGTTCGTAAAGACGCCCCAGCCCGGCACGCCGCAACGACGCAGCGCCTGCGCCGACGTAAAGTAGATCTCACCTAACGCCCCATTTGTGACAGCGTCACGAAGCAGCTGCGTGTCGAGCGCATACCGATGGTGAAAATCATACGCCAGTACTTTTCCCGCTTTACGGGCCGCCATGCGCATCTGGTCAGCCTGTTGCGGCGTCATGGCAGGCGGTTTTTCGCACATCACATGACATCCGGCCTCCAGTGCCGCCATGACATGTTCAAAATGGAACCGGTTTGGGGAGCAGACGCTGACCACATCAGGTTTTACCGCCTGCAGCATTTCAGATGCATTCTGCCAGACCGAAGGAATTGCATGACGTTCCGCAAACGCCTGTGCCTGTTCAAGGCCGCTGTCCATGACAGCGACCATTTGAACATCACTGCGAGTGGCGTAATACGAGGCATGCACTTTGTCCGCGACCTGCCCGGCGCCAATAATGGCGACGCGCAGAAGCGAAGGTGTTGAAGCACTCATCACGCTCGTCATCCTTAGCATTCACGCAGATACGTGAGTGAATCCTGGTAAGCCTGGGCCGGATCGACGGCGCGGACACGGCACTCATACACCACGTAGCCTTGATAGTTGTCCGCACGAAGCTGCCCGAACAACGTGGCAAAATCCAGCGTCCCGCTGCCAGGCTGATAGCGATGGTTATCGGCGATATGCACATGACCCAGCAGATCCCGGTTGCGATGCAGCGCCTCTGTTAGCGAATCTTCTTCGATATTCATGTGGTAAAAGTCGCCGATGATCTGCACATGCCTGAGCGCGTTCTCTTCGATATAGCGACGCGCATCCGAGAGCGTGTTGATCATGTGATCCTGGTAGCGGTTGAGCGGCTCAAGGTAAACGGTGGTCCCGGTACGCGCCGCCACCTCATCCAGATAACGCAGCGAAGCACTCACCGCTTCGCAGTCACCTGCCAGGCTACGTGGAGAGGTCATCGGCGGCAAACGGAAGGTAAACATTCCCCAGGCGGCGGGCACAATAATCCCTTTTCCACCCACTTCAGCCAGCGCTTCCAGGATGCGTTCGATCTGTTTTAATCCGTTCAGACGACGTTCTTCAATGAAGTCACCAATCCAGCCGTCATATCCCCCGCAGGCGGTGGTCACCGGCAGGCCCGTGGCGGTGATTGCGGCTTTCACTTCATCGAGATTGTCCACCAGCAGTTTGCCGTCAATTTCATAGCCATCAAAACCCATCGCTTTGATGTACTGGAATTTCTCCAGAATAGAAGTCGGGAAAAAGGCCTGGTTTTGCGTTGCGATTTTCATTGATGCTCTCCTTAGCTTAAAAAGTGACGCCCATCTTGATGCTCAGTTCCGGATGCTGATCGACATACTTCATGTAGCTCTCAGCGCTGGTGGTAAAGGTGACAACCGGGTCAATCAGATCTTCGCAGTTCATATAACCGTTCATCAGCAGTTCCCAGCAGGTCTCTTCAATACGCTTTCGGCTCCAGCGCGGGTAATCCGGGTTGGGTTCGCTGCAGGCGCGCGAGAAAACGATTTTCGCGTTATTGAAGTGGGCTTCACGCCCCAGATTGAACCCTTCTGCGAACGGTTTCGCGAAAGCCACGTAGGCGATCGTTCCACCGTAGGCGAGCCCGCGCAGCGCAGACTGCAATGCATCGGCAAAACCGCTGGTTTCGATAATCACGTCAGCGCCCTGCTTTCCGGTCAGTTTTTTAATCTCCAGACCGACATCGGTGCCAAACGGATTGAGGCAGTAATCGGCCCCGTGACGGCGGGCAATTTCGCAGCGATGTTCGATAGGATCGACACCGATCACGATGGATGCACCGGCTTTTTTCGCCAGCTGAATCGCAATCTGCCCAATGGCACCCAGTCCGACCACAACGACAAAATCCCCTACCCGCACGTTAGCATCACGCACGCCGCTCATGGCGAACTGCGCAGGGTCGTAACAGACGGCATTTTTCCAGGAAGACCCTTGCGGCATTTTGCGCAGCTTGTAGTTATTAACGGCATTCACGATGACCGTCTCCTGCAGCGGCCCATAGCAACAGACACGGTCACCCGTCTGGTACTCCGTCACGTCATCGCCGCATTCGATAATGTCGCCAACAATCATGTTGCCCAGCTGGAACTTACCAAACTCAATGCCCCGTGCCGCGCCCTCTTCACGCGGGGTAAACATCTGCCACTCCGCGTTAAACTCCTCATCAATGAAGGGACTTGCCGCCCGGAAATCTACCACTTCGGTGCCGTGTTTTGGCGCACCGAAGCGCGCACGAATTTTCACTTCATGGACGGCAACAGGACGATCTTCATATTCCACCAGCGCCGCTACACGAGGCGCTGTCGCAACTAACTTTTTCATGACTGACTCCTAGTTAAAACTGGCCGCCTCAGCCCTTAACGCCACCGGCGGTCAAACCACTTTTGATAAAACGTTCAGACAGTGCGTACATGATGACCACCGGAAGCGCTGTCACCAGCGATGCCGCCATCATCCGACCCCAGATATAATCTGGCGTGCTAAAGAGCGTGTTCAGCCCAACCGGCAAGGTGAAATTGCTGGCGCTGGACAGGAAAATGGATGCAAACAGGTAGTCGTTCCATGCCACCATGAAGCAGTAGACGAACACCGACACGAGGCCGGAAATCGCCAGCGGAACGGTAATGCGGAAGATAATTTGCAGGCGGTTAAGCCCGTCCATCATCGCGGCTTCTTCTATTTCATCCGGAATGGTGTCGAAATAGCTGCGCAGCATAAAGACGGCTGTCGGCAGCGTCTGGGTCACCATGGTGATAATCAGCGCCAGCTCCGTGTCATAGATCCCCAGCGCGGTGATGATTTTGAACAGCGGCACCACCAGCAAAATCCCCGAGAACATATAGACGGTGTAAAAACTCGCATTGATTGTCGTGCGTCCTTTAAAACGCAGTTTGGATAACGCGTAAGCCCCCAGCGTGCCGAGAAAAACGGCAATTACCGACGAGGTCAGCGAGACCACCATGCTGTTTCTGAAGTAATCCACAAACGGGAAAATCAGCGGATTAAAGATGTCGATGTAATGCTGCAGCGTCCACGCCTGCGGCAGGATGGTCGGATGGAGCGATATCGCCTCTTTCGCGCTCTTAAGCGAGGTCATTAACATCACAAAGAACGGGAACAGCGTGATGATCAGAAACACCGCCAGCCCCAGATAAAAACCGAGACGGCCCAGTACGCGTTTATTTGTTGCCATTGAGGTTTACCCTTTTTCTGGTCAGCAGAATGACGGCGAAGATGATCACGAACAGCACCACGGAGATGGCAGCGGCTTTCCCGAGGTCATTGAAGGCAAATGCGGTCTTGTAGAGATAGACGCCCAAAATATCGACCTTGGTGGTCAGGAGATAAACATCAGCGAACATATAGAACATCCAGATGGTTCGCAGTGTAATCACCGTGGCCAGCACCGGCATAATGGCGGGCAGTGTGACGATACGAAAACGCTGCCAGGCATTTGCCCCATCCATTTCCGCGGCTTCGTACAGCGATTTATCAATGGTCTGCATTATCGCGAGGAACGAGATAAACGCGTAGGGGAAGTAACGCCAGATGGCGAACAGCACCACCAGTACAAAACTGCTGCCCGGGTTGTCGAACCACAGCGGCGCCTGGTCATACAGGTGCAACAGATCGACACCCAGATAGTTCACAATGCCGTAGCCGTTGTTGAACATGTATTTCCATGCAAACACCAGCGAGATGGATGGTGTGACGTAGGACAAAATCACCAGTGAACGCGCCGTTTTCCGCAGGCGAAATTCCCGGTTAAAAAAGAGGGCAACGGCCAGCCCCAGAGCCGTGCTGCCCATCACCACCAGGGCGGTGTACCAGAACGTCATCCACAGGGAGTGCCAGAATGCGCCATCGCTGAGGATACGAACATAGTTATCCAGCCCGACAAACACGGCGCTAATGTGCGGGTTAAGCGGCAAACGTAAAAAGCTGATTTCAATATTGGAAATCATCGGCCAGGCCACCAGGCCCCCCAGCAAAATCAGGCTGGGGGCCAACAGCAGCATGGCGAAAGGCATATCTGAACGACCAGAAAACAACGTCTTCATAATTTCCTTCCGCAGAGCGCTCCTATCGTTGTGAAATCAGGTCAGTCAGTCGCTTTTGGCTGTTGCTTAACGTTGCAGTGAGATCCTGTTGACCTACTGTGACGTTATGCACCATGGAACTGATGATGCCGGACCCCGTTACATCACCCATGCGGGTAAAGTTTTTGTCGCCCACGGCGCCAAATACCTGCACATTCGGGAACTGGGCGATAAGCTCATAAGGAAGTTGACCAAACGCTTTAATGACCTCGTTGTCTTTCCAGGAGTCCGTGCCGACAACCAGTTTGTTCACCGGTAGCGCGGCCCCCGGGGACATCATCACCCAGTCAGACGCGTTCTGTGCCTGCTCCATCCAGGTGACAAACTTCTGTGCAGCCTGGGTTTCATCTTCTGTTTGACCGGAGGTGATCGTCAGCGATGTGACCATGCCGTAGACCGCTGAAGACGTTTCAGTCGGAACGACAAAGCCCAGGTTGGCTGGGTTGCCGTCTTTATAGACCGCCGGCAGGATATAGGTGGAATACACCGCCATCGGCGCCGAACCATTCATAAAGGCATCTTTAATCTCCATGACATCGTTCGAGCCCGGCATGGTGGTCGCGGCCAGTGCTTTATAGAACGCCAGCGCGTTCACCATTTCCGGGGTATCAATGTTGATTTTCCCGTTGGCGTCAAAAACGTTCGCGCCACCGGAAAGCGCAAACTGAGAAAACGCCTGCTCGGTCATCACGCTTTCCGCCGTGGGTAGCGCAATGCCATAGCGTTTTTTAGCCGGATCGTTGAGGCGTTGGCTGGCTTTCAGCAACTGTTCCCAGTTATGCGGTTCCTCAATACCCGCCGCAGCAAGCACATCTTTGTGATACCAGACGCCGGACAGCCAGGCGCTGATTGGCACCCCCGTCCAGGCTGAGCCGTCTTCCGTGCGAACGACACGTAAGATTCCGTCATAGAAGGTGTTTTCGCCCACCGCTTTGATGGCGGCGTTGATCGCATCCCGGTCCAGCAGCTGCTCTTTATCCATGACTTTTGCGTAGTCATGGCTGACCTCAATGACCTCGGGCAGCGCACCGGTGCGGGCCAACGTAATCACTTTGGTGTTGTAGGCATCCTCTTCTACCGGTACCTGTTTCACCGTAATCGTCGGGTTCTCTTTCTCGAATTTTTCAATCAGTTTTGTAATTACCGCCTGACGCTCCTGTTCAACTGAGGAGTGCATAAACTCAATGGTGACAGCAGAGGGTTTGTCATCCTTACAGCCTGACAACAAGGCGCACGAAACCAGTGCTGATATCAGCACAATTTTGGGCATATTCATGTTTAAGGTCCTTTTTTAGTTTTCTTTAACCCACAACACCTGCCATGGATTAAGGGTCAGAGTCGTACCAGTAATATCTTTCCCGGCGATCAATTCCCTGCCGGATGGAATATTCGACTCAAGCGTTTGAACGCGATCGCTGAAATTAAATAACGCGGTAACTTTTTCGCCACTTTGCGCAATACGCATTATTTTTAATACATGCTCGCCTGCCGTACTAAAACAAGCCTGACTGTCAGGATGGAATGCTTTTTCTGCACGCCTTAGGGCGATTAATTCACGCAATCTATAATAGACTTTCTGCCGCAGGCTATTTTCGTTCTCAAGCTCACTGTCGATTTCACCGGCGAGATATTTTTTGCGGTTAATCGCACGATTATATCCCAGGCGCTCCACGCCCTCATAATCATTACGCGAGCCAAGAATACTTTGAATATAGACGGCAGGCACGCCGGGGAAACTCAGGAGTACAGCATGAGCCAGAATAAACCGGGCAATACGGTGATTGTCATCGCAGTCCCTTGTGCTTAACGCATCAAGATAAGTGACATTGATTTCATACGGGCTTCGCGTTCCATCCGGATTGTTTTTCCAGTTGACCAGCGCCCCCTCGGCCTGAAGTTTCTCTACCAGCGAGAGGATCTCAGACTCGGGTAAAATTCCGCGTAACGGATTGAGGCCAATCCCGTCATGCGAGGCCAAAAAGTTAAACCAGGTGGTTTTCGTGGAAGGAAGCGTCAACGACGACGCCCACTGACACAGCGCCCGGACATCCTGACGGTGTAGCGCATGCAGCACAAGCGGCGGCAAGGAGAACTGATACACCATCTGCGCTTCATTGTTGCCGTCACCAAAGTAGGCAACGTTGTCTTTATGCGGGACATTGGTCTCAGTGATTATCACCGTACCCGGCGCGACAGCCTCGGTAATGGCACGGAAAAGCTGGATAAGCTGATGGGTTTGTTCCAGATGGATACAGCTCGTTCCGGGTATCTTCCACATAAACCCAACGGCATCCAAACGAATGTAGCGCGCCCCTTCAGTCAGGTAGTGCAGCAGCACGTCTACCATCGCAATCAGAACCTGAGGAGAGGCAAAATTGAGATCGACCTGGTCGCTGCTGAAGGTGGTCCACAGGTGGCGTACGCTGCCATCGTGAAGCGTAAACGGCGTGAGGAGGGGCAAAGCACGCGGTCGCGTGACGGCCGACAGATCCGTTTCAGGGTCAACAGAAATGAAGAAATCGTTATACCCCGGCATTTGCTTAAGGTAATTCGCGAACCATTGACTTTGCGCCGACATGTGATTGCAGACGAAATCAAACATCAAACTGGCTGATTGTTTTAATTCGGCGATGTCCTGCCACGTTCCTGTTTCTGGTGCAACTTCGTGGTAATCAATAACAGAAAAACCGTCGTCAGAAGACCACGGGTAAAAAGGTAAAAGATGAACATGTGAAAAGGAGTGAGAGAGCCACTTATTATAAAACCGTGTGAAAACCGGCAGGGCTTTCTCCCCTTCTGCCGAAAACTGATCGGCATACGTAATCAGGACAACATCTTTTTCATCCCACCCCACCTTACGCTTATCTGTAATAACAGAAATCGCGTTATCAATCTTTTCCAGCAACACCGAAAAATGGGTATCGGAAAATGATTCCCCGTAAACAAGATTAATGATTTCTTTAATTTTAGCCTGCATTTTATTTTCCATGGTAGCGGTCCCACGGAACGCAATCTACTCCCATGAAAAATATCTGTCAACGGACCGGGACGCAGAAAAACGCAATTGCAAAGCAGCTCAACGCAGTATTGTGAGCTGCCGCAAAGAAAGAAAGGGAAAGCGAAGAAGTATCGCTAGCCTGCCCCGAAAACGAGAAAGGCTAACGTACGCAGGAATTATTGGGGAAAGTAGCGGCGTGAAAGCCGTTTTGCCACTTTTTGCAGCAGAGGTTCGAGCGCCACAGCCAGCAACATTCTTACCGGCTTGCGGGCAACAGATTTTATCGCCCAACCCGCCACACCTGCCGGGCCGAAACGTAATGCCGTCAGCAGGACCAGTTTACCTGCGATTTTCAGGCCGGGTTTTACCTTCTGACCGGCCTGTTGCCAGTTTTGCTTCATGTATATTCTCTCTTAAAGCTGACGAAAACGGCTTCTCAGCGTGAAGGTGTCAGACGTGACATAGCGCTCCATCTCACGTAACCGCTTCTCCCCAGCGGCGAGTTGATCGTCAACCGCGTTGAGAAGATCGTTGCTGGTCGGTGCGCCTTCTGCGGCCAGTTCACCTTCCGGCATCGGGTCGAGTACAAACGACAGCACGATGTACGCCACCAGGGTGATAAACGCCAGACCGAAGAAGATCGACAGCACCGTTACCACGCGAACCAGTTTTACCGGGACATCAAGATAATGGGCCAGTCCCGCACAGACGCCGCGTACCATTCCCTGCTGCGGAATGCGCCACAATTTTTTGTTCAGATTCAGTCCGGCCATTAACGGTCCCTCCAGTTTGGATGTTCTGCATCGAGGATATCTTCCAGCGCCTGAATGCGTTCGCGCATTTTATTCGCCTGTTCGGTCAGCTGTACGAGACGCTGTTGTTCACTCTGGGAAAGTTCACCACGTGAAGAACGGTTGCTGTAGTGCAGCCATAACCAAATCGGCAGAACAAACAGCACGAAAATGGTCAGGGGAATAGCCAGAAAAAGCGCGCTCATGTGTACTCCTTGTCTTACGATGCGTGGCGGCACACTCAGGTGCCGCACAAATTATTATTGGTTGTCTTGCTTCATTTTGGCTTTCAGCGCAGCAAGTTGCTCGCTGATTTCATCGTCCGCTTTCAGGTCAGCGAACTGCTGATCCAGTGACTTTTGTTTACCAATGCTGTGACTTTCCGCTTCCGCTTCCATATGGTCGATACGGCGTTCAAACGACTCAAAACGTGCCATTGCTTCATCCAGCTTACCGCTATCCAACTGGCGACGTACATCGCGGGATGAGCTTGCCGCCTGGTGGCGCAATGCCAGCGCCTGCTGACGCGCACGCGTTTCGTTCAGTTTATTCTCAAGCTCACCAATCTCTTTCTTCATACGCGAAAGGGTATCATCGACCAGTGTGACTTCATGCTCGAGCGTCGCGACCATGTCTGCCAGCTTCTGTTTTTCAATCAGCGCGGCGCGGGCCAGGTCTTCTTTATCTTTACGCAGCGCAAGTTCTGCTTTTTCCTGCCATTCGTTAAGCTGAGCGGTCGCCTGCTCAATGCGGCGCGTTAACTGTTTTTTCTCAGCCAGCGCACGGGCGGAGGTAGAACGCACTTCAACCAGCGTATCTTCCATTTCCTGAATCATCAGGCGCACCAGCTTCTGCGGATCTTCCGCTTTCTCAAGCAGTGAGTTGATATTGGCGTTCACGATGTCGGCGAAACGAGAAAAAATACCCATAATGTGATCCTCATAGTTCTGTTATCGGGCGATGCCCTGCTACATAGCTAATACAAATACCGTGCCAAGTTTTTATCTTGTTGATTTTACTTGATGTGGTTGATTTCCAGGCATCGGCACACTATGCTCACCTGGTGAATATCACTAAGGAGTGGTTAATTTCATCATGGCTGGATACAAAGACAATTTACTCGGCGAAGCCAACAGTTTTCTGGAAGTCCTCGAACAGGTCTCCCGTCTCGCGCCGCTCAACAAGCCAGTGCTTATTATCGGTGAGCGCGGCACGGGTAAGGAACTGATTGCTAACCGTCTACATTATTTATCCGGACGCTGGGATGGCCCCTTCATTTCGCTTAACTGCGCGGCGTTGAATGAAAATCTGCTCGACACGGAGCTTTTCGGTCATGAAGCCGGTGCTTTTACCGGTGCCCAAAAACGCCATCCGGGTCGTTTTGAACGCGCCGACGGCGGCACGCTGTTTCTTGATGAACTGGCCACCGCGCCCATGCTGGTACAGGAAAAGCTGCTGCGCGTGATTGAATATGGCGAGCTGGAGCGTGTCGGCGGTAGCCAGCCGTTGCAGGTCAACGTGCGTCTGGTGTGCGCGACCAATGCCAACCTCCCGCAAATGGTGGCAGAGGATAAATTCCGTGCCGACCTGCTCGACCGGCTGGCCTTTGACGTCGTTCAGCTCCCGCCGCTGCGCGAGCGAAGAAGCGACATCATGCTGCTGGCAGAGCAGTTTGCGATTCAGATGTGTCGCGAGCTCGGCCTGCCGCTTTTTCCGGGGTTCAGCGAGTATGCAAAGGAGACACTCCTCGCTTACCACTGGCCGGGAAATATCCGTGAGTTAAAAAACGTCGTGGAGCGTTCTGTCTATCGCCACGGCAGCAGTGAGACCGAGCTGGATAACATTATTCTTGATCCTTTTCAGCGTAGCCCGCAGCCAGCTTCCGCCCCGCCCATGTCCGGGGCTTCCCCTGCACTTCCCCTGGATTTGCGGCAGTTCCAGCATGAACAGGAACAACAGCTGCTTGAGCAGAGCCTGAAGGTGGCGAAATATAACCAGAAACGGGCGGCTGAACTCCTGGGTCTGACCTACCATCAATTAAGGGCATTGCTCAAAAAGCATCAAATGCGCTGACAATATCAGCACTTACCCGCAGAC
This sequence comes from Enterobacter sp. V89_11, assembly GCF_029967775.1. Lineage (NCBI taxonomy): Bacteria > Pseudomonadati > Pseudomonadota > Gammaproteobacteria > Enterobacterales > Enterobacteriaceae > Enterobacter > Enterobacter sp. V89_11. The sequence goes on along the minus strand of NZ_JASCAN010000002.1, from coordinate 170,894 downwards.
ATTTTTACGAAGCAGGCGTAAGTGCGATACACTTTGCAGATCGAACCTAAAAACCTTAAAAATTATGCGTCTGGTTTTATCGTCCTTCTTTGCACTTGGTCTGTTCAGCAGCCTGGCGTTTGCTGCGCCCGAACCCGCTACGCAACCTGATATTCGCGACAGCGGCTTCGTCTATTGCGTAAGCGGTCAGGTTGATACATTTAACCCGCAAAAAGCGGGCAGCGGCCTGATTGTGGATACCCTTGCCGCACAACTCTATGACCGTCTGCTTGATGTGGATCCCTACACCTACCGTCTGGTGCCAGAGCTTGCCGAAAGCTGGGAAGTCCTGGATAACGGCGCGACCTACCGTTTCCACCTGCGCGATGATGTCGCATTTCAGCACACGCCATGGTTTACCCCAACGCGCAAACTGAACGCGGATGACGTGGTCTTTACGTTCCAGCGTATCTTTAACCGTAATCACCCGTGGCATAACGTTAACGGCAGTAACTTCCCCTACTTCGACAGTCTGCAGTTTGCCGATACCGTTAAAAGCGTTCGCAAGCTGGATAACCGCACGGTGGAGTTTTCGCTGAAGCGCCCGGATGCCTCTTTCCTCTGGCACCTGGCCACCCACTATGCGTCCGTTATGTCTGCTGAGTACGCCGCGAACCTGAGCAAAATCGATCGTCAGGAGTTAATCGACCGTCAGCCAGTCGGTACCGGTCCGTTCCAGCTGGCCGAATATCGCTCCGGACAATATATCCGCCTGCAGCGCCATGCGCATTTCTGGCGCGGCACGCCGCTGATGCCACAGGTAGTGGTCGATCTTGGCTCTGGCGGGACGGGGCGTTTATCAAAACTGCTGACCGGGGAGTGCGACGTGCTGGCGTGGCCTGCTGCCAGCCAGCTCACCATTTTGCGCGACGATCCGCGTTTGCGCCTGACGTTACGCCCGGGCATGAACATCGCCTATCTGGCGTTTAATACCGATAAGCCGCCGCTGAACAACCCTGCCGTACGCCACGCGCTGGCGCTGGCCATCAACAACCAGCGTCTGATGCAGTCGATCTATTACGGTACGGCAGAAACCGCCGCCTCTATTTTGCCGCGAGCCTCGTGGGCCTATGACAGTGAAGCTAAAATTACGGAATACAACCCGGCAAAAGCGCGTGAACAGCTGAAAGCGCTGGGGGTGGAAAACCTGACGCTGCAACTCTGGGTACCGACCAGCTCTCAGGCCTGGAACCCAAGCCCGCTGAAGACCGCCGAGCTGTTGCAGGCAGATATGGCGCAGGTGGGGGTGAAAGTGATCATCGTGCCGGTTGAGGGTCGTTTCCAGGAGGCGCGCCTGATGGACATGAACCATGATTTAACCCTGACTGGCTGGGCGACCGACAGTAATGATCCGGACAGCTTCTTCCGTCCGTTGCTGAGCTGTGCGGCGATTAACTCCCAGACCAACTACGCCCACTGGTGCAACCGCGAATTTGACGGCGTGCTGCAAAAAGCGCTGGCGTCCCAACAGCTGGCGTCACGCATAGACGCCTATGATGAAGCGCAGAAGATCCTTGCCGAAGAGCTGCCCGTGCTGCCGCTGGCCTCGTCCCTGCGCCTGCAGGCCTATCGCTATGATATTAAAGGCCTGGTGTTGAGTCCGTTCGGCAACGCCTCCTTCGCCGGCGTGTCTCGCGAAAAAGAACAAGAGGTGAAAAAACCATGATCATTTTTACCTTGCGCCGCCTTCTGCTGCTGTTGGTTACGCTCTTTTTCCTGACCTTTGTTGGTTTCAGTCTGAGCTATTTCACCCCGCACGCCCCGCTCCAGGGGTCGTCGCTGTGGGATGCGTGGCTCTTCTGGTTTAACGGTCTGCTGCACTGGGATTTCGGTGTTTCAAGCATCAACGGGCAGCTCATCTCTGAGCAGCTGAAAGAGGTTTTCCCGGCGACAATGGAGCTGTGCATTCTGGCGTTCGGTTTTGCCTTAATGGTTGGTATTCCGGTAGGGATGCTGGCAGGGATTTATCGCAACAAATGGCAGGATAAATTTATCAGCGCCCTCGCCCTGCTCGGCTTCTCGATCCCGATCTTCTGGCTGGCGCTGCTGCTGACGCTTTTCTTTTCCCTCAACCTGGGCTGGCTGCCGGTTTCTGGCCGTTTTGACCTGTTGTATACGGTAAAAACGGTGACCGGGTTTGCTATCGTTGACGCCTGGCTGTCTGATTCAGCCTGGCGACATGAGATGATCGTCAGCGCCGTACGCCATATGGTCTTGCCGGTACTGACGCTGGCGGTGGCACCGACAACCGAAGTGATCCGCCTGATGCGCCTGAGTACCATCGAGGTGTTTGATCAGAACTATGTCAAAGCGGCCGCCACGCGCGGCTTATCGCGCCTGACTATCTTGCGCCGTAATGTGCTGCATAACGCCCTGCCGCCTGTTATCCCGCGACTGGGGCTCCAGTTTTCCACCATGCTCACTCTGGCGATGATTACCGAAATGGTCTTCAGCTGGCCGGGGCTGGGACGATGGTTGATTAACGCTATCCGCCAGCAGGACTACGCCGCCATTTCGGCGGGCGTCATGGTGATTGGCTCTCTGGTGATTATTGTTAACGTAATTTCCGATATTTTGGGTGCTATGGCCAACCCGTTGAAGCATAAGGAATGGTATGCCCTACGATAACGTATACAGTGAAAAGCGCACGCCCGGTGCGCTGCGTACCGTGTGGCGTAAATTCTATGGTGACACCACGGCAATGATTGGCCTTTATGGCTTCGCCGGGCTGGTGTTGCTCTGCGTTTTTGGCTCCTGGTTTGCGCCCTATGGTATTGATCAGCAGTTCCTTGGCTATCAGCTGCTGCCCCCATCCTGGTCGCGCTACGGTGAGGTCTCTTTCTTCCTCGGTACGGACGACCTCGGGCGTGACGTATTGAGCCGCCTGTTGAGCGGCGCGGCGCCGACGGTCGGCGGTGCATTTGTGGTGACGTTTGCTGCCACCATCTGCGGTCTGGCGCTCGGCATCTTTGCCGGGTCGACGCATGGCCTGCGCTCGGCGGCACTGAACCACATTCTCGACACCCTGCTCTCTATTCCGTCCCTGCTGCTGGCCATCATTGTGGTGGCGTTTGTCGGGCCACACCTGTCGCATGCCATGTTCGCGGTCTGGCTGGCGATCCTCCCTCGCATCGTGCGTTCGGTATACAGCATGGTACATGACGAACTGGAAAAAGAGTATGTCGTCGCAGCTCGCCTGGACGGTGCAACAACCTTAAACATCCTTTGGTTTGCCGTACTGCCGAACATCGCTGCCGGGCTGGTCACGGAGATCACCCGCGCCCTGTCGATGGCGATTCTGGACATCGCGGCGCTTGGTTTTCTCGATCTCGGCGCGCAGCTGCCGTCGCCTGAATGGGGCGCGATGCTCGGTGACGCGCTTGAGCTTATCTACGTTGCGCCGTGGACAGTCATGTTACCGGGCGCAGCCATTATGGTGAGTGTGCTGCTTGTCAACCTGCTGGGCGATGGTATTCGCCGTGCAATTAATGCGGGGGTGCAATAATGCCGCTTCTTGATATTCGCAACCTGACCATCGAGTTCAAAACCGGTGAAGGCTGGGTGAAAGCCGTCGATCGCATCAGTATCACCCTTGCTGAGGGTGAAATTCGCGGGCTGGTGGGTGAATCCGGTTCAGGGAAAAGCCTGATCGCCAAAGCCATCTGTGGTGTGGCGAAGGATAACTGGCGCGTCACCGCTGACCGTATGCGTTTTGATGATATCGACCTACAACGCCTCTCTCCCCGCGAGCGTCGCAAGCTGGTCGGCCATAACGTATCGATGATTTTCCAGGAGCCGCAATCCTGTCTTGACCCGTCCGAGCGCGTGGGCAAACAGCTGATGCAGAACATTCCCGGGTGGACCTATAAAGGCCGCTGGTGGCAGCGGTTTGGCTGGCGTAAGCGTCGTGCTATTGAGCTGTTGCACCGCGTCGGGATCAAAGATCATAAAGATGCCATGCGCAGTTTTCCGTACGAACTGACCGACGGTGAGTGTCAGAAAGTGATGATTGCCATCGCGCTGGCCAATCAGCCGCGTCTGCTGATTGCGGATGAACCGACCAACGCGATGGAACCGACCACGCAGGCGCAGATTTTCCGCCTGCTGACGCGTCTGAATCAGAACAACAACACCACCATTTTGTTAATCAGTCACGACCTGCAAATGCTCAGCAAATGGGCTGATAAGATTGATGTGATGTACTGCGGGCAGACGGTCGAAACCGCCCCGAGTGAAGACCTCATCACCGCGCCGCATCATCCGTATACGCAGGCGCTGATCCGCGCCATTCCAGATTTTGGCAGCGCCATGCCACACAAGAGTCGCCTGAACACCCTGCCCGGGGCTATCCCGCTGCTGGAGTCCTTGCCGATTGGCTGTCGTCTGGGGCCGCGATGCCCGTATGCGCAGCGTAAATGTATTGAGACGCCACGCCTGACAGGGGCCAAAAATCATCTATATGCCTGTCATTTCCCGCTGAACATGGAGAGAGAGTGAAATGGTCGAAACCTTACTGGAAGTCCGTAACCTGAGTAAGACCTTTCGCTACCGTACCGGACTGTTCCATCGTCAGACCGTTGAAGCCGTGAAGCCGCTAAGCTTTACCCTGCGCGAAAAACAGACGCTGGCGATCATCGGTGAGAACGGTTCCGGTAAATCCACGCTGGCGAAGATGCTGGCAGGCATGGTCGAACCCTCCGGCGGCGAAGTGCTGATAGATGACCATCCGCTGGAATTCGGCGATTACTCTTTCCGCAGCCAGCGTATCCGCATGATCTTCCAGGATCCGTCGACATCGCTCAACCCGCGTCAGCGTATTTCGCAAATCCTCGATTTTCCGCTGCGTCTGAATACCGATCTCGAGCCAGAAGCGCGACGCAAACGCGTTTTTGAAACCCTGCGGATGGTTGGGCTGCTGCCCGATCACGAGAGCTATTACCCGCACATGCTCGCCCCCGGCCAGAAACAGCGTCTTGGGCTCGCGCGTGCGCTGATATTGCGCCCGAAAGTGATCATCGCCGACGAAGCGCTCGCCTCGCTGGATATGTCGATGCGGTCGCAGTTAATTAACCTGATGCTCGAATTACAGGAAAAACAGGGTATCTCGTATATCTACGTGACCCAACATCTGGGGATGATGAAACACATCAGCGACCAGGTGATGGTCATGCATCAGGGTGAGGTCGTTGAACGTGGCAGTACCGCAGATGTTATGGCCTCTCCGCTTCATGAACTGACTAAGCGATTGATCGCCGGCCATTTCGGTGAAGCATTAACCGCGGACGCGTGGAGAAAAGACCGCTAGCGCGTTGGTGCAAGGGGCGGATTAACAACGCTCACCACACGCGAAATCCTCGCGGCGTTTTAACGCCCCTTATCCGACAAAAATGCCCCCGGCACACCCGTTCCTTTAAGGGTTAAATAGCAGCTCGCGCGCGTTAACCCTTTCCTTTCACTGATGGCGTAACCCGCTTGCAAGCAGGACAAACACCTCAATCGCATGTGGCAACGTCTTCTGCGGATCGTCACTGGCGGCTATCAACAGTGCAGCATTGAGCGCAGCGCCATTTAACAGCTGCGCAGCGACGTTTGCATCCATGTCTTTCAGGACCTTGCGTTCAATCATTTTTTCTATGGTCTGACGGGTAGATTCCAGGCAGCTATTCTGGCTGGGCCAGTGGGCCGGGTCCCCCAGAACAGCCGGACCATCACGCAGTACAATACGCTGCACTTCCGGATCGAGCGCCATTTTGATGTAAGCGACGCCTTCGGCCAGTAGTCGCTCCCAGTCATTCTCGGCGCTGGCGGCAATTGCCTTCGCCTTTCGTGCCATTTCGCTGTCTATCTGGGCGACCACCGCAGCCAGCAAGCCTTTCTTGTCAGTGAAATTATGGTATAGCGCTCCACGTGTTAACCCCACGCTTGCGGTCAGTTCATCCATGGAGGCTGCGGCATAGCCTTTCTCGGCAAAAGCTTTGCGCCCTGCCTGAATCATTTTTTCGCGATTTTCCTGGGCCGTTTCGGCACGGCTTTTTGCAGCCATAAGACGTCCTTGGTTACGTTGTGTTTTTCCGTTTGACATACGTGGCGTATGTGGTTTAGATTTTGACATACGCCGCGTATGTTAATACGACCGCGTGATCTCAACAATACCCCCAATCGAAAAGGAAATGCCATGCACCCACGTGAACCTGTATTTCCCGCTAATCGTCATGCCCTCTATGAAGAACATGGCTATTCTGCTGCCATTCGCTCTGGCGATCTGTTATTTGTCTCAGGCCAGGTTGGAAGCCGCAGCGATGGCACACCTGAAACGGATTTCGGCGCTCAGGTACAACTGGCTTTTGATAATCTCCAGGCTACGCTTTCTGCCGCGGGATGTACGTTTGATGATGTGATCGACGTGACGACGTTTCATACCGATCCAGAAAATCAGTTTTCAACCATCATGGAAGCCAAAAAATTAGCGTTCCCCCGCCCCCCTTATCCAAACTGGACGGCCGTGGGGGTAAACTGGCTTGCGGGCTTTGATTTTGAAATTAAGGTCATTGCCAGAATCCCACCGCAATAAAGCAAGTATTTGGCATAAGCCCCACCGGCAATTTATTAATTACGTCATGACGCCACACGCTGTAGATATCGAATGAAAGAAAGTATTAGTAAATATATTCTCACCTGGGTAGAGGAAAATAATTTTTCTATTTTACATATTGATCAATTGGTTAAAGATACCGGGTATAGCAGAAGAACCATGGAAACATGGTTTAAAGAGAAATATCACCTCTCTTTAGGTGAGTACATCCTAAGGAGAAGGCTGAGCCTTGCAGCCATCATGCTCAGAATGACGTCGCTTCCCGTTACGGACATTGCTTATTTATTTCACTACCAAAGCAGCCAGGGGTTTTCAAGAGCCTTTAAAAAGATGTCGGGACTCACCCCTTCTGAATACAGAAATGCAAAAGAGTGGGATTTTGATATCCTTCAGCCCTCATTTTTATTAGACGATCTTAAAACACCCGAAATAACACTCTGTGAACTCAATGAGATTTTTCCGTATACCCATGAGATTATAGAGCACGATCATCTTTTTGATACTGCGGTGCACGATGTCACTAAAAAAATCAAAAAACTCCTGCTTGAGAATCGCGATCGGATCCAACAGCTTGCCATAGTGCCGCGCCGATCAGAACGTCTGGGTAAAAGCCGTTCCTATCTGGTAGAAGTCTTAATTTCATATTGTTTAGACAGCACTAAAACAACAAAGAAAGACACACTTTTACTTACCGGAAAATATGCAAAAATGTCCTTTGAAGGCAGCTGGGAATGTTATAGCGCCTATAACAAAATTGCGTTTGTTAAGGCAATGGTGACGAACCGCCTGACGTTGCGCGATGGCATTCATTTAATGCGTTTTAACGCCTGCAGCGATGAGCGCGTTAACTTTGATATTTACATCCCTGTGTTATAACCCCGTTTTTTCTTGCGCGTAAATCACACCGCGGGAGGCGCGCAACGCCGGTTCAGACCGACCCTGCGGCCTGTCTGCACACGGTTCTGTTTTTACCACCGTGCTTGGCCTCATACAGTGCTTCATCCACATCACGAATGATATCGCTACTGTTGACGTTTTCCTGAATGGCTGAGCACACGCCAATACTTAACGTTACCGTCAGGGGCACCGCGTACAGGTTACCCTGCCCGGTGCGTTGCTCAACATTCTTGCGAATACGTTCTGCGACGACTACGGCCATACTCCTGTCCGTGTCGGGCAACAGCAGGCCAAACTCTTCACCTCCCAGTCTGGCAAAGACGTCATTATCACGAATACTGTCTTTAATAATATCCACGACCGCCAGAATGACGCGGTCCCCCACAGGATGTCCCCAGGTGTCATTAATGGTCTTAAAGTTATCGATATCCAGCATCATAATGCTGGTGCCCTTTTCTGTTCTGAGCATGCGGAGCCGCTGAAGTGCCTCAAAAAAATACTTGCGGTTGAAGATCTGCGTAAGGGGATCGCGGTTAACCCGATCGCCAAAAAATCTCAGCAAGCTGAAGACATGTAACAGTAAGGTACAGATAACAAATAGTTTACTGAACACTTCTACCGCCCGGCTGATATACCAGAGCGACAGGTTATACGTATCGAGTAAGAGCAGGAAAAAGTTATAGGTGATCGCAGAAAGGCACACCACGATGATACTGTTCCAGACGCCAGATGAAAAGCGTGTCACGTAAGTCATGTAGCAGGCCAGGGCCGACCAGAGCACTATCAGAGCGTTAACGTAGCGGACATCCCAGACAGGATGATACTGATCGGGGCGATACGCGGCTATCGTTAATGTCCAGGTTGGATTGTAGCTGCTCAACGCATGGGCCAGCACCGGGAACATAACCAGGGGGATTAACGATATTAGCGCCAGCCAGACCTTATTCCGTAATGTGAACCGTCGCCGTGCCGTGTGTTTCTCCACCCATACAGCAAGCCCCAGCAAAAAAATAAAACTTAACTGGCGGAAAAAATAAAATACCGCCGTATCGTTAGTTTTTAGCGTATGGGTTAACCCTGCGTCTTCAGGAAGCTGAATGACGATAATCGTTTCTATGAAATAGATGAGACCGCTCAGAAACGCCATGCTCAGGATTAACAGGGATAAATGAGATCGGTCAGACGCATACTGCATCTGGATAAAAATAGAGATAATGGTATCCAGAAAAAATAGCGCAATCATGACGATCAAATAGGTTGTCATGGGTACCCTGAAACCTGGATTATCATTAACAAAAAAGGAGTTCACCGCGATCATCAGTGCAAACAGCAGCGCACCGGACAGCACGATCATTTTCTCAGCCAACGTAATGTTATTCATGTTCATTAATACCGCATAAATAAAAGACGTGAAACGGCAGAGCGATTTACACCATTCTCTGCTTAACATCGAGGGGCAAACCGGTCAGGCTTGCCACCCTCTTTTCAGATGCTTCAGTTAACCGACCTCAGTCTGTTGAAGTGGATTATCCCGGTCGATGTCGTACCGAACCGGGATATTCCCTACTGCGCTTTACTCACCAGTGAGATCACCCTTACCGGCAAGGCCAGAGGCAACGCTAGCGCCATGTGCTGACATTCACCACATCGCCGTGGCTATTGAAGTCTACATACAGCCGCTTATTGTTCTGAAACGTCTGATAAACCGATTCCGAAAGCGCAAGGCTCGTTGCCAGCTCCGTCTGGCCTGCCACATGAGAGGCAGGAACGGCGAGATTCTGGTGTCTATAGCGGTTATAAAAATAGTTCTTTTTGCTGAGCTTACCGTAGGCGCACCAGCTACCGTCATACCGCATAACGGCATATTTACCGGAAAAATGATATTCCTGTTTTTGGTGCGACGTATTATCCGGTGACAGATAATCAATTATGACTTCAGCCATGTTTTCCCGGCTTTTATCCAGGCCTTCTGGACGCCGTCCCCTGATGGCGATTTCTTTTACCTCCCCACGATGATCAAGCAAAAGTTTTCTCAGTCTTTTGGTCACATCCTGTATCGCAGGATTAAAAATATGATCATATTCCGTCAGGGTATCGTTATAGGAAAACGTCCGCGCCAGCCGACATATCTTCACGTCAGGTTTACGGAGCCCTTCTAATAACAGTGAAGGATGGTAACGCTGGAAGTCCCATATTTCATCGCTTCGATATTGAGACGGTGTTTTCCCGGTCAATTTCTTAAACGCGCGGGCAAAACCCTGTCCACTATGATACTGAAAAATGTGAGCGATTTCGGTGACCGGCAGCGACGTCATCCTTAATAAAGACGCGGCATAGCTCATTCGTCTCCTGAGCATATACTCACCCAGCGACTGGTGAAATTGGTGTTTAAACCAGATTTCGAGCGTCCTTCTGCTGTAACCCGTTTTTACGACCAGCCGATCGATATGCTCCAGAGATAAAATATTATCTTCAACCCAGTCTATAACGTGTTTGTTAATGATTTCTTTCATGTTTTGACTCTAACTGGATTGTAATACGTAAAATCCACTGAACGGATCATTTTGCGCAAAAACGCCCGCCTCTGGTTGGATGAGGCGAACCGGTCGTGCAGTGATATAATGGACGGATGCCTGTGAAACAGCGTGATAACGCGTTCGCTCACCCCCTTCCATGACATACGTCACGGGCTTTGAGCGAGAAATAGCGTGACACAAGGGGCACTGAGTGGGATATAATTTCGAGCTAATTTCGAATGACTTTGAAATGTTGCCTGTAATGCTATGATTTACAAGGCAAAAAATAAGCAATGAATATAAGGATTAAATCTATGGGTTTTCTTTCCGGTAAGCGCATTCTGGTAACTGGCGTTGCCAGCAAACTGTCCATCGCATACGGCATCGCACAGGCTATGCATCGCGAAGGCGCTGAGCTGGCGTTCACCTACCAGAACGACAAGCTGAAAGGCCGTGTAGAAGAGTTTGCCGCGCAGCTGGGTTCCAGCCTTGTTCTGGAATGCGACGTTGCACAAGACGAAAGCATCGATGGCATGTTTGCTGAACTGGCAAAAGCATGGCCGAAATTCGACGGTTTCGTTCACTCCATCGGCTTCGCTCCTGGCGATCAGCTGGACGGCGACTACGTGAACGCGGTAACCCGTGATGGCTTCAAAATCGCTCACGACATCAGCTCCTACAGCTTCGTGGCAATGGCTAAATCTTGCCGTGCGATGCTGAACCCAGGCGCAGCTCTGCTGACCCTGTCCTATCTGGGCGCAGAACGTGCTATCCCTAACTACAACGTTATGGGTCTGGCTAAAGCGTCTCTGGAAGCAAACGTCCGCTACATGGCGAACGCGATGGGTCCAGAAGGTGTGCGTGTGAACGCTATCTCCGCGGGTCCAATCCGTACCCTGGCAGCTTCCGGTATCAAAGATTTCCGTAAAATGCTGGCGCACTGCGAAGCGGTTACGCCGATTCGTCGTACCGTTACCATTGAAGATGTGGGTAACTCTGCAGCGTTCCTGTGCTCTGACCTTTCCGCGGGTATCTCCGGCGAAGTGGTTCACGTTGACGGCGGCTTCAACATCGCTGCAATGAACGAGCTGGAAATTAAATAAGCTGTGACTCTCTTCCCTCACGGGAAGAGAGTTTTCCTTCCTCCGCCCGACCCCTTCGTTATTCCGTTCAGCTATTTGTTATAACCTAACAATATTTTTCCCCACATCTGCCTTACGCCAGGATATTGATCGCCATTTTGAGATCAAGGAACGCCCATGGAACAACGCCGTTTTTCCGGCAAAGGCCACTGGTACCACGAAACCCAGTCAAACCACGCGCAGACGGATGTTCTGCCTCTGGTGCCCGAAGCCGCTAACGTCGACGATCGTTTTTTGCTCGATTTAGCCCTGCCTGACGAGATTGTCGCCGCCTGTACTGGCTGGCTCACCCCTGCCAGAACCTTATGCCACCTGTTGTTTCCGCTCTCAATCTCCGTTAACCGGCTGCATACGCTCAGCGCCTACGACAGATTGAGTACTGCATTAACGGTCGCGCAGGCCTGTGGCGTCCAACGGTTGTGTAACCACTATGCCGCCCTCCTCGCCCCGCTTCCCGGCCCTGACTCCTCACGCGAAAGTAACCGCCGCCTGGCACAAATCACCCAGTACGCCCGTCAGCTCGCCAGCTCACCTGATGTCATCGATGATAAAGCACAGCAGCAGCTTGATGAGGTGGGCCTGACAACCTACGACATGGTGCTTATTAATCAGATTATCGGCTTTATCGGTTTTCAGGCACGCGTGGTGGCCGTCTTTCAGGCCCTGCTGGGGCATCCTGTACGCTGGCTGCCCGGCCATCATATTCAGCCGCACACGCTGCCAGCCGCTCCTGAGTCCTGGGTGGCGCTTTTACCTGTCGTTGAACTGCGTTATGCCAGCGCGCATCAGCTTGAATCGCTTTCCCGCTGGCAGGCCGAACCCGCCCTTGAAGCGCTGACGCCGGTACTCAGCCATGAGCCCATCCTGCTCGACCTGACGGGTGAGATCCTGGTAAACAGCCATGATGATATTTCTCTTGATTCGCCGGCGCTTTCGGCGGCAATCGACTTGTTGACGCGTTCTCCGGACCGCTTCAGTGCCGCACAGTTCACCCCGCTCACTGAACAAGGACTGCCTGCGGTACGGGCGATAAAACTGCTCACCCGGAGCGCGATGGATGGCTGGCTTGAACGCCTGAAAGTCGCGTTTGGCAAAGGGGAATAACCATACTAATTACCCAAAGACCGCTTGCTGTGACAGTGAGAATCGCGTAAAACTGTCAGCCGCTCAATGGCTACGAAAATAGAACATTATGTTTCAGGACAACCCGCTGCTAGCGCAGCTTAAACAGCAACTGCATTCCCAGACGCCGCGTGCAGAAGGGGTCGTAAAAGCCACGGAAAAGGGCTTTGGCTTCCTTGAAGTTGATGCGCAGAAAAGCTACTTCATTCCGCCACCGCAAATGAAGAAAGTGATGCATGGCGACCGCATTACGGCCGTCATTCATACCGAAAAGGAACGTGAGTCCGCCGAGCCGGAAGAACTGATCGAACCGTTCCTGACCCGCTTCGTGGGCAAGGTCCAGCGAAAAGACGATCGTCTTTCTATCGTGCCGGATCATCCCCTGCTGAAAGATGCCATTCCTTGCCGCGCCGCCCGTGGTGTTGAGCATGATTTCAAAGAAGGTGACTGGGCCGTAGCAGAAATGCGCCGTCATCCTCTGAAAGGCGATCGTGGCTTTTATGCTGAACTGACCCAGTTCATCACCTTTGGCGACGACCATTTCGTGCCATGGTGGGTGACGCTTGCACGCCATAATCTTGAGAAAGAAGCGCCAGACGGCGTAGCGACTGAAATGCAGGACGAAGGCCTGACGCGTCGCGACCTCACTGCCCTGGAGTTTGTCACTATCGACAGCGCCAGCACAGAAGATATGGATGATGCGCTGTATGCGGAAGAGAGCGCTGATGGCAAATTGCATTTGACCGTCGCCATTGCCGATCCCACCGCCTGGATCGTTGAAGGCAGCAAGCTGGACGATATGGCAAAAGTCCGATCGTTCACTAACTACCTGCCGGGCTTCAACATCCCCATGTTGCCGCGCGAACTGTCTGATGACCTCTGCTCACTGCGTCCAAATGAAGTGCGTCCGGTCCTTGCCTGCCGCATGACCATCGCCGCCGATGGCGCGATCGAAGACGATATTGAATTTTTTGCCGCAACCATCGAATCGAAAGCCAAGCTGGCGTATGACAATGTTTCCGACTGGCTTGAGAATACCGGCACCTGGAAACCGGAATCAGACGCGATTGCCGCACAGATCCGCCTGCTGCACCGCATTTGTCTGAACCGCGGCGAGTGGCGTAAAACCCATGCGCTGGTCTTTAAGGATCGTCCGGACTATCGCTTTGTGCTGGGTGAAAAAGGTGAAGTGCTGAATATCGTGGCTGAACCGCGTCGCATTGCGAACCGCATTGTTGAAGAAGCGATGATTTCTGCCAACATTTGTGCCGCTCGCGTCCTGCGTGACAAGCTGGGCTTTGGTATTTACAACGTCCACACTGGTTTTGATCCGGCCAATACCGAAGCGCTGGCGGCCCTGCTGAAGAACCACGATGTGCACGTTGACCCTGAAGAAGTACTGACGCTGCAGGGCTTCTGTAAGCTGCGCCGCGAGCTGGATGCACAGCCATCCGGTTTCCTCGACAGCCGTATCCGTCGTTTCCAGTCCTTTGCTGAAATCAGCACCGAGCCGGGTCCACACTTTGGCCTCGGCCTGGAAGCCTACGCGACCTGGACGTCACCTATTCGTAAGTATGGCGACATGGTCAACCACCGTCTGCTGAAGGCGATCATTAAGGGTGAGTCCATTGCGCGTCCGCAAAATGACACCACCCTGCAGATGGCTGAACGACGTCGCCTGAACCGTATGGCGGAACGTGACGTGGGAGACTGGCTGTACGCACGCTACCTGCAGGATAAAGCGGGTACAGATACTCGCTTCGCCGCAGAAATCATTGATATCAGCCGGGGCGGTATGCGCGTTCGCCTGGTGGATAACGGTGCCGTCGCCTTTATCCCTGCCCCGTTCCTGCATGCCGTCCGTGACGAACTGGTCTGCAGCCAGGAAAATGGTACCGTGCAAATCAAAGGTGAAACAGTTTACAAAGTCACAGACGTGATTGACGTAAACATCGCTGAAGTTCGCATGGAAACCCGCAGCGTTATCGCGCGCCCGGTCGCCTGATAACCGCTTAAATTGTCGGCCGTTTCCCTTCGGGAAGCGCCGACAATTTTTCTTTTGAACCCCCGCCGCAAAATCATTATTTTTTCGTACTATTTTCAGCGTCTTCCCGCCCAAAATTGCCATAATTATCTACAGTAAAAGAGTGCCGTTATATTCAGTTACGTGAATTTTTATACAATAAATAGCCTTTTTCGCCAGACGCGTTTTTTATAAGAAAACCGGGAAAAAACACGACGTTCATTTTTGGGTTGCCGCTGTTTCACAACGGAAAAGTCGACGGCAAATGAATGATTTGTGCGCTAATGAGCAGCTGCGGGAGAAAACATGATGGACGATCTGGAGCAGAATTTGCTGTTTCGTTACATGGGTACGCATAGCCCCTGGTGGCGAATGACAGCTGACAGCAACGCTCTGCACCTTGCCGCCAGCGAAAATGCCGATGTGACTGAGGTGGTGGCGCTGGATGATGAACAAGCCGAACTTATCCGCCAGTTAACCGTCATTACCTCCAGCATCTCCATGACGCTCTCGTTGTACGGCGAAGATGTCCCGGTTCATCTTGTGGGGCGCAAAATAACCCGTAATGAATGGGCCGGCACCGCGTCAGCGTGGAACGATACGCCCTCCGTGGCTCGTGACCTGGCTCAGGGCCTCTCTTTTGCTGAACAGGTTGTCTCTGAAGCCAACTCCGTCATCGTTATTCTCGATCATAACGGCAATATTCAGCGTTTTAACCGGCTGAGTGAAGAATATACCGGTCTGAAAGAACAAGAAGTTATTGGCCAGAACGTGTTCAAGCTGTTTATGAGCCGGAGCGAAGCGGCAGCTTCAAAGCGCAATATCACCGGTTTTTTTCGCAACGGCAGCTCCTACGAGGTCGAACGCTGGATCAAAACGCGTAAAGGGCAACGGCTGTTTTTGTTCAGAAACAAGTTTGTTCATAGCGGCAGCGGCAAAAATGAAATTTTCCTTATCTGTTCCGGCACCGACATTACCGAGGAGCGCCGCGCTCAGGAGCGTTTGCGCGTGCTGGCCAATACCGACACCATTACCGGTTTACCAAACCGTAACGCGATCCACGAACTGATTTCAGATGCCATCGCCAGCCGCGGTGAAACGCAGGTAGGCGTGGTGTATCTCGACCTGGATAACTTTAAAAAGGTCAACGATGCCTACGGGCATATGTTTGGCGACCAGTTGTTGCAGGCTGTCGCTCTGGCCATTTTGAGCTGTCTGGATGACGGTCAGGTGCTGGCGCGACTCGGTGGTGATGAGTTTATTGTCATGGCCACAGATACCTCTCAGGGCTCTCTGGAAGCGATGGCGTCGCGGATCTTAACCCGTCTGCGCCAGCCGTTCAGAATCGGCCTGATAGAAATCTACACCGGTTGCTCGCTCGGTATCGCCCTCGCCCCCCAGCACGGTAACGACAGGGAAAGCGTCATCCGTAATGCCGATACCGCCATGTACACGGCGAAAGAGAATGGCCGGGGCAAGTTCTGCGTCTTCTCACCTGAGATGAACCAGCGCGTATTTGAATATCTCTGGCTGGATACCAACCTGCGTAAAGCGCTGGATAACGATCAGCTTCTGATTCATTACCAGCCTAAAATTACCTGGCGGGGTGAAATCCGAAGTCTTGAAGCGCTGGTGCGCTGGCAGTCGCCGGAACGCGGTTTAATCCCTCCGCTGGAGTTTATCTCTTATGCCGAGGAGTCGGGATTGATTGTCCCGCTGGGCCGCTGGGTGATGCTTGATGTGGTGCGCCAGGTGGCTAAATGGCGCGATAAGGGGATTAACCTGCGCGTGGCGGTCAACGTCTCCGCACGTCAGCTGGCCGACCAGACCATTTTCAGCGATTTAAAGCAGGCGCTGAAGGATCTGGATTTTGAATACTGCCCTATCGACGTTGAACTCACGGAAAGCTGCCTTATCGAAAACGAAGAGCTGGCGCTCTCTGTGATCCAGCAGTTCAGCAAACTTGGCGCGCAAATTCATCTTGATGATTTCGGTACCGGCTACTCGTCTCTGTCGCAGCTGGCGCGGTTCCCTATCGACGCCATTAAACTCGATCAATCCTTCGTCAGGGATATACATAAACAATCGATCTCCCAGTCTCTGGTGCGGGCCATCGTCGCGGTGGCACAGGCCTTAAACCTGCAGGTCATTGCTGAAGGGGTCGAGAGCGCGAAAGAAGACGCCTTTCTGACCAAGAACGGCGTCAACGAACGGCAGGGCTTTCTCTTCGCTAAGCCAATGCCCGCTGCCGCATTCGAGCGATGGCTAAAGCGATATCAGTCGCGAAAACAACGTTAACTGGCTTTGCGTAATGCCCCATGATGGCGGTTTTGCAGCATCACCAGACGCTCCATGTAGGCGATATCTTTTGGCTCGAGGCAAAACGCCGCATCAACCCAGTCTTCCGTGATATCCATCAGTTCACTGCGCGGCAGTTGCAGTACCCGGGTTCGGGCGCGCAACATCGCCCTTACCCCGTTCAGCTTCGGCCGCAGCGTGTCGATGAAGGTTCTGACGGAGACGTAGCTCTGCCCGGGCTCAAACAGCACATCGACCAATCCATGTTGTTCGTACCATTCTGCCGTATGCGACTCCCCCTTGTAGATGAGTTCTTCCGCCAGTTTCATGCCTGCCCGACGTGCAACCAGCGAATATGCCCCCATGCCCGGGAACAGGTTGAAGGCAATTTCCGGGAAGCCCAGACGGGCATCGCGCTGAGAGAGAACAAAATGGTGTGCCAGCGCAGCCTCAAACCCACCGCCTAGCGCACTGCCTTCAACCATCGCCAGAGAGACCGCGCCCGTATCAAACCCCCGCGACGCTGCGTGGACACAGTCGACGCAGGCACGTGCATACGCGCGTAACGCTTCACGCCGTCCATTTTGAATGCACTCTACGAAGAACTGTAAATCGCCTCCCGCATTGTACATTTCAGGAACCAGTGACCCGGTTACCCAAAAATCGACAAGATACCCGGACTGGCGAACCAGCCAGGAGAGGTTCATGATCTCCTCAATTAACGCATGATTAAAACAAGGACGAGGTTGCGCCCGCAGCATCATCCAGATGGTGTGCCGCTCTTCCTCGTAGTAGGCTGACAACTGTGTGAAACGTTCAGTATCGGTAAACAGGGTGCAGGTAGGCTGGTTGATAACTGTCATAGTCTAATTCCTCACAGAAAAAGCGCCTTGCGCGCAGTTTTAGACTAATCCACTCATTAAGCCCGCAGCATGTGGGGGAATAAATTTATCACTTTCATTTATGTGATTTAGTTATTGCATTTTTTCCCTTCTCTTTTGATCCCATTTTCTGCATCATTGAAAATATTACCTTTTCACACCTGGGGTGAGATTATGTCTACTATTGATGCACAAGCTGTAGCACAACGTATTGATACCGTGCTGGATATCCTGGTGGCAGGCGATTATCACTCGGCGATCCGTAATCTGGAGATCCTGAAGTCTGAACTTCTTGCTCAGAAGGGTGCTGAAAACGCGCCTGAGAACGGACAGCCAAAAGCGCCGTGGGAAGTTTGATCCTGCTGTTTCCGAACCTGTTTCGCTTTATTAATTGGATGCTATGAATTCCCGACAACAAATCATTTTGCAGATGGTCATTGACCAGGGACGCGTCAGCGTAGTCGATCTCGCTAAAACCACCGGCGTTTCAGAAGTCACCATCCGCCAGGATCTTAACCTGCTGGAGAAACAGAGCTACCTGCGTCGTGCGCATGGATATGCGGTCCCGCTCGATAGCGAGGATGTTGAGACGCGCATGATGAACAACTACGCCCTGAAGCGTGAGCTGGCGGAGTTTGCCGCGTCTTTAGTTAACAATGGCGAGACGGTGTTTATCGAAAACGGCAGTAGCAATGCCTTACTGGCGCGCACGCTTGCCGAACAGAAAGACGTTACTATCATCACGGTCAGTAGCTATATCGCGCATCTGCTCAAAGAGACCCGCTGCGAGGTGATCCTGCTGGGCGGCATTTACCAGAAAAAAAGCGAAAGCATGGTTGGCCCCCTGACCCGCCAGTATGTTCAGCAGGTCCATTTCAGTAAGGCCTTTATTGGTATTGATGGCTGGCAGCCAGAAACGGGCTTCACCGGCCGCGATATGATGCGTTCTGATGTGGTGAATGCGGTGCTGGAAAAAGAGTGTGAGGCCATTGTGCTGACTGATAGCTCAAAATTTGGCGCCGTTCACCCTTATACCATGGGGCCAGTCTCTCGCTTTAGCCGCGTAATTACCGACGAACGTTTGAGCGATGAGCATCGTATTAAACTGGAAGATGACGGTCTTATCGTCAATATTATTAAAAAGTCGTCCTGAGTCCTTTAAGCGCCCGAATGCCGGGCGCCTATGCCCCTACTGTCTGAGATGATTCCTAACCCTCCTTTAAGAGTTTTTACCTGTTTAACCCGCCTTAAAGTCGTAAAATTAATGTTAGCGATATAACAGGAAGTGACTATCACCTGCGTGATTACGTAACGCCTGCGCGACCAGCTTTCACGGAAAACAGTTTTTAAGTATTCAATTCGTCTATACTTAAAGCGTAGCTCTTTCCGTGAATCGATAATTCAGGAGAAAGTATTATGACCTTAACCAGCAAAAAATTAGCCGCCGCTGTTCTGGCAATCACTGTAGCAATGTCCCTGAGCGCTTGCTCTAACTGGTCTAAACGTGACCGCAACACCGCAATTGGTGCCGGTGCTGGTGCTCTGGGCGGTGCGGTATTAACAGATGGTAGTACGCTGGGTACATTAGGTGGCGCTGCTGTCGGTGGTATTATCGGTCACCAGGTCGGCAAATAATTATTAAATAAGCCTCCACCGGTACTGCTATATTAGAACGCATTTCAGGTCTGACTTACGCACGTAAAAAAAGAGCCACGGCAAATGCCGTGGCTCATCTATTTTAGCCGCCCGCCAGTTTCACTTTCATGCCTTTGGCTTCGAGCAGGGATTTAATTAAATCACGTTTATCGCCCTGGATTTCGATAATGCCGTCTTTCACGGCACCACCGCAACCACATTTCTTTTTCAGATCGGCGGCCAGCTTAACCAGTTCCGCGTCGTCAAGATCAATGCCGGAGATAAGGCATACGCCCTTACCTTTGCGTCCACTGGTTTGACGCTGGATACGAACAATACCGTCCCCCTTCGGGCGCTCGGCTTTCGCTTTTGGTTCGTCTATACGCCCACTTTCTGTTGAGTAGACCAGACGACTGTTTGAATCAGTCATTATGCCCCCTTTTTCAGTGATGCATTGATCGCCTTGAGCGTCTCTGACGGGTTAGCAGACTGCGTCACAGGACGCCCGATGACCATATAGTCTACGCCTGCCGCCAGCGCCTGTTCAGGCGTCATAATGCGACGCTGATCGCCGGCCTCGCTGCCGGCCGGGCGGATACCTGGGGTAACAAGTTTGAAAGCCTGGCCCAGTTCTGATTTGAAACGCACGGCTTCCTGCGCGGAACAGACGACACCATCAAGCCCGCAATTTTGCGTCAGGCGCGCGAGACGCTCTGCATGTTCCGCAGGTGACAACGTCACGCCGAGATCGCGTAAATCACTCTCATCCATACTGGTCAGCACGGTAACCGCAATCAGCAACGGTGCATCGCTGCCAAACGGCAGGAGTGCTTCACGGGCTGCGGTCATCATTCTTGCCCCACCCGATGCATGCACATTGACCATCCATACCCCCAGTTCTGCAGCAGCAGCCACGGCGTGCGCGGTGGTATTTGGGATATCGTGAAATTTAAGGTCGAGGAAAACGTCAAAACCGCGCTGTTGCAGGTCGCGTACGATTTGCGGTCCAAACAGCGTGAACATCTCTTTGCCAACTTTAAGACGGCAGTCGCGAGGGTCTATACCGTCGACAAAGGCCAGTGCCGCGTCACGTTTATTGTAATCAAGCGCAACAACAACAGGAGAATCAGTAATTACGCGGGAAGCGGAGGAAGTAACAGACGTCATGACCAGCCCTTTTCGTCTATGGGCGCGCAGCGGCGCGGAACAGATAAACGGCGAGCATTCTACCTGCCAGCGCTGCAAATTGACAGGATCGATTTACTCTCCTGCCTGGCCGGCAAACCGCACGGACTCGATGGGTTCTGAAAACCCATCAGTATGTTGTAACTAAAATAGATCGTTTTTAAAAATTACTGCCCATCAAGGCCTCGGATTGGCTTGATGGTCGACCATGCCCGGCATGAAGGACAGTGCCAGTACAGCGTATACGCCGTAAACCCACACTTCTGGCAACGATAGCGCGGTTTGCTTCGTACCTGCTCGCCTACCATGTCGCGCAGTACCATCAGGCTCTCTTTGGCGCGCCCTTCCTCTGCATCGTTGAGGTGGTAGTCCATCAGCTTATGGAAAACCCGCATGGTCGGATGACGCTGCAGCTGACGCGTAATATAGACCTGCGCGGTATCACTGCCCTCATACTGCTCAACCACGTCCGAGAGCATCAGTTCGGCAGTCGCGCCGGTGTTCTCTTCCACGCAACGACGCAGGAACGCTACCCATTCATCCTGCTTATCCAGTTGTTGGTAGCAGGTTTGCAGCATGTCGAGTGTTTCACTGACCAGCTCTTTATCCTGGTCAATAACCCGCAACAGGCTCTCTACAGCTTTGGCATAGTCGCCGTTCGCCATAAAGACGCGCCCCATCATGATGGAGATACGCGCGCTGTTACGGTCAGCGGCGGCACCCTTTTTAAGCAACGCCATGGCTTTGTCCATGTCGTCGTTGCCCATTTGCTGAAGGGCCAGTTCACAGTAGAAGTGGGCTATCTCAACTCGCTGCTTATCTTTGCCCAGCTTCACCAGACGCTCGGCCGTATCAATGGCTTTCTGCCAGTCACTGGTGGCCTGATAAATCTGCAGCAGCTGCTGCAAGGCACTGACGCGGAAATCCGTTTCATCCACCAGCTGCGAGAACATGTCTTCTGCACGGTCGTACAGCCCCGCCGCCATGTAATCACGACCCAGCTGTTGTACCGCCAGCAGGCGTTGATCGTAGGTCAACGAGGCGCTTTCCATAAGGGTCTGGTGAATACGAATGGCGCGGTCAACCTCGCCGCGCGAGCGGAACAGGTTTCCCAGGGTGAGATGCGCTTCAACGGTGCCCGTATCCTCTTTGAGCATATCGAGGAACAGGTCTACTGCTTTGTCCTGTTGATTGCTCAGGAGGAAGTTCACCCCAGCAACGTAGTCGCGGGAGAGTCGGTTAGCCTCATCCTGTTTTGT
Source organism: Enterobacter sp. V89_11 (assembly GCF_029967775.1). Lineage (NCBI taxonomy): Bacteria > Pseudomonadati > Pseudomonadota > Gammaproteobacteria > Enterobacterales > Enterobacteriaceae > Enterobacter > Enterobacter sp. V89_11. The sequence goes on along the minus strand of NZ_JASCAN010000002.1, from coordinate 149,305 downwards.
TTGTTGCGCACTTCTGCGGCCCATATACCAGCCATAGGCTGCGGCTACAGGCAAAAGCAGAAACAACAACTCCAGCATAGTCGATTATTCCTTGACGACCGGCACACCAGAGCTTTCCGGAATGTCGGACGCAGGCGCAATTTGATGTTCGAGTCGTTTAATTTTACGTTCAGCGCGCGCAAGTGAAACACGAACTTTCAACCAGAAAAGACCGCATACCAGCCAGCCAATCGCAAAGCCCGCGGCGAATAAAACCGCCAGAAGGCTCGATACACGATACTCGCCCTGCGCCAGCAGATAGTTAAACGTCACCTGTTGATCGTTTTGTGCACCCAATGTGACTGAAATGACAAAAATCGCCAATACCAGTAAGAAAATGAGTAAATATTTCACATTACTTCCCGTTATGTGGTTCAAGCGAATAAAGTGTGTTCAACTCACCGCAATCAGCCTTATAAACTACCATTTTAGTGGCGGGCGCGAAACGGAAAAAGTGACGCGCCAGTCATGGATTTATGGGCAAAACACGGAATATCAACCGTCAGGCGTCGCTTTGGTCCCTTTCGGCGATCTCTTCTTCCTCGACAGGCGGTGGCGTTAACGGACCGCAGATGCGTTCAGCAAGCCATGTTGCCAGCGTCACAAGCAGCCATGAGATCAGCGTAGCCACCACCAAATCCCGCGGCCAGTGCATCCCCAGCAGCAAACGACTGCCCATCACCCCTGTGGCCCAGACCAGTAAAATCGCGATCGTGACAGTACGTCGCCGTGGCCAAAGCAGCCCTACTCCCAGTAACGCCCAGCTGGCGGCAAACATGGTATGGCCGGAAGGAAAAGCAAACCCGGTCTCTTTTTGCCAGTGTTTACGTAAGAACTTCGGGATATCCTGCTGTTCCGCAAGCTGTTCTTTGACCAGCGCACCACGATCTTTACGTTTTAAATTGTAGAACTCATCCACCGGAACATGGTGCGCTTTTTCCAGCCAGACGACAAAAGGACGCGGCTCCTGGACATGATCTTTAACCCAGGACTTCACGCCCTGTCCGATGAGGATCGCCCCACCGAGTATCGCAAAGAGCATCAGCGCCGCACGCAAACGAAAGCGCAAACACCACAGAAACCAGGCGCAAAGGATCACATGCGTGATAATTCCCCACGGCTGGGTGACCGTCTCCGTTATCCAGTATAATGTTTTCAGCCATGTGGCGTTCTGCCCCGGCTGCCACATCCAGCCTGAGACCCATACGGCCAGCGGCATAATAAGTAGAATGGCCGCACCTGCTGCCGTACGTCTGGCGATTGAAAGCATGTCTTCTCCTTTTTCGCTAAGCACCACAATCATAACTGAAATTCATCTGTTGGGTGGATATGTCGGATCGTGCGTTTAACGTCCATATAGCATGGCGCCCATTAGGCGAACGTGCTGAGCTTGTGGCAAAATGAACAGATACAGAAAGCCAAACAGGCGAAAGGCACGAAACGTGTCAGCCTACTCTGGAGAATCACATGCAGCTTAAACGTGTGGCAGAAGCCAAACTGCCAACCCCATGGGGCGATTTCCTGATGGTGGGATTTGAAGAACTGGCAACCGGACAGGATCATGTCGCGCTGGTGTTCGGTGACATTTCAGGACAGACGCCGGTACTCTCTCGCGTACATTCGGAGTGTCTGACTGGCGATGCCTTGTTCAGCCTGCGCTGTGATTGCGGTTTCCAGCTTGAAGCCGCCCTTTCTCACATCGCTGAAGAAGGTCGTGGGGTGCTGCTTTATCACCGTCAGGAAGGTCGTAATATTGGCCTGCTGAATAAAATCCGCGCGTACGCGCTGCAGGATCAGGGATACGATACGGTTGAAGCGAACCACCAGCTCGGGTTTGCTGCCGATGAGCGCGACTTTACCCTGTGCGCCGATATGTTCAAGCTTCTTGGGGTAGATGAGGTCCGTCTGCTGACCAATAACCCGAAAAAGGTGGAAATCCTGACCGAAGCGGGGATCAATATCGTCGAACGTGTTCCGCTGATTGTCGGCCGCAACCCGAAAAATGCCCACTATCTTGATACCAAAGCCGCCAAAATGGGTCACCTCCTGAGCGAGTGATCGCGAGATGCCCGGCATCGCCATCGCGAGCCGGGCTGACTGCGTCAATCCAGCATTTTACGAATCACGTAATGTAATATGCCGTCGTTCTGGTAGTAGGTCAGCTCGGTTGCCGTATCAATGCGACACCGGCATTCAAGCACTTCCGTTTTACCGTCTGCTCGCGTTAACGTCACCGGAACCGTTTTACCCGGCTGCAGGTTTTGCAGACCACTAATATCAATCTGCTCTTCCCCGGTCAGTCCCAGCGTTTTACGGGTGACGCCCTGCGGGAACTCTAACGGCAGGATCCCCATCCCGATAAGATTCGAACGGTGAATACGCTCGAAAGATTCGGCAATCACCACGCGAACCCCAAGCAGGCGCGGACCTTTCGCTGCCCAGTCTCGACTGGAGCCGGAGCCGTACTCTTTACCGGCAATCACCGCCAGCGGCGTGCCTTCCTGCTGGTATTTAACGGCGGCATCATAAATCGAAACCACTTCCGTGCCAGGTAAATGACGCGTCATGCCCCCTTCCACACCCGGAACCATTTCGTTGCGGATGCGGATGTTGGCAAACGTCCCGCGCATCATCACTTCGTGGTTACCACGACGCGATCCGTAGGAGTTGAAGTCCCGGCGTTCCACCCCACGGCTTTGCAGATAGCGGCCTGCCGGACTGTCGGCTTTGATACTGCCCGCCGGCGAGATGTGGTCCGTGGTAACGGAGTCGCCCAGCATCGCCAGAATACGCGCCCCGTGGATATCCTTAAGCGGAGCAGGTTCAGCCAGCATGTCATCGAAGAACGGTGACAGACGAATATAGGTCGAATCATCCTGCCAGCCATAAGTATCCGAGCCCACGACGTTAATTGCTTTCCATTCCGGCGTGCCCTCAAACACTTCCGCATACTCTTTGCGGAACATTTCGGTTGAGACCTTTTCAACGGCTCGCGCGATATCGCGTGAAGACGGCCAGATATCTTTCAGGTAAACAGGCTCGTTCTTGCGATCGTGACCAATCGGGTCTGTCGTGAGATTGATGTTCATGTTTCCCGCCAGCGCGTAAGCCACAACCAGCGGCGGCGAGGCCAGCCAGTTGGTTTTCACCAGCGGATGAATACGCCCTTCAAAGTTGCGGTTACCGGAAAGAACCGCACCCACGGTAAGATCGCCCTGCTTGATCGCCGTTTCAATCGGCTCAGGCAGCGGACCGGAGTTACCGATACAGGTAGTACATCCGTAACCCACGAGGTTAAAGCCCAGCTCGTCAAGGTACGGGGTGAGTTTTGCCTGCGCCAGGTAATCTGAAACCACTTTAGAGCCCGGGGCCAGCGAAGCCTTAACCCACGGCTGCGGTTTCAGGCCAAGCTCAACGGCTTTTTTGGCCAACAGTCCCGCGGCCATCAAAACGCTTGGGTTCGAGGTGTTGGTGCAGGAGGTGATAGCGGCAATAACCACCGCGCCATCCGGAAGTTGATACTGATGTCCGTTCAGGACATAGTCTATTGGACGGTGATCTTTTTTCGCGACATTAACTTCCAGTTCATTGCTGGCGGCAAAAGCTTTCGGTACGTCCGGTAACGCGACCCGATCCTGCGGACGTTTTGGCCCGGCAAGGCTCGCCTCGACGCTTCCCATATCCAGCTCAAGCGTGCTGGTAAATACTGGCTCATCACCCGGGTTTCGCCACATCCCCTGCGCTTTAGTGTAGGCCTCGACCAGCGCGACCTGCTCTTCACTGCGACCACTCAGGCGCATATATTCCAGCGTGACGTCATCGATGGGGAAGAAGCCACAGGTCGCGCCATATTCCGGCGCCATATTGGCGATCGTGGCGCGATCGGCCAGCGGCAGCGAATCCAGCCCGTCACCGTAGAATTCAACAAATTTACCCACCACGCCATGCTTACGCAGCATCTGGGTGACGGTCAACACCAGGTCGGTGGCGGTAATGCCTTCCGACAGCTTACCGGTGAGTTTGAAGCCCACCACATCAGGAATGAGCATCGACACCGGCTGACCAAGCATAGCCGCTTCCGCTTCAATACCCCCGACGCCCCACCCCAGCACACCGAGGCCGTTAATCATGGTGGTATGTGAATCCGTCCCGACCAGCGTATCCGGATAAGCCACCCACTCTTTATCCTGCAATTCACTCCAGACGGCTTTGCCCAGATATTCGAGGTTAACCTGATGGCAAATACCGGTTCCAGGCGGAACCACGCTAAAGCGGCTGAACGCCTGTTGCCCCCATTTCAGGAAGACATAGCGCTCGTGGTTACGTTCCATCTCCAGACGTACGTTTTCGCCAAAAGCATCATCATCACCAAAGTGGTCAACGGTCACGGAGTGGTCAATCACGAGGTCAACGGGAGAAAGCGGATTCACTTTTGCCGTATCGCCCCCGAGGCGCTTAACGGCTTCGCGCATGGCGGCTAAATCAACCACGGCGGGAACACCGGTAAAGTCCTGCATCAGGACCCTCGCCGGGCGATAGGCTATTTCTCTGTCGGCATGGGCACTCTTCAGCCACCCCGCCAGCGCCTGGATATCCTCGAGGGTGACGGAATCGCCATCCTGCCAGCGTAAGAGGTTTTCCAGCAAAACTTTCAAGGACTTGGGTAAACGCGAAATGTCCCCAAGCGTTCTGGCAGCCAGTGGCAGGCTATAGTAATGCCAGGTTTTGTTTTCTGCCTGTAATGTGTCCTTACTGGCTTCGCGTAGGGTTAACGACATAAGCTCCTCCTTAATTACAGAGATGTCCTGACAATCATCAGGGCTGTAATTAAAGATAACACAAAGATGTCGTAACGTTTTGATAACAACCCGAATTGATAAATTTAGGAATGGTCCAGTGAAGTGCGAAAACAAAAAACCCCGCCGCAGCGAGGTTTTGGATTTACAGGAAGGCCAGCCAGATGAGCTGAGACCAGAACAGGATCGACACAGAAAAAACGCCGAGCCATGACCAGTATTTGTGAGACATCATGTTATTCATCATAGGGTACACCAGGCATTATTTTTAAAAAGGCTCCGAGGTTTGCCCTCAGTTCTATATTGCTGATGTGTATTTATTAAAGAGTACAAAGGTGCAGAGTCTTTATTCAGACTATTTGCATCATTACGCAATTAACTAAATTATTGTTTTTTGGGTTCGTCTTCTGCGAACACATCAATAAAGGCTTGCTGCTGTGGCGTCAGTTTCCAGGACGCGGGGACAACGGTCGCAGGTGCTTTGCGTCCTTTGTGACCACTGTCACGATGCTGACACATCTGTTTTACCGTTTCTGTACGTACCGTCACTGCCATATTCAACCCCAATATTTCCAGGCAAGGAGAGCAACCACTACCCAAAACAGGGCGGAGACGAGAAAGACCGCCAGCCAGGCTTTACGCTTGAGCGCAGGATCCCTTTGCGGTTCTTCACTTCCTGAAGGCATTGCTAACCTCATACAATCGATATCGCTTATCATTTAGGACCAAACAATTGGTACAATTAATCATCTGTTGAGATAAATCCTAAAGAAACTTTAGCCGAAAAGCCAGTGAATTTACGCATCAATTGGTGGGAAATATTCAATCTTTTGACCAGAAATAAATAATTGAAAAGAAATATTTGCGTAGCCGTAAATTACTTTCTACTTTTGTCGCCAATTCACGACATTAAAACCATACAGATTAAATGGGTAATGACATTATATGGCAGGGAAAATGTAGATGATGATAATTATGATTTAGCTTTGAGGAGTTAATTCGGTATCTTTCCGTGAGGGAAAGATACCGGGAGTGATTATTTTGCCGGAAGTTTGATGTCTTTAAACATCTCTTCAATATCTTCATTTGAGCGTAATGCAACCGCCGTATCGACCACGTCACGCGTTAAATGCGGGGCAAAGCGTTGAATAAAATCATACATATAGCTGCGCAGGAAGGTGCTGCGACGGAAACCAATTTTGGTCGTACTGTGGCTGAAAATATCGTGCGCATCAAGACGAACCAAATCCGGGTCTGAAACCGGGTCGACGGCCATGCTGGCAATCACCCCAACGCCCAGGCCAAGCCGCACATAGGTTTTAATGACATCAGCATCCGTGGCGGTAAAGACAATGCGCGGCGTTAATCCCGCCCGGTTAAAGGCCGTATCAAGCTCAGAGCGTCCGGTGAAGCCGAAGGTGTATGTCACTAAAGGATATTGCGCCAGCTCTTCAATAGTCACCGACCCTTTCCCCGCCAGCGGATGATCCGGGGTCACTACAATAGAACGGTTCCAGTGGTAGCACGGTAGCATAACCAGATCGTCATACAGGTGAAGCGCTTCTGTCGCGATGGCAAAGTCCGCGTTGCCCTTTGAAACCGCTTCAGCGATTTGCGTGGGCGAGCCCTGATGCATATGCAAAGAGACGCGCGGATAACGTTCTATAAAGCCCTTAATAACGCCTGGCAGCGCATAACGCGCCTGAGTATGCGTTGTGGCAATATAAAGCGAGCCTTTATCCGGCCAGGTATGTTCACCCGCCACGGATTTAATAGCGTCAACTTTGGAGAGGACTTCCCGGGCAATACGAATGATTTCCTGCCCGGCGGGTGTCACCTGCGTGAGGTGCTTACCGCTGCGAGCGAAAATCTGGATACCCAATTCGTCCTCCAACATACGAACCTGTTTGCTGATGCCCGGTTGCGAGGTATATAACCCCTCAGCGGTAGAAGAGACGTTAAGGTTGTGATTCACCACCTCAACGATATAACGAAGCTGCTGTAATTTCATGCCAGACCATCCGATTTAGCGCACGCGGTCAATCGCTTAAGACGATTTGATAATAAGAAAAGGGTTAACTATAACCACTATATCATTTATAGCCTGACTGTATAGTACGGAACAAAAAATAATAACAAGGTAATAAAAAAGGGCCGGAAGTCCGGCCCTTTTACAGGTAAGTTACGGTAAGGGAAGATTATTTCTTGCCTTCAACCCATTTTCCGTCGATAAAGAAGGCGGACCAGCCGGTCGCTTTCCCCTCTTTCTCAGCCGCAACGTACTGCTGTTTTGTTTTACGGCTAAAACGTACCACCGTTTTATTCCCTTCAGGATCCTGCTGTGGCGCATCGGCCAGATAACGCAGTTTCTCAGGCAGACGGTCGCGGAAGCGATGCAGCTCTTCCACCAGCGGCGCGCGGGTTTCACGCGATTTCGGGAAGGTGTTGGCCGCGAGGAAGACCCCGGCAGCACCGTCACGCAGCACGAAATAGGCGTCAGACTTCTCACACGGCAATTCTGGCAGCGGAACCGGATCTTCCTTCGGCGGCGCGACTTCACCGTTACGCAGAATCTTACGAGTGTTCTTACACTCGTCGTTGGTGCACGCCATGTATTTCCCGAAACGCCCCATTTTCAGGTGCATTTCCGAGCCACACTTCTCGCACTCAACGATAGGGCCGTCATAGCCTTTGATGCGGAACTCACCCTCTTCGATCTCATAACCATCACACGTTGGGTTATTCCCGCAGACGTGCAATTTACGTTTCGGATCGATCAGGTAGCTGTCCATCGCCGTGCCACATTTCTTACAACGACGTTTGGCACGCAGGGCATTGGTTTCTGCATCGTCACCTTCCAGCACGTTAAGAACTTCGTTCTCAGGTACCAGGTTGATGGTGGTTTTGCAGCGCTCTTTCGGCGATAACGCATAGCCAGAGCAACCGAGGAAGACGCCTGTTGTCGCAGTACGGATCCCCATCTTACGGCCACAGGTTGGGCAATCGATGCTGGTCAGTACCATCTGGTTAGGCAGCATGCCGCCCTCTTCAGGATCTTTCTCCGCTTTTTCAAGCTGGTTGGTAAAGTCGCTGAAGAAGCTGTCGAGCACTTTCTTCCATTCCGCCTGATGGCTGGCAACCTGGTCAAGGCTGTCTTCCATCTGTGCGGTAAAGTCGTAGTTCATCAACTCGCGGAAGTTAGCTTCCAGACGGTCGGTTACGATCTCACCCATTTTTTCAGCGTAGAAACGGCGGTTTTCAACACGCACATAACCACGATCCTGAATGGTCGAAATGATTGACGCATAGGTTGACGGACGACCAATACCGCGTTTTTCCAGCTCTTTTACCAGCGATGCTTCGCTAAAGCGCGCAGGCGGCTTGGTAAAGTGCTGAGCTGGCACAAGGTCAACCAGAGAGAGTTCATCCCCTTTGTTCACCGCGGGCAGCGTTCGGTCTTCGTCGCCTTTACGCAGTGCAGGCATGACTTTCGTCCAGCCGTCGAAACGCAGGATACGGCCACGCGCTTTCAGACGGAAATCACCCGCACCAACGGTAAGCGTAGTGGAATCGTACTGCGCGGGTGTCATTTGACACGCGACGAACTGACGCCAGATAAGCTGGTACAGCTTCTGGGCGTCGGCTTCCATATCCTTCAGGGATTCCGCTAACACAGAGACGTCAGAAGGACGAATGGCTTCGTGCGCTTCCTGTGAGTTCTCTTTGCTGGCGTACTGGTTAGCGCTTTCTGGCAGGTATTTCTTACCGAAATTGTCACCGATATAGCCGCGCACCATGTTAACCGCATCCTGACTCAGGTTAGTCGAGTCGGTACGCATGTAGGTGATGTAACCCGCTTCATACAAGCGCTGGGCCATCATCATGGTTTTCTTCACGCCATAACCCAGACGCGTGCTTGCGGCCTGTTGCAGCGTAGAGGTAATAAATGGTGCGCCAGGCTTACTGCTGGTCGGTTTGTCTTCACGCTCTAGAACCTGATAGCGTGCTTTTTCCAGCAGCGCCACCGCGGCCATGGTCTGGTCACGGTTTTCAGGACGGAAAGGCTTGTCGTTTTGATGGCTCACCTGCAGCGGCAGAGCATCCCCGCCCGGCGTGGTGACATTCGCGTCGACTTCCCAGAACTCTTCTGGCACAAACGCTTTAATTTCGCGTTCACGTTCAACGACAAGACGCACGGCAACGGATTGCACACGGCCTGCGGACAGACCACGGGCAATCTTTTTCCACAGCAGTGGAGACACCATGTAGCCCACAACACGGTCCATAAAGCGACGTGCCTGCTGCGCGTTTACACGGTCAATGTTCAGTTCGCCCGGCTTTTCAAACGCCTGACGAATCGCATTCTTCGTAATTTCGTTAAACACTACACGGCTGTAGCGTTTGTCATCACCACCGATCACTTCCCGCAGGTGCCACGCAATGGCTTCCCCTTCGCGGTCAAGGTCGGTTGCGAGATAGATGTGGTCTGCTTTTTCAGCAAGCTGCTTCAGCTCATTAACGACTTTTTCTTTCCCGGGCAGCACTTCGTATTGTGCATCCCAGTTGTGCCATGGGTTAACACCCATGCGGTTGACAAGCGCGCTACGTTCATCCTTTTTAGGCTTTTTAGCCCCTTTGGTGGAGGTAGAGTCTGCGCTCTTTTTGCTGGCTGAGCCACTGGTCGGCAAATCGCGGATATGACCCACGCTGGACTTAACCACGTAGTCATTACCCAGATACTTATTGATCGTTTTGGCTTTTGCCGGGGACTCAACGATGACGAGAGCTTTACCCATATTCACCTTTACCTAATTTAATTCTTCCAGGAATACGCCGCACGTTGATTTCCCTTCCACTGACGACGCGTCATTGATATTGCGACTGCGTCAGGGGATATCAACCCCTTTGTCTTACCGAACGTCAGAGAAATGACGCCCAGGTGATTGAGTTTTCGGGTATTTTTCTCACGCCTCATATGATTCGTGACGAATTACCGGTCGAATGTCAAGCAATTCTGTTGCCAGAATGACGAAAGCGCACACTCTACCTGATAAAATCCGTTACGCAACTTTATTAGCATGCAAAAGCAAATCACGCCAGCCAGGCTCCTGCACCTTATCCCCTCAGATTACAGGGAAAATTTGCCCCCAAAGCGCCCTCGGCGTAGACTATTGTCACTGTTTAAGGAGTGGATTATGCACAATACGACCCAACCAATTGACCGAGTCTCTCTGCTTATCGAAGCAAACAAGCTTATCCGTGATCATGAAGATACTCTGGCGGGCATTGAAGCCACCGGCGTAGAACAGCGTAATGGCGTGCTGGTTTTCAGCGGCGAATACTTCCTTGACGAACAGGGGCTACCTACCCCGAAAAGCACCGCCGTGTTTAACATGTTTAAATACCTGGCGCATACGCTTTCAGAGAAATATCACCTGGTTGATTAATGCAAAACGCGAGGCCTGAGCCTCGCGTTTTTGTTTACAGCAACGGTTTTTGTCCGCGCTGTAGCCAGCGGAGCAACAGCCGATCGGCACTTTCTGCCGCACTGTTGGTAAAGCGATCGAGCAGACGCTTGCGCTGCGTAAAGCGCACGCCCACCAGCTCACGGCCATCCATCAGGCTCAGCAGCAGGTCATCGCTGGTGCCCACTTCATCTACCAGTCCTTTCTCCTGGGCCTGGATCCCGTACCAGTGCTCCCCCGTGGCAACCTGCTCAATATCGAGCGATGGGCGCATACGGTGCACAAAGTCTTTAAAGAGGTGGTGCGTTTCATTGAGATCTTCACGGAATTTCTGACGCCCCTCTTCCGTATTTTCACCCAGCAGCGTCAGAGTGCGTTTGTACTGCCCGGCCGTGTGCAGTTCAATGTCGATCTCTTTGTTTTTGAGGAAGCGGTTAAAGTTAGGGATTTGCGCAACCACACCGATTGAACCAATAATAGAAAACGGTGCCGCCACAATTTTATCCGCGACGCAGGCCATCATGTAGCCACCGCTCGCCGCGACTTTATCCACCGCAACGGTCAGCGGGATCTGTTTTTCACGCAGGCGCTGCAGCTGTGACGCAGCCAGTCCATAACCGTGTACCACACCGCCCGGGCTTTCAAGACGCACCACCACCTGATCCTGCGGTTTTGCCACGGCAAGAACGGCAGTGACCTCTTCGCGCAGAGAAGAAACTTCATGCGCATCCATGCTGCCTTTAAAGTCGAGCACATAGACGCGTGGCTTTGCCTCATCCTGCGGTGCATTGAGCTTGGCTTTCGCTTTTGCCGCTTTGGCTTCTTGTTTATGCTTTTTCTTCTGCGCTTTAAGCCACTGCTTCTGTTGATGGCTATCGAGCAGCGACAGAGACATATCTTCCTGCATCTCTTTATACTGCTCACTCAGGCGGGTAATGCGTAACTCCCCACGCTGACGCTTACGCTGCGTCAGGTTTACAATCAGAACGGCAATCACCGCAATGGCAATCACCACCGTTGCGATTTTGGCCAAAAACAACCCATACTGAGAAAGTAATTCCACGCGTTCCACCTTGTTTAACCACGATTCTTTCACGGCAGTGTACAACAGCCCTGCCCATGCGTCTCGCTCGTGACATTACCTCTGCGAGCCTGCTTCAGGAATCCCCTCATGGGGGTTTAAATATTTGCAAATTGTTAATTTTACAGTAATGCCTCCTGTAGACTGATTGAATTCTCATGCTAATTCGGGCATAAAGCCGAAAAGTCATAAAGAAGGCGTCATTGCGTCACTGCGCACCAGAGGAGTCCCCGTGCATTATCAACCGCAAAAAAATCTGCTGCAAAATCGCATCATTCTGGTCACCGGTGCCAGCGACGGAATTGGTCGCGAGGCGGCCCTGACCTACGCTGACTATGGCGCGAGCGTTATTCTTATTGGTCGTAACGAAGAGAAACTGAAAAGCGTCGCGCAGGAAATAGAGGCGGCAGGCGGCATTCCGGCCCCGTGGTATACCCTCGATTTACTCACCTGCACGCCAGCGGTGTGCCAGGAGCTTGCTCACCGTATTAGCGCCCACTATCCGCGGCTGGACGGTGTCCTGCACAATGCGGGTTTGCTGGGAGAAGTCCGTCCTATGGACGAACAGGATCCCGATATCTGGCAGCAGGTGATGCAGGTCAACGTCAACGGCACGTTTTTCCTGACGCAGGCTTTGCTTCCTTTATTACTTAAATCCGAGTCCGGCTCGCTGGTCTTTACCTCCTCAAGCGTAGGCCGCGAAGGTCGAGCCAACTGGGGAGCATATGCCGTCTCAAAATTCGCGACTGAAGGGATGATGCAGGTGCTGGCGGAAGAGTATCAAAGCCGCCATCTGCGCGTAAATTGCATTAACCCGGGTGGAACGCGCACCAAAATGCGCGCCAGCGCCTTCCCGTCGGAAGACCCGCAGAAACTGAAAACACCCGCAGACATTATGCCGCTCTATCTCTGGCTGATGGGCGACGACAGTCGTCGTAAAACGGGGATGACCTTCGATGCCCAGCCGGGCCGTAAACCAGGGATTTCGCAATGAGTGAAGAACGTCATCAACAACGCCAGCAGCGTCTGAAGGAACAGGTCGATGCGCGCGTTGCGGCCGCACAGGACGAGCGCGGGATAATTATCGTCTTTACCGGTAACGGCAAAGGTAAAACTACCGCGGCATTTGGCACCGCCACGCGTGCTGTCGGTCACGGGCAGAAAGTGGGCGTCATTCAGTTCATCAAAGGCGAATGGCCGAACGGCGAACGTAATCTGCTTGAACCGCATGGCGTTGAATTTCAGGTGATGGCGACAGGTTTCACATGGGATACGCAGAACCGGGAAACCGATACTGCAGCTTGTCTTGCAGTCTGGGAGCACGCCAAAAGAATGCTGGCAGACCCCGCCCTGAATATGGTTCTGCTGGATGAGATAACCTATATGGTGGCCTACGACTATCTCCCGCTGGATGTGGTACTGGAGGCGCTACAACAACGTCCGGCGCACCAGACGGTTATCGTCACGGGGCGTGGCTGTCATCGGGAAATACTGGAGCTTGCTGATACCGTCAGCGAACTGCGTCCGGTCAAACACGCGTTTGACGCGGGAATCAAAGCGCAAATCGGTATTGATTACTAAGAAAAAAGCCCGGTGATCATCACCGGGCTTTTATGTTAACCGTTGTTGTTACGGCTGCCAGAGCGGCGGTTGCTGCTCACCTGGCTATGACGTTTCACCGCACGACGGATCTGATTCGCCTTCATACGACGACGATCTTTTTCCACCGCCACTTTAGAGGTGGTTTCTGGCGTCAGGCCGACCAGTTCACGCAGGTAGTTAGTCTGTGTCAGATCCAGCTCGGTATAACCACCCCGTGGCAGACCTTTTGGCAGCAGGATGTCGCCATAACGGACACGGATCAGACGGCTCACCTGCACACCTACCGCTTCCCAAAGACGACGCACTTCGCGGTTACGGCCTTCAGTCAGGGTAACGTTGTACCACTGGTTAATGCCTTCGCCACCGGTAAATTTGATGGTTTTAAATGCCGCAGGACCGTCTTCCAGCTGAACGCCGCGAGACAGATCGCGCAGTTTATTCTCATCAACCTGGCCGAAGACACGCACGGCGTATTCGCGTTCCACTTCACGGCTAGGGTGCATCAGACGGTTTGCCAGTTCACCATCAGTGGTAAACAGCAGCAGGCCGCAGGTATTCACGTCCAGACGCCCCACGGCAATCCAGCGAGCGCCGCGCAGTTTAGGCAGACGGTCAAACACCGTCGGGCGACCTTCAGGGTCGTTGCGCGTACACAGCTCGCCTTCTGGCTTGTAATACGCCAGCACACGGCAAATCTGCTCAGCGGACTCTTTCACGGAAATAAGATGACCGTCGATGCGGATCTTCAATCCCGGTACGATTTCTACGCGGTCACCCAGCGTGGCGATTTTACCGTCCACACTCACGCGCCCCGCTTCAATAATGGCTTCGATTTCACGGCGTGAACCGTGGCCGGCACGCGCCAGCACTTTCTGTAACTTCTCGCTCATTGAGCTTCCTCAGGTGTCGCCTTCACAGGCGTCTGGTATACTTTCTAAAACAACGAGCTAGCTAAAAAATCATCTTAACTCGCTGATCTGTAACTCTTTCATGGTACACAGCATGGTAAACAACGTGTCACACAAGCTGTCACACACAATGATTCGTGGGCGCACATACTACACTAACTTTAGACTAAATGATTCAACAAGTTTTGTGCGTTTAAGTCTCGGAACTGATAGCCGAAAGTAAGCGGAAGTGATCATGAATCAGATCCGCCCTTTCATTCCGCTTGTGCAGAATGGAACGATGAGCATCGAAGAGTTCAAACGTAAAATTCAGGGCTACCGAGCCGCCACTAAACAGGACTTTGACAACTATCTTCTACATGCACTCGAAAGGGATGTTGCCGAGGTGGAACGTCTGCCGGAGTTAGGACAGTGGCACAGAAACATAAATCCTGATTCTCCATTATCTGCTTCTGATACGGTTGAAGCCGCACAAGGCTATTCGGAAGCTCACTTCCAACGCATGGTTAATGGTAGCGATCAGACAGCAAACGAAGTTCAGTCAGTTCAAGGAAGGAAACACGCTGGAAGTGCTGGAGAGTAAGACAGGCAAGAAGAAGGAAATCATAGTCCCTGCGAAGGTGTGGGAGATCGTATAACGTCGCCGCCAGGCATTCCCGAAAGACGAATATGTTCACGTCATACAGCAATCGTGCATCAGGAAAAGCCCCTGTCAGCCGTTAACAGGTGAACCGTGAGGTCAAACAGGCTGCTGAGAATGTGGGGATCAAAGGAACCGTAGGGTGCCATTCTTTCAGAAAATTTTCTGCAACACAGGTATGGGAGAAATCCAACAGCAACCTTGCTTTAGCAATGAAAGCACTTAACCATTCAGATCCTAAAGTCACCATGAACTATTTGAAGATTAACGTTAAGAGCGTGGGCGCTGCCCTTGCAAACATTTGGGAGTGATTAACATGAAACGCTTGCTTGTGCTTACGCTGGCACTACTGCCAGCCCTCACCGCTCATGCAGAGCGCATTACATTAACTTTGACGGGCGAACAGGAGACAGGAAACGCTAAGGTGTGTATCTACGAAAACGCCAACTTTACGGAGACAGTTACGATCAGGCCGTCGCAGCAATGCCGCTACACAATGACCTTTGAAGAGGAATAACGATTGAAAAAGGAGGAAGAGCCGATCACCAGCTTTACTTGGTGTGGTGCTACGGTGTGCGTTCAAATGAAACAAAGAGGGCAAAATGCCCCCTATTTGTACAACCATCTTCCAGCTTTTGCAGACTGGATAAACATATCAATGGTGAAATCTGGAACATCCACAGGTTCAGGCTTTTTGAACGGGTTCCATGAAAACTTAACTTCTGGATAGTAGGTTTCAAGATGGAAATCCGACATATTAACGTTGAACTCTTTCGAATAGTCTTCTACCAACTCTTCAACATCATCCTGATCAAGCTGCACATCAAAATGAATACTCGATTCCGGCGTGTAGGTGTCGTATTTCTTTTTTCTGAACAGGTAAGTACCACCACGGATAGTGAACATCTCGATCACTCGTTTCTCGATATCGTCTACCATAACTTATCGTCACCCCGTGCAATGGTGTTGTATTCAGTGATCGAGTTGTAGATGATCTGCGACACATCAGCCACAAGAATCACCTCACCTATGAGAGGGATAGTTCGCCCTACCCACGTTCCGATCTTCCTAACCATCCTACGCTTAACAGTCCACGGGGTATAACCGCCAATCCACGTTGGCATCTTTAACCCAAACGGGAACATTCTGTTTCCAAATACCCGCCGTACTCCTTTCGACAATCTGGACGTTCCAGGAATCGCCGTACCAGGTTTAGTCCGTGTAGTCTGGTCATTCATACCAGCATAGAGAGCATAGACAGCGGCAATATCTTTGATGCCGAATTGATCAGCAGTATTGAAGACAAACACCATGAAAAAGAGTTCGGAAGCGGTGAGGTTTGAACGCCCCGCATAGAAATATGTTCCGTTAAGTTCCTCGACTGTATCCACGTCTCAATCTTTATGACTCTGCATTTATAGCAATCATAACGGCGGATTTACATACAGTCACCCCTAAAACATGGCGTTATCAGCCCGCATTGTGCAACTTAGAACGAGCTTCGACCATACGACAGCTAACATTACTCATGCAAACACTAACCCAGAAGAAAAAATGCAATAGACTACAGAAAAGCAATAAGAATCCACTTAATTTTTATGAAGTTATGTTTTAACATTGCAGACGCTTCAAAATAAAACAATCAATTGGGATGATTTCTATGCGCAAAGGTTTATTGGTGTTGGTAGCTACAACTCTGCTTCTCTCTGGGTGTGCTGTACAGAAACAACTGGTTCCTACTGGTGGTAGCAAAGCCGATGGGACTGTAAAAATGAGCTATTCTTTCGGGATGTTCGAATCCCCTAAAGTGAACGTTCAGCAAGGCGCTCAAGCAGCAGCACAGCGTTGCGCTGCATGGGGCTATTCTGGTGCAGAGCCGTTCGGCGGTTATACTTCAGTTTGTTCTCAACCATCCTCAAGCGGATGTATGGAAACAATGGTCACAATGGAGTATCAATGTACTGGTGACTTGAAGAAATAACATAAGGGGGCATAGCCCCCTTTTAGTTATACAGTCCACGGATTTGTTTGCATTTTTCTCATTTTGTATTCGATGCCACACACGGTGAAAGTCAGTTTTTCAGTGTCGATCACTCCCTCAACTTCTTTGTAGTCGAAGGGGAATTTCACTTTATTGTCGTTGATTTTGTACAAGCCGCCTGGGATATTGGGGCCATGGTTGACCTGCAAATAATCTCCCTTGACTGTCCAACGTCCTTCTACCTGGTATTCAATAGCACTACCATGATCAGTGAAGTAAATGCTCATGATGATTCCTTATGGTCAGAGTTCACCTTTCAGTGGATGTTCTCTCGTCCATCCAGCAACGCTACGTGATGTCACATAACAAATCAGTAAATCAGCGGAAGAGCGCGAAGTGACAAACTTTACTTTCGATGAAGCAACACTTCGAGATGTTACCTCACACCATAGCCCATCCATACCTTGAGACACACTGCGAGACTCAACTCTACATACCAACAGATCGGCTACTGATCTTGAACCGACCACACAAACAGCAATATCGGCAGCACTACGGCTGCCCACTTCACATATCCACGCCATAGACACTACTCCTCGTTGTTTTTATCCCCGTTATCTTGCCGCATTGATTCTATAAACTCCCGTTGCTCCTGTGTGAGTGCAAGCTCATCCAGCAAGCAATCTAACTCTTCTTTGGGTGATTCCTTTTGAATCTGTCTGTTCCCGATAGCCATGCTCACCCTTGATTCATTAGGATTAATCTCAGGGTATAAAGAGTGCAGAAAATGCGCAACTAACAGATTTTGGACAATAGAAGCCAAGAAGCCTGTCCGTATTAATACCGAGTATTAGACCGTACCAACGAAGACATGAACGGCAGGGGAAAGGTGTACATACATGATGAGAGTCGAGAGGCGGCTAACGGCTGTCACACAGGGTGGTAACAACCATTAACCGAAATATATTAACTCATTGATTATAAATGATTTAATATTTATCTTGCGCGCCTTCACAGGCGTCGAATCAGGTCAAAAGAGGGCTCAGCCCTGCTTTGATGGCCGCGTAGTATATCTGCTTACACCCTTACAAGAAAGGCTTAACATCACCCACGCCTTCACGAATTACTTCTGGCGCATCTTCGGTTAAGTCAACAACGGTGGTTGGCTGCTGACCAAGGTAGCCGCCATGAATAATCAACTCGACCACCTTTTCCAGACGGTCTTTAATCTCTTCGGGATCGGATTCGGTGAACTCGCTCCCAGGCAACATTAAAGAGGTCGAAAGCATCGGCTCGCCGAGGGTTTCCAGCAGCGCCTGCGCAATCGGGTTGGACGGTACGCGCATCCCGATGGTTTTACGCTTTTCCTGTAACAGTCGGCGCGGCACTTCCTTGGTTCCTTTAAGAATAAAGGTGTAGTTGCCCGGCGTGTTATTTTTGATCAGACGAAACGCCACGTTATCGACATACGCGTAGGTCGACAGTTCAGAAAGATCGCGGCACATCAGGGTAAAGTTATGGCCGTCCGGCAGCTGACGAATGCGGCAAATGCGCTCCATCGCCCCTTTGTCTTCAATTTTACAGCCCAGCGCGTAGCCAGAATCGGTCGGGTAGACAATCACGCCGCCTTTGCGAACGATCTCCACGGCCTGATTAATTAAGCGTGGCTGCGGGTTATCCGGATGAATATAGAAAAACTGACTCATACTTCCCTCTCTTCAATTTTCTGCGGCTGTTCCCAGAGCTGCCAGACGGGCTCAACGCCTGCGGGCAACCAGAGCTTGCGTCCCAGCTCGATCCACGCACAGGGCTGATGGAAATCCGACCCCTGCGAACCCAGCAGACCGAACTGACGAGCGTAGGTCGCAAGCTGCGCACGCTCATTGGGCGCCTGCTGACACTGGGCGACTTCCATCGCCTCACCGCCACATTCGGCAAAGTGTGCCAGCAGTCTTTTCAGCCACTTAGCAGAAAGATTATACCGCCCCGGATGGGCGAGCACGGCCTTACCGCCAGAATGATGAATGACATCAATAGCTTGTTTTATTGTACACCACTGTGGCGGAACGTAACCGGTTTTCCCGCGTGCCAGATATTTTTTAAACACGTCCGCCATCGTTGTGGCTTTGCCCGCCTCAACCAGAAAACGGGCAAAATGGCCGCGCGTCACCGCCCCACCGTTTGCCAGTTTCTGTGCACCTTCCAGCGCTCCGGGAATATGCGCTTTTTCCAGTCGCTCACCAATCATTTCGGCGCGTTCGTTGCGGCGCGATTTTTGTTCGTGCAAAAATGCACGCATTGCCGGATGTTCAATATCGATATTGAGGCCAACAATGTGAATTTCGTGATTTTCCCAGACGGTCGAAATTTCGACGCCGGGCACCAGATTCAGCGCCAGTCCGCTGCGGGCAATTTCGGCGCGCGCCGCGGGAATAGCATCTGTCGTATCGTGATCGGTTATCGCCAGCGTGCCAACACGCATTTCAACGGCGCGATGAACCAGGGCTTCGGGTGTCAGCAGGCCATCAGAGGCCTGAGTATGGCTGTGTAAATCATAAATTACGGCGTAGGTGGTATCGCTCAAAGCACTTCCCATAGCAGGTTAAAGACATCCGAAACCCCTATGATAACGGCTTGGCGCGAAATTCTGAAATCAAGGGTTGACAACTTGTCATCGAACTAGTTAACTAGTACGCAAGTTCACACGAGAAAGGTATCTGAAAATGACAGCACATTTCACTCTGCACGGTTGGTGGCGCACATCCTGATTATCGGGCAGTGTCACACGTCTGCGAAATGCAAACAGATACCCAGCCCGCGACTAAGCGGGCTTTTTTTTTGAACAGAATAAATGAGAACAACATAATGCAAACAGCCAAACCACACCTCGAATTGCTGACCTGCGAGGCGGTCTATCGCCACAACCCAACCGCGCTGTTTCATCAGGTCTGCGGTGCGCGTCCGGCGACGTTGCTGCTGGAATCCGCAGATATTGACAGTAAAGACGATCTTAAGAGCCTGCTGCTGGTCGACAGCGCATTGCGCATTACCGCGCTGGGTGACACTGTCACGATTAAGGCGCTCTCTGAGAACGGTGCCGCGCTGCTCCCACTGCTGGACGCCTCCCTCCCAGCGGGCATCGAGAATGAACGTCACCCGGAAGTGCGGGTACTGCATTTCCCGCCGGTCAGCCAACTGCTGGACGAAGATGCACGCCTCTGTTCTTTGTCAGTCTTCGATGCCTTCCGCCTGCTGCAAAACCTGGTCTCGGTACCAGAAGATGAACGCGAAGCGATGTTCTTTGGCGGGCTGTTTGCTTACGATCTGGTCGCCGGTTTCGAAGACCTGCCGGAAACCGAACAGGGCAACCGCTGCCCTGACTACTGCTTCTACCTGGCCGAGACCCTGCTGGTGATCGACCATCAGAAAAAATATACCCGTATTCAGGCGAGCCTGTTCACGCCATCCGTGACCGAAAAAACACGTCTTGAGCAGCGTATTGCTCAGCTGCAACAGCAAATGACCGAAGCGCCACCCGCACTGCCGGTTCAGCATGTAGAGAAGATGACCTGTGAGGTTAACCAGACCGACGATCAGTACGGTGCCGTGGTGCGTCAGATGCAAAAGGCGATTCGCGCCGGGGAAATTTTCCAGGTCGTCCCGTCCCGTCGTTTCTCACTGCCCTGCCCGTCGCCGCTGGCGGCCTATGACGTGCTCAAAAAGAGCAACCCAAGCCCGTATATGTTCTTTATGCAGGACAACGAGTTCACCCTGTTTGGTGCGTCACCGGAAAGCTCCCTGAAATACGACGCCACCAGCCGCCAGATCGAGATCTACCCGATTGCCGGTACACGTCCGCGCGGGCGTCGCGCCGATGGCTCTCTGGATCGCGATCTCGACAGCCGTATCGAACTGGAAATGCGCACCGACCACAAAGAACTCTCCGAGCACCTGATGCTGGTTGACCTGGCGCGTAACGATCTGGCCCGCATTTGTACTCCCGGCAGCCGCTATGTGGCTGACTTAACGAAAGTCGACCGTTACTCCTTCGTGATGCACCTGGTCTCCCGCGTGGTGGGTGAACTGCGCAACGACCTCGACGTGCTGCACGCCTATCGCGCCTGCATGAACATGGGCACCCTGAGCGGTGCGCCGAAAGTCCGTGCGATGCAGCTTATCGCCGCCGCCGAAGGGCGTCGTCGCGGCAGCTATGGCGGTGCGGTGGGTTATTTCACCGCGCACGGTGACCTTGATACCTGCATCGTTATCCGCTCTGCCTATGTTGAAGACGGCATTGCCACCGTCCAGGCGGGCGCCGGGGTGGTTCTTGATTCTGTTCCGCAGTCTGAAGCTGACGAAACGCGCAATAAAGCTCGCGCGGTATTGCGCGCCATCGCTACCGCACACCATGCACAGGAGATTTTCTGATGGCTGACATTCTGCTGCTCGATAACATCGACTCCTTTACCTATAACCTGGCAGATCAGCTGCGTGCGAATGGTCACAACGTCGTTATCTATCGTAACCACGTGCCGGCGCAAACCCTGATTGAGCGTCTGGCAACCATGCAAAACCCGGTGCTGATGCTCTCTCCTGGCCCCGGCGCCCCCAGTGAAGCGGGCTGTATGCCTGAACTGCTGACCCGTATGCGCGGCAAGTTGCCTATTATCGGCATCTGCCTGGGGCATCAGGCGATTGTTGAAGCCTATGGCGGATACGTCGGCCAGGCGGGTGAAATCCTGCACGGTAAAGCCTCCAGCATTGAACATGACGGTCAGGCGATGTTTGCCGGGCTGCCGAATCCGCTGCCGGTGGCGCGCTACCACTCGCTGGTCGGCAGCAACATCCCGGCAGGCCTGACCATTAACGCCTCGTTCGAAGGCATGGTGATGGCCGTACGTCACGATACCGATCGTGTCTGTGGGATGCAGTTCCATCCGGAGTCAATCCTCACCTCTCACGGCGCGCGTCTGCTGGAACAGACCCTGGACTGGGCGCTGCAGAAACTGGAACAGACCAACACCCTGCAACCTGTTCTGGAAAAATTGTATCAGGCACAGACCCTGAGCCAGCAGGAGAGCCACCAGCTCTTCTCCGCCGTGGTTCGCGGTGAACTGAAGCCTGAACAACTGGCGGCCGCGCTGGTGAGCATGAAAGTTCGCGGTGAAAGCCCGCAGGAAATTGCCGGTGCGGCAACGGCGCTGCTGGAAAATGCCGCCCCGTTCCCGCGCCCGGACTATATGTTTGCGGATATTGTCGGTACCGGTGGTGACGGCAGCAACAGCATCAATATCTCCACCGCCAGCGCCTTCGTGGCGGCTGCCTGTGGTTTGAAAGTGGCAAAGCACGGTAACCGCAGCGTCTCCAGCCGGTCGGGATCGTCAGACCTGCTGGCCGCATTCGGCATCAATCTCGAGATGAACGCCGAACGTTCGCGTGAAGCCCTGGACGACCTGGGCGTCTGCTTCCTGTTTGCGCCGAAATATCACACCGGTTTCCGCCATGCGATGCCGGTTCGCCAGCAGCTTAAAACCCGCACGCTGTTTAACGTGCTCGGCCCGCTGATCAACCCGGCCCATCCGCCGCTGGCGCTGATTGGCGTCTACAGCCCGGAGCTGGTTCTGCCGATTGCAGAGACCCTGCGCGTGCTGGGTTATCAACGTGCCGCGGTGGTTCACAGCGGGGGAATGGATGAAGTGTCGCTGCATGCGCCAACGCTGGTGGCCGAACTGCGCGACGGTGAAATCCTGAGCTATCAGCTGGAGGCGAGCGACTTTGGTTTAACGCCTTACCATCAGGAAGCGCTGGCGGGCGGCACGCCTGAAGAAAACCGTGACATTCTGACGCGCTTATTACAAGGTAAAGGAGAGGTCGCCCACGAGGCCGCCGTGGCTGCCAACGTCGCGATGCTGATGCGTTTACACGGCGAGGAAGATCTCAAAGCCAACGCACAAAAAGTTCTGAACGTACTGCGCTCAGGTGCAGCTTACGATCGCGTTACCGCACTTGCGGCAAGAGGGTAAAGAATGCAGACCGTTTTAGCGAAAATCGTTGCCGATAAGGCCATCTGGGTGGAAGCACGTAAAGCACAGCAGCCGCTGGCCAGCTTCCAGAATGACGTTGTCCCGAGCAGCCGTCGTTTCTATGATGCTCTGCAGGGCGCACGCACCGCGTTTATTCTTGAGTGCAAAAAAGCGTCCCCGTCGAAAGGCGTTATCCGTGACGATTTCGATCCGGCGCGAATTGCCGGTATCTACAAACATCATGCGTCAGCCATCTCCGTGCTGACGGATGAGAAGTATTTCCAGGGCAGCTTCGATTTCCTGCCCGTTGTCAGCGGGATCGCGCCACAACCGATCCTGTGCAAAGACTTTATTATCGACCCGTATCAGATCTGGCTGGCACGCTTTTACCAGGCCGATGCCTGCCTGCTGATGCTCTCAGTGCTGGATGACGAACAGTATCGCCAGCTCGCTGCGGTCGCGCACAGTCTGAACATGGGCGTGCTGACCGAAGTGAGCAACGAAGAGGAGCTGGAACGCGCCATTGCGCTGAAAGCCAAAGTGGTCGGCATCAACAACCGCGATCTGCGTGACCTGTCGATTGACCTGAACCGCACGCGCCAGCTTGCGCCGCGTCTGGGCTCTGGCGTCACCGTGATCAGTGAATCCGGTATTAACAGCTACGCTCAGGTCCGCGAGCTGAGCCATTTCGCCAACGGTTTCCTGATTGGTTCTGCAATGATGGAACATGACGATCTCAATGCCGCGGTGCGCCGCGTACTCTTGGGTGAAAACAAAGTGTGCGGCTTAACCCGTGAAGAGGATGCCCTGGCTGCGTATGACGCCGGTGCGATTTACGGCGGGCTGATTTTTGTCGCCTCTTCCCCGCGCGTGGTGACCGAAGCGCAGGCGCGTCAGGTGATGACGGCAGCGCCACTCAGCTATGTGGGGGTCTTTCGCAACGCGGATATCGCCGACGTGGTAGCAAAAGCCGAAGCGTTATCTCTGCATGCGGTACAGCTTCATGGCAACGAAGATCAGGCCTATATCAATGCCCTGCGCAGCGCACTGGCACCTCAGGTGCAAATCTGGAAAGCGCAGAGCGTGGGCGACAGGTTGCCTGAGCGTAACCTGAATCATGTTGATAAATACGTACTCGATAATGGCCAGGGCGGCACGGGACAGCGTTTTGACTGGTCCCTGTTGCACGGCGAAGTGCTGGACAATGTTTTGCTGGCGGGTGGACTTAGCCCGGATAACTGCGTGGAAGCCGCCAAAGCGGGCTGCGCGGGCCTCGATTTCAATTCAGGCGTAGAGTCGCAACCGGGCATCAAAGATGCCAGTAAGCTGGCCTCGGTATTTAAAACTCTGCGTGCATATTAAGGAAGAGAAGATGACGACATTACTAAACCCCTATTTTGGTGAGTTCGGCGGGATGTACGTCCCGCAAATCCTGATGCCCGCCCTGCGCCAGCTGGAAGAAGCGTTCGTGAGCGCGCAGAAAGACCCGGCGTTTCAGGCTGAGTTTACCGACCTGCTGAAAAACTACGCTGGCCGTCCAACGGCCCTGACGAAATGCCGTAACCTGACCGAAGGCACCAAAACCACGCTGTATCTTAAGCGTGAAGATTTGCTGCACGGCGGTGCGCATAAAACCAACCAGGTGTTGGGTCAGGCGCTGCTTGCAAAACGGATGGGTAAAACCGAAATCATCGCTGAAACTGGCGCAGGCCAGCACGGGGTGGCATCAGCCCTTGCCAGCGCCCTTCTCGGTCTGAAATGCCGCATTTACATGGGCGCAAAAGACGTTGAGCGCCAGTCACCTAACGTATTCCGTATGCGTCTGATGGGCGCTGAAGTGATCCCGGTGCACAGCGGCTCCGCGACGCTGAAGGATGCGTGTAACGAAGCGCTGCGCGACTGGTCTGGCAGCTATGAAACCGCGCACTATATGCTCGGCACCGCTGCAGGCCCGCACCCGTTCCCGACGATTGTGCGTGAATTCCAGCGCATGATTGGCGAAGAGACCAAAGCGCAGATCCTGGAAAAAGAGGGTCGCCTGCCGGATGCGGTGATCGCCTGCGTTGGCGGTGGCTCTAACGCTATCGGCATGTTCGCTGATTTCATCGACGAAACCAGCGTCGGGCTGATTGGCGTTGAACCTGCAGGCCACGGGATTGAAACCGGTGAGCACGGCGCACCGTTGAAACATGGTCGCGTGGGGATTTACTTCGGTATGAAAGCGCCGATGATGCAGACCGATGACGGCCAGATTGAAGAGTCATACTCTATCTCGGCAGGCCTGGATTTCCCTTCCGTTGGGCCTCAGCATGCCTTCCTGAACAGTACCGGTCGTGCGGACTACGTTTCCATTACCGATGACGAAGCCCTGGAGGCGTTTAAAACGCTCTGTCGCCACGAAGGGATCATTCCTGCCCTGGAGTCCTCTCACGCCCTGGCGCATGCGCTGAAAATGATGAAAGAGAACCCGGAAAAAGAGCAACTGCTGGTGGTTAACCTTTCCGGTCGCGGTGATAAAGACATCTTCACCGTTCACGATATTTTGAAAGCACGAGGGGAAATCTGATGGAACGCTACGATAACGCATTTGCAGCACTGAAATCTCGCCAGGAAGGCGCGTTCGTTCCCTTCGTGACGCTGGGTGATCCGGGTCCTGAGCAGTCGCTGAAAATTATCGACACCCTGATTGAAGCCGGTGCCGACGCGCTGGAGCTGGGTATTCCGTTTTCCGATCCTCTGGCCGATGGCCCGACTATCCAGAACGCAACGCTGCGGGCATTCGCGGCCGGTGTCACTCCGGGGCAATGTTTCGAGATGCTGGCCGCTATCCGCCAGAAGCACCCGACCATTCCGATTGGCCTGTTAATGTATGCCAACCTGGTCTTCAGTCGCGGTATTGATACCTTTTATGCAGAATGCGCGCGCGTGGGCGTTGACTCGGTGCTGGTGGCAGACGTACCGGTTGAAGAATCTGCGCCGTTCCGCCAGGCGGCGATGCGCCATAATGTGGCACCTATCTTCATCTGCCCGCCAAACGCCGATGATGAACTGCTGCGCCAGATTGCCTCTTATGGTCGCGGGTATACCTACCTGCTCTCCCGTGCGGGTGTAACCGGCGCGGAGAACAAAGCGGCGCTGCCTCTGCATCATCTGGTCGAGAAGCTGGCTGAATACCACGCGGCCCCTCCGCTGCAGGGCTTTGGGATTTCATCTCCCGATCAGGTCACGGCGGCAATTGACGCTAACGCAGCCGGTGCAATCTCAGGCTCCGCTATCGTTAAAATCATTGAGAAGAACGTGGACAAACCAGAGCAAATGCTGGCTGAGCTGAAAACGTTTGTGAGCGCAATGAAAGCGGCAACGCGTAAAGCGTAACCTCTCCACCGTCTGGCTCCCCGCCAGACGGTGTTTCTGCCGATTAGTTATCCGGGTTCATCGTAAGCACTATCCGGTAGCGCGCCTTTCCCTGCCGTAACCTGTCGAGCGCCTCATTTGCCTGTTCAAAGGGCATCAGCTCTGTGACTGGCAGCGTCTGAAAAAGGTGGCTGAAACGCAGTGCGCGTTCGGTTTGCGACGGGGTGCTGACAAATGAACCAGTCAGGGTGCGTTCCGCGCCAATCATCATACCCGGCATGACCTGCAACGGTGTGCGTCCGGCACCCAACAGGATCGCTTTTCCTCTGGGGGCCAGGGCTGGCAATAACGCTGAAACCGCGTCTGCATCCGGGGCAGTGGCCACAATAATCTCGACACCGCCTTCCGCTCTCAGCCGTTCCGCCGCGTTTTCCGTCTGCGCATCGATATAGTGATGAGCGCCCAGCTGTAAAGCGTCATGCGCCTTTTCACTGCCGCGCGCAATCACGATAACCTCAAACCCCATCCTCCGGGCGTACTGAATCGCCATATGGCCTAAGCCACCAATACCGAGAATAGCCACCCTGTCTCCCGCGCTGGCACCGGATTGACGCAACGCGTTAAAGGTTGCCGTACCGGCGCACAAGATCGGGGCCGCGTGAACAGAAGTGAGCGCTGAAGGAATGGCAATCAGCGCGGTATGGCGGATAACAACATACTCGGCGTAACCTCCGTCACAGCTCAGCCCCGGCGTTAGCTGATTTTCACACAGGTGAAAAAGCCCGTTACGGCAAGGCGGGCAATGCTGGCAATATCCCCCAAGACGCCCGACGCCCACGCGCTGACCGGTGTGCCAGATCCCGGGAACTGCAACTCCTTTCCGGGTAATATGGCCCATAATTTCATGGCCCGGAATGCGCCCGGGCTGCCCCGCTTCCGGTACCTTCTCCGCATCCTGAAGATCGGCACCACAAACCCCGCATACCTCAATTTTAATCAGTACGTCCTCGGGTCCCGGCTCGGGCAACGGTCTGACGACCATTTCAAGCACGCCCGGCGAGGAAATCTGCATAGCACGAAAAGTTTTATTCACGGTATCACCTGTGATGAGCGGTGTATTATGCGTTACGGCCAGCCATGACGCCGCCGTCAATGTCCCAGATTGCGCCGGTGACCCAGCCTGTCTTGTCAGAAAGCAGGAAGGCTACCGTTTCAGCCACATCGCCCGGCGTACCCACGCGGCCAATCGGATGGAAGCTGTCGAAGCTGTTCATCACCTCTTTTACATCGTCTTTCGGGATGAAGCCTTCATAAATTGGCGTGTGAACAACGGCCGGAGACACGGCATTGACGCGAATGCCTTTCCCGCCCAGCTCAATAGCCAGGTTTTTGGTCCACGCATGCAGGCCGGCTTTCGCCATGGAATATGCGGAAGACGGCGTGGCCCCGATGGCCTGCTGTGCCCACATAGAGCCGATATTGACGATGGAGCCTTTAATACCGGCATCAATCATATTGCGCACCACATCACGGGTGATGAAGAAGGTCGCGCGGTTGATGCTCATGTACATGTCGTAATCTGACGCTTCATGTTCAGTAAATGGTTTCGGGAAGAACACGCCAGCGGCATTGACCAGCAGGCTGATGTCTTTGTGTTCAGCATTGAGGGTATTCATCACGTGCTGCATACCCTCTTCTTTCATCAGGTCGGCCACGATGATGGATACCGGCCCGTCGACCGCCAGCGCCTGACGAGCCTGCTCCGCTTTGTCCTTGCGGTTCCCCACCAGCACCACGCTGCCACCGTTTTTCAGAACCCGCTTCGCCGTTTCGAAGCCCATACCGCTTGTACCACCGACCACTAACAGCTTTTTACCGGCAAAAGATGCGTTCATTGCTAACCTCTTTTAAAACATTTGGTTGTCATTGATGAAAAGCCTCGCTCCTCATCGTGTGCATCCAGAATGCCACCCTGCATCAGGGTTGACGACTGAGAAGAAATTGCGACACAGGAAAGAAAATCTTCTTCGCTCAGGTATACTGAAAGAAAGAATAAATCGGAGTACCTGCAATGCGTTCCCTGAACAGACTTAAATGGCTACATGCTTTTGAAGCGACCGCCCGTCACGGTAGCTTTACCGGTGCGGCACAAGAGCTTGGCGTGACGCCTGCCGCAGTGGGCCAGCTTGTTCGTTCGCTCGAAGACTGGGTTGGTCACCCGCTGCTTCGCCGTACGCGGTCGGGTAAGGAGCGTCTGACGCTGGTGGATGAGGCTCAGGATGCGCTGCAGGACATTACGCAGGGCCTGGACAAGCTGGAAAGCGGGTTAAACAAACTGCGCGGACGTCGCGCACGTTCTGTCGTGGTCGTCACCGCCTCTCAGGTATTAATGATGAACTGGCTGATGGAGCGTCTTAACCGGTTCTCAGAAACACATGACACAATCGATCTGCGGCTTAACGTCACGGAAAAGCTGATGGACGTATCGCACGGCGAGGCGGATATCGGCATTCGCTGCGGACAGGGAGACTGGCCCGGCGTGAATAAAACCTGGCTGATGGATGAAGAGGCGGTGCTGGTCTGTAGCCCCCGCCTGGTGCCTCCGGAGAAAATTGCCTGTGGTGACTGGCTCGCCACGCAGAAGCTGATCCACGATGACACGCCGCACCCGGGCGCGAATTTTCCCTCATGGGATGACGTTCTCCGTACCGTCAATGCCCCTGGCGCGCTGGAAAGGAGGCTGCATATTAACTCCACTTCCGCGGTTATTCTCTCGGCCCTGAGCGGCCGGGGGGTGGCGATTGTGCGTCACGCGCTGGTGAAACAGCTGATTGAAACCGGGCAACTGGTTCAATTGCACCCAGACCATCGCTGGCCGTTAACATGGTCTTACTACCTGGTGACCCCGCAGCACACCGCCATGCGTGAAGAAGTAAAAATATTTCACGACTGGCTTCTTCATGACGTGGTCTCTGACAATCCATAACCCCCCCTTTTTTAAGCATCATGCGGCAAGGGTCATCGCGTACCGGCATGGTGCTTCTCTCTTCAGACGCCCGACATAGTTTTTCTTTTCTGCAACGCAAGATTAACTGATTTGTTGAAGATAACCGGCTTTCTCATAATCGCCCTCAACGAACGGTAAAGCAGGCCGGTACCTTATCCGGCCGCCTTGCCTTAACCCTGAGCGAAGGAGAGAACGATGGCTTATCTGCAAATCAGCCTTGATATCAGTAATGAAAACCGTGCGGCAGCCGCCGGGGTCTACCAGCAATACAAAACCCCGTTCCTGACCACCATCGACGGTGCCACCTCTAAAGAACTGCTTGTTCGTGACGAGGACGTACAGGTCCTGCACGGATTTAAAACCGTGTCCCAGGCACAGGCGTATCTCAGCAGTCCGCTTTTCACCCAGGATGTCGTTGAAGCACTGAAACCGTATCTGAACAGCGCGCCTGAAATCCGCATTTACGACGTCCTGTAACGGGCATTTTCTGAAACCTACACGTACCGGAGCTATGAATGTTTTTAAACTGGAATGAATATCGCACCAGCCTGCTGGCCACCGTCGGGAAATTTGCCAGACTGCAGCCTGAATTTATGAAAGGCTTACAGCAGATGGATAAAGGGGCTTCTGAAAATCAGCACCTTGATCCCAAGACCCACGAACTGATTGCGCTGGCTGTTGCCGTTACCACTCGCTGTGATGGTTGCCTGGCGGTACATGTGGAAGCTGCGGTTAAGAAAGGCGCAACGCGTGAAGAGATAGCTGAAGCGCTTTCCGTTGCCATCAGTCTGAACGCCGGTGCTGCGTTAACCTACACCGCCCGGGCTCTGGATGTTTTTGACAACCTGCCAACAAAATAAACCTGTATACGGCACCGCCTGCGGTGCCGTTTAATGACTGACTATGATGTTACTGAATTCTGATTTTTCACAGCGAGCCATCATTACTCCTGATGACTACCGCTGGGTGCCGTCCCCGCAGCCCGGTGTGGAGCGCGTCATGCTTGATCGCATTGGCCGCGAGCAGGCCCGCGCAACCAGCCTTGTCAGGTATGCCCCTGATTCTGTGTTTCCTGAGCACACCCACCCCGGCGGAGAAGAGATTCTGGTGCTGAGCGGTACCTTTACGGAAAACGGAACCGATTATCCGGCTGGCTGGTATCTGCGCAGCCCGGACGGCTCGTCGCATCGACCGTCCAGTCGTGACGGCACCACCCTTTTCGTTAAGTTGCGTCAGTTCGCCGCCGAAGAACTGGAACCGGTCAGGATCAATACCAACGAGGCGAGTCGCTGGCACGGCCAGCCGCACAGACTCATTTGTCCCCTGTTCGCAAGCGTAGCGGAAACCACCCAGCTTCAGAGGATCGCACCGGGTGAACGACTCTTCTGCGCTCCGCTCGCCGGAGGAGCCGAGCTCCTGCTTCTCGAAGGGGAAATCAGCGCACCGGAAGGTCGTTACCCGAAAGGAAGCTGGCTCAGATTTCCTGAAGGCGATTTGCCGGCGCTGACGGCCGCCGCCTCAGGGGCACTTTTTTATCTTAAAACGGGACATCTCAGCCCGACCACACTGACCGGAGCGATACCATGAAAGGCAGCGTTATTATCATTGGTGCGGGTGTCAGCGGCCTGTATGCGGGCACACTGCTTGAAAAAGCGGGATTGGATTACGTGATACTGGAAGCGAGGAAAAGAACCGGCGGTCGCGTGCTTTCAGGTCAGGCGTTAGCAAACACGCCTGATGGGGTTCATGTGGACATGGGCGCGACCTGGTTCTGGCCGGAAATTCAGCCTGACTTCTCACACCTGGTACATCAACTTGGATTAACGCCTCTCCCTCAGGGGCGACCGGGGGATATGCTTTATGAACGCCAGACGACGTCCCCTGCGCAACGTTATCCTGCCTATGTGACATCACCGGAGTCGTTCAGGCTTCAGGGTGGAATGCAGACGCTGACGAGCGCATTAACACGCCAGATCCCGGCGCAGAAGATTAAGTCAGACCATCAGGTGGTTTCCATTTCCCGTCTCGGCGAGGGTATGCAGGTCGCGACGCAGTCCGAAACGGGCGAAGGCTCACTTTTCACCGGTGAACACGTTTTCCTCGCCCTGCCTCCCGCGCTGGCAGCAAAATTGACGTTCGAGCCGGCATTGCCGGAGCAGGTACTTTCACAGTGGCGTAAAACGCCGACCTGGATGGCGCCTCACGCAAAATATGTCGCCCTGTACCATGCCGACTTTTTGCAGGCACAGCATCTCTCCGGTGATGTAAGCAGCCGTGTGGGTCCGATGGTTGAAATACACGATGTGTCAGAGCCCGATACCGGCAAAACGGCTATCTTTGGTTTTATTGGCGTACCGGCAAAATCGCGATGGACGGTGAGCGAGGCCGAACTCAAGCGACTGTGCCGGGAGCAACTGGTGCGACTCTTCGGAGAAGACGCGGCAGAGCCTGAAGCCGAGTGGATAAAAGACTGGGCCGCCGATCCGTTTACGACGACAGAATTTGACCTGCAGCAGGACGTCGGGCACGCACAGCCGCAACAGATTCCGGCGCAGGAAGAATGGGCTGATAAATTAACCGGGATTGCCAGCGAATGGTCACCGCAATTTTCGGGTTATCTGGCCGGCGCAATTGACGCTGCTGCTGAAGGCGTTGGGCACTGGTTACGCCACGTTGCCAGACCCTGAGGCCTGTATCTGCCGATAACAAACATTTTGCTTCCCGGACCGGATTAATGAAATTTATTCATTTTTCTATTCTGATAACGCCTATTAACACGCGGTTTATTTCTGTTAAGAATAGTTGCCAATGACTGCAGACGATTGCCGGCTGGCGCAACGAACTCATACAGGAAAACCCGATGAAGATAAAAATTATACTGAACGACAAGACGCTGACCGCAACGTTGAATAGCAGCCAAACCAGTCGTGACTTTATCGCACTGTTGCCCCTTACGCTGCAGCTGAAAGATTATGCCGGGGAAGAGAAAATCAGCGATCTTCCTCGCCGCCTGTCCACGGCCGGCGCACCTGCGGGTACCGCGGCCGCTAAGGGTGATATCACGCTATATGCCCCATGGGGAAATCTGGCGATTTTCTATAAAGCACACGGATATGCGTCGGGATTAATTACGCTGGGGCAATTAGACGAACCGGATGCCTTGCCCGTATCACCTGCTGAATATACTGCCCGATTTGAGCTACTGACGGATAAGTAGCCGCCCGAATATGTATTTCCGGCACAGCCGGCAAATCTCATCACAACACATTTATTCCCTTCTCTTTTCCCGGTACCGGGTTTGCCGTTTCATTCACAACAGGAGAGTATGATGATCCGTTTCACCTCTGTAGCAGCATCACTATTGTTATTTGCAGGTATGTCCGCACACAGCGAAACCACCCCTTCAGCTCAAATGACCGTGTCTGAAACGGGCAGTCGCGCGACGATTGCCGAACCCGCTGACCACTTTACCGGACGTGCTTACATTGACCCCCTCTTCTCACCTGTCGCCCCGCAAAGAGCTGGCGCCGCGTATGTCACCTTCGTGCCCGGCGCACGTTCCGACTGGCATACCCATCCGCTTGGGCAAACACTGGTGGTCACGTCCGGGACGGGCTGGGTGCAGGAGTGGGGGCAGGAGCGAAAAACCGTGCACGCCGGGGATGTCATTCAATGCCCGCCAGGGGTTAAACACTGGCACGGCGCAACGGATAAAACCACGATGGTACATATGGCCATTCAGGAATCGAATGAGCAGGGACAAAACGTGAACTGGCTTGAAAAAGTCAGCGATGCGCAGTACCTGCAGGCGGGAGGGCATTAATGCTGAACAGAACCGTCCTGCTTATCGTTTCACTCTTATTGATTAACGGATGTGTCTCCCAGACTACTCAAAACAGGAGTTCGACAATGAAACCGGAAGACTCACGGGACGCTGTAACCCAGGTCGCGCCAGCAATGGCTGCCTATTCAGAACAGTTTATTGAAAAAGATCTCTGGAATCGCCCGGAACTGTCGCGACGCGATCGAAGCCTGGTGACGGTTGCAGCGCTGATCAGCCGCAATGATACGGCGGAACTTCCCCACTACCTCAACGTGGCGCTGGACAGCGGCGTAAAACCTGCGGAAATCTCAGAGACAATCACCCACCTGGCTTTTTACGCCGGCTGGCCGAACGCCACCTCTGCGGTGCTGATCACGCGTCAGCTGTTTGCGCAACGCCATATCGATACCGCTTCCTTGCCAGGCGGAAAGGTGGATTTCCTGCCGCTGGATGAAGAGTCGGAAAACAAGCGTGCCACGCTGGTTGAATCAAACTTTGGCAAGGTCTCGCCGGGCGTAGTGAAATACACGACCGACGCGCTATTCCAGAACCTGTGGCTCAGGCCCGGACTGGCGCCTCGGGACAGAAGTCTGATCACGGTCAGCGCGTTGGTCACTGCCGGCCAGGTGGCCCAGGTTCCTTACCATCTCAACCGCGCCATGGACAATGGTTTAACCCGGACCCAGGCGTCCGAAGTCCTGACGCAACTGGCCTTTGTGGCGGGCTGGCCCAATGTTTTCTCGGCGATGCCGGTCTTTAAAGAGGTGTTTGCCGGCAGGGATAATGCCTGACGTTTAGCCACGCAACTGTAAACGCCAGGCACCGGATGAGGGGCCTGGCTTTGCGTTGCTGACAAACGTCTCTCTTCAGGGATGTTTGTAATGGCGTAGCGCGTCGACCACCAGCTGGAATGCTTTCGATAGATTTCGGTTCTCGGGATAGTAAATATAATAGCCATCCCAGTAGGGGCACCAGTCGTCGAGCACGCTAATAAGCTCCCCACGGGCGATATGCTTTTCTGCGATATCACGCGGAACATGCGCCAGGCCGTACCCTTCCACTGCAGCCTGAAGGCACTGATAGATCCGGCTAAAGACCAGCTGGCCGGTGACTTTCACGTTCAGGCTTTTACCCTCTTTTTCAAATTCCCAGACGTATAAATTGCCATGCGTAGGAAACCGCAGGTTGATGCAGTTGTAATCAATCAGATCGTTAGGGTGCTGCGGCTGAGGATTGCGGGAAAAATAATCAGGTGAGCCGACCACGGCAAAACGGACATCCGGCCCAATACGCACGGAAATCATGCCGTTGGAGATCTGTTCCCCCAGACGGGTTCCTGCATCAAACCGCCCGGAAACAATATCCGTCAAGGCATAGTCATCAATCAGCTCCAGACTAATGTCAGGATATTCTTTAAGCAGCGGTTCCAGCTTCGGCCAGATAACAGACCCGATTGCATAATCTGACGTTGATATGCGCACCGTACCCGCGGGTTTGCTGTTGAGATCTTTCAGGGACTGCAAACGACCCTGAATACCATCAATGTAAGGCCCCAGGTCATCCAGCATGGACTGACCAATATCGGTTAACGCAATACTGCGCGTGGTGCGAGTCAGCAGTTTCATCCCCAGCCGAGATTCGAGGGTACGCATAGTATGGCTCAGGGCTGACTGCGACACGCCTAATTGGGCCGCAGCTTTGGTGAAGCTTTTTTCGCGCGCAACGGCAATAAAAGCCATTAAGTCATTAAGATTTTCTCGTGCCAATCTGGGCCTCTGATATCCGGAAAAAATGGGTGGCTGATTCATCCCAATACACTGTCTCTTCAGACGAAAAGCGTTCTGGCGGTATGGCGTTCATTATAAATGACGGCCGCCTGCGCTGTACGAGAAGCAGTCTATCTAATTTATGAAAATTCCTCATTACTGCATTTTGATTTAGTCAGTTTTAACAACATCACATTTCCCGCAGAATACTTTTACACAACGTGAGACGTCTTCATTGCACGTGATTCCACGGTAAGAGGTATCAAATGGTTAAGTATGATTTTAGTGGCAAGGTGGCGCTGGTCACCGGCGCGGCTTCCGGTATGGGGCTCGCGACCGTCAGGGCATTTTGCGAATCTGGCGCAACGGTGGTGATGGCGGATATTCGCGAGGATGCGTTATCTCGCGAAGCGGATGCGCTACTGGCTGAAGGGTATACCGTGAAACCCGTCGTCTGCGACGTGACTGACGAAGAGCAGGTCAGACGCATGATTGAGAACGCAGTACAGGCGTTTGGTCAGCTCGACGCCGCCTATAACAACGCCGGTATTCAGAGCCCCATTGCAGAAACCGCAGATGCCAGCGGCGAAGAGTTTGATCGCGTCAACGCGATTAACCTGCGGGGTATCTGGAACTGCATGAAATATGAGCTGCAACAAATGCGCCGTCAGAAAAGTGGCGCTATCGTTAACTGTTCGTCTCTGGGCGGGCTGGTCGGCATTGCCGGGCGCGGCGTTTATCATGCGACAAAGCATGGCGTCCTCGGGCTGACCAAAAGCGCAGCGCTGGAATATGCCGCACGTGGAATACAAATCAACGCCGTTTGTCCCGGCATTATCCGCACGCCAATGGTCGAAAATATGCTGAACAGCGAGCCTGACGCAATGGCCGAGCTCATGAAGCTGCAGCCAATTGGTCGCCTGGGCAAGCCCGAAGAGATCGCGCGCGCCGTCTTATGGTTGTGCAGTTCCGATGCCAGCTTCGTCACCGGACAGGCTCTGGCAATTGATGGCGGTTATACGGTTCAGTAATCAGATGTCATTCTGGTTTATTCCCGACAGGGTGTAGACCAGCGTATTCAGCGATTTGAAAGAATAAAGACGATTACCACGGGTTCGTCGTGGTTCTGTTTATACTTTTGAATGGTGTCTAAACAGGGTGGAGGAACTCTTCAGTGGAATATACAGTATTAAGCAACAACCTCAGAATGCCGATGGCGGGTTTTGGTGTGTTTCAGGTCACCGATAAAGAAGAATGTAAACAGTCAGTGCTGAGCGCCATTCGTACAGGCTATCGCCTCATTGATACCGCAGCAGTGTACGGCAATGAAGACGCCGTGGGCGATGCCGTTCGTGAAGCCATCGCTGAAGGTCTGTGTACCCGCGAGGAGTTATTTATTACCTCTAAGCTGTGGGTGCAGGACATGGCAAGCTACGAGACGGCCAAAGCAGGTATTGAGGCCTCGTTAAAAAAATCGGGATTAGACTATTTCGATCTCTACTTATTGCATCAGGCAATGCGTGATTATTTCAGCGCGTGGCGGGCTTTGGAAGATGCGTATGATGCCGGAAAGCTAAAAGCGATTGGCGTGTCTAATTTCTACGCCCACGTGCTCACCAACTTCTGTGAAACGGTCAGAATTAAGCCCATGGTAAATCAGGTGGAATTACACCCTTACTTTGCGCAATCTGACGCGCTCGAGACCATGAAATATTACAACGTTCAGCCAGAAGCCTGGGCACCACTTGGCGGCGGAAGGCACAAACCGTACGAAAATGAAATGCTCAAGGGGATTGCCGAAGCGCATCAAAAAACCATCGCTCAGATCATTCTGCGCTGGAATGTGCAACGTGGCGTTACCGTCATTCCTAAATCCACGCACCAGAACCGGATTGAAGAGAACCTGGCTATCTGGGACTTCTCTCTGACTGATGCCGAAATGGCGCAAATCAGTTCGCTCGACTTAGGCTATGTTGGCGATGCGGTTAAACACTTTAACCCTGAGTTTGTTCGCGGGTGTCTGGGTGTAAAAATCCACGACTAAGCGCGACGCGGCGTGCCACCCTCTTCCACTTCTGCAGAGAATGTAACGCCCCTCTCCCTGCTTCGGTACCGAACAGGGAGAGAATATATGTTTTAGCGATCCAAATGCTGAAGGTGGACATCGTCTGCTTTTATTGCCTGGAACGGTTCTGGAAATAAAGTTACCGACCGTAACAAAATAGGTCTGTGCGACTTAGGATTCAGGTCGTGGACTTGTCTGTACCGGATATGCCATTATATGATTTGGTTAAATCTTTGTATTTATCTTTTGAATAAGGTTAATACAAAATGGCATACTTATTCAGGCGATAAGCGATGGTGTACTTGGATTATTTATTAACATTTATAGAAAGCAATCCGGCTCTGGCCATTGGATTTAATCTTATTCTGTTGGTCATCTCAGGTTTCTTTGCGCACCTGATGTGCAAATTCCTGCTCATAAAAATCGTTCGTAAGGTTTTCTTTGCCAGCCATAAACAGGATGTCCCGCTGGAAAAAGATCGCCGCATAGCCGAAAAGCTGTCGAATTTCATTCCGGTTATTATCGTTTATTACGTCCTGCAGTTTATGCCCAATATGCCAGCATCGCTGGTGACGGCAATAAATACCATTTGTGGGATTCTATTCTTTATTTTTCTGTCGATTTTCTTCAATGAGATGCTGGATATTGTCAATAGCTCATATTTACGCAAGACGAAGCGTAAAAATCACTCTATCAAAGGCTATATCCAGATAGGGAAAATATTTATTCACGTCATTGCCGCGATCATGATCCTTGCCGTCATGTCGAATAAATCCCCCGCGATTATTATTTCCAGCCTCGGTGCCGTGGCGGCCGTGCTGATGTTAGTCTTTCAGCATACCCTGCTTTCGCTCGTTGCCAATATCCAGCTTTCGTCAAATGACGTCCTGCAGTTGGGGGACTGGATTGAAATGCCCGATAAGAACCTGAGTGGCGAAGTGACCGACATTGCGCTGCACACCATTACTATCCGTAACTGGGATAACACGATCTCGCGTATCCCGACCAAAAACTTTCTGACCGAAACGTATACCAACTGGCAGGCCATGTTTTCGTCAGGCGCACGCCGGATTATGCGCAGCACCACGATCGATCAGCACTCCGTTACATTTCTCACGCAGGAAACGTTGGCCCCGATGCTGGCCCTGCGCGGCACGAATGAACCACTGGCAAAACTCATCGACGGGCGTGATCCCCTGGGCGTACCGGACAGTTGGTTTATGGATAATGGCCTGACAAATTTAACGCTTTTTCGGCACTACCTGATGGCCTGGCTCGCCGATCGGCCTGATATTATCAAAGATATGTATATTGTGGTTAGAACGCTGAAGCCTACGCCGTCGGGTATTCCCCTGGAAATTTATTGCTTTACCTCTTCCGTACTGTGGATGGAGTATGAAAATACTCAGTCAGCGATATTTGAATACATCACCGCTGTCGCTGGTCAGTTCTCGCTCCGCTTATATCAGTATCCGGCAGGACATGATTTCTGGCGTTTATCACAGGAACACAGCCTTCGGGACCGCACCCCACCTCCGGGTGAAGGTTAAGCTTTTTTTGAAAACAGGCCGGTCAAACGGAATAATAGACAGCCTATCACCATCCTGAAGCCATAAAAAAACCCGCACTCGGCGGGTTTTTTATTATCGGTGAAGCTTAACTGCTCAGACTCGCGTCTTCATCGCTATCGTAAGGCTCACCGACAATGTGCGCGACTTACAGCGGAGAAACGTTACCCGCTGCTGGGCCTTTAGCGCCATTTTCAATGGTGAAGGACACTTTCTGGCCTTCATCAAGAGATTTGTAGCTGTCGCTCTGAATAGCAGAGAAGTGTACGAATACATCTTTGCTGCCGTCGTCAGGAGTGATAAAGCCAAAACCTTTATCAGAGTTAAACCATTTTACTAAACCAGTCATTTTATTAGACATAGATAATTCCTTATTTTTTGAGCCACTAAGCGCGGCGATGATGGCCTGTATTTAGAGAGTAACTTATTTGGCACTTAGGAGGAGGCTCACGAAGAAGAGTATCTATTGATAACACCTGAACTGAGGACTGCTTTACTAAACTGCTTTAATAAGGTCTGTATTCCAAACCGATGACGCTATTTAGGCACAGAAAAATTTTTTAAGCAAAGTTTTTATTTTTTATTATAACCACTTAAACACCCGGACGGCTGAATGGCTATGAAAATTAAGGCGCTGGAGCAGCGTATTCACGCCCTGTTTAGCTAAAGCATACTTCCCCTTTTGAGGGTGGATACCCGTCTGATGATGGGTCATCGTATGCGCGTGACTGCTCAACCAGAGGCTGATCTCGTGTGGCATGGGGTTACATCGCGCAGACGACTTACCACCTGGATTTCTGATGCAAGGCTGAAGTCTGATGTGAAAAGGTAATACGCCCTCGCTAAGTAGCTCATAATGCTTAAAATTCATGCCTATAGCGCACAAAGTGAAATAGATTTTCGTTCGAAGCCACTTATCATAGGTATTTTGAATGAAAGTGGTGGTGTTAATGTCTGTGCTCAAAAGCTTTTTCTTCTTTCTCTTCGCGTCAGCAGCCTGCACTGTGCCCGTGCTTTGCCTGTGGGCGGATATCTATTTATTTAATCTGGATATACCGGAGATATCGCTGACCGAAATTGTGCAGGAAACAGTTTTAGGGGGCATCGTATTTATACACTTCCTGCTGGCGAAGAAATGGGCATTCATGCGCTATTGCAACATCCTGATTGGCGGCTTTTTCCTCTCCATGCTGATTAGAGAACTGGATGCATTTTTCGATCTTCTGGCTCACGGAAGTTGGGTATGGTTTGCACTGCTTTCCGCCGTTTGTGCTTTGCTTTATCCCGTTATCCATTATCGTCTTACCCTTACGCAACTGGCAGACTATACCCGTACCCCGTGGTACGGCGTGATGCTCAGTGGTCTGTTGGCAGTCCTGGTCTTCTCCCGGCTGTTTGGAATGCACGGGTTATGGTACGCGATACTTGATCAAAGCTACGTCAGGGTGGTCAAAAATGTCGTGGAGGAAGGCAGCGAGTCATTCGGGTATATGCTCTGCCTTATAGCATCTGTAGGGTACTACTGCTCTTTCCGGTCGCTCCCCCACCAGAAATGATTCTGGTATTCGGAGGAGGGATAAACACTACTGGTAAACGAAGCACCGGGGTGTAAAACCGGAAACCTCGATGTTGGCTATGCAAGCTTTGCCAGCGCCTCGCTGATGCTTTTTGCTCCGCCGTAAAGATCGTGGCCGCTAATAATGTGCTCAGTGCTGTCAACCGTAACCAACAGCAGTGGAACCCCTCTGAAACCTTTTTGATTCATAAGACGCTTTACGTCAGCGATCCTGTCGTCTGTCAGGCTGCGAAGCCCGTCATCGGCATCAAGCCGCCCGACAAAGTCGTTAGGGTTAAGGTCAAGGTGATTTTCCCGAGCCCAGGCAATGCCGACCTCTTCCACTACGTTACTTTGCGCGGTATCACGCCCCAGTACATAGCGGGCATGTTGCAGTGCACGAAGCAGCCCTGCTTCTGCCGCCGGGCTGATTTCATGGAAAGCCGTGAGTGCCCGGTTCATAAATGTCGAATCAAAGCGCGCACCTGAGTTCAGGAGCTGGTGATAACGCTCACTGAATGGCTGGCCGGTCAGCGAAGCAATCCGCTGATCGTTTGTCCACGCATATTCTGCCCATTGGGGGGTGATGTCCCTGGCTCCCTCATCACAAAATAGACCACTGGGCATTAACGTGAGTTTTTCGCTGTAATGTTGCGCCAGGTAGTTCAGGGCAGGCGAGCTGGCATAGCACCAGCCGCAAAGTGGGTCAAAAAAATACTGTAGATTGTCAATGCGCATGCGGTATCCCCCTGGTAAGTATCAGCACTCATCATAATGAGATTCCTCAATGCGAAAAACAGCCCTCCAGTAAATTCAGTGTTTCATGGAGCGGACGAATGGACAGAATGTCCCTGCCCGCCTCTCAATTAGGATAGGTCATCGGCGTCCGGTTTCTGCGCACGGTGGATCTTGTCACGGATCTTATCAACTGATGCTTTGATGTCAGCAATGATGTCGGCATCCATCCCAAGGGTATCCACGATACAGCGCGTGATAGTGCTGGTCTCGCGTTTCAGCGCCTCACCCTTCTCCGTTAGGTGGATAAGCACTTCGCGCTCATCCTTCGGATTGCGTGTCCGGGTGATCAACCCCGCAGTCTCCAGCCGCTTCAGTAAAGGGGTCAGCGTGCTGGACTCAAGAAAAAGAATTCCACTCAGTTCCTTCACTGTTCGCCCATCCTGATTCCACAAGGTGACCATTACCAGATACTGGGGATAGGTCAGGCCAAGCTTATCGAGCATGGGACGATAGAGCTGGGTAAAAGCATGTCCCGCTGAGTAAAGAGAGAAACAG
Source organism: Enterobacter sp. V89_11 (assembly GCF_029967775.1). NCBI lineage: Bacteria > Pseudomonadati > Pseudomonadota > Gammaproteobacteria > Enterobacterales > Enterobacteriaceae > Enterobacter > Enterobacter sp. V89_11. Next base: position 108,339 of record NZ_JASCAN010000002.1, on the reverse strand, counting down.
AGCATACCGTGCACATCGGGCAGGGAATCCTCGGAAGTAGTGTGTTTAGTCATATGTCCTCCAGTCCCCCTAAAATAATTTGCATACGATTTAATTGCAAGCGATTGACAAAGACAAAAAGGGCTGTCATATTTATTTGCACACAAACAAGTCGTACACAAACTAATAGCACAACACATGACAGGAGAACGAAATGACAACTTTCACCACCACAGACGGAACCGGCATTTTCTACAAAGACTGGGGTTCAGGTCAGCCTATCCTCTTCGCTCATGGATGGCCGTTATCGTCTGATGCCTGGGATCAGCAGATGCTGTTTTTCAGCCAGAAGGGTTTCCGGGTCATCGCACACGACCGTCGCAGCCACGGGCGTTCGGACCAGACTTTCCACGGTAACAATATGGATCAGTATGCGGACGATCTCGCTGAGCTGATTGAGGCGCTGGATCTGAAGGATCTGATTTTAGTGGGTCACTCAACAGGGGGCGGCGAAGTTGCACATTATATCGGTCGTCATGGTACCTCACGTGTGGCTAAAGTCGTTCTGGTCGGCGCTGTCCCTCCTCTGATGCTCCGGACGGATGCCAATCCTGACGGCACCCCGATGGAGGTGTTTGATGCCATCCGCGAAGGCACGGCCAAAAACCGCTCACAGTTTTACTTCGACCTGACGGTTCCGTTCTATGGATTCAACCGTGACCATGTCCCCACCAATGACGGGTTGCGGGAAAACTTCCGCAGAATCGGCCTGCAGGGCGGTATTAAAGGGCAATATGACTGCGTCCATGAGTTCTCTGAAGTCGATTACACACACGACCTGCAGCAGATTGATCGCCCCACCCTGATTATTCATGGCGACGACGACCAGATTGTCCCCATTAAGGCATCCGCACACCGCGCCGCTGAGATCGTCGCGAATGCGACGCTGACGATATATGCCGGCGGTTCACATGGACTGGCGGAGACAGAAGCCGATCGCTTTAACGCTGACGTACTGGCCTTTATTCGCAGCTAACAAGGTGGCCTGTTCCAGACAGGCCGCAACCATCATACGCATAGCCTTTAAACTGAATTGAAAAGAGGAACGATCATGTCCAAATTTGCTGCCTCCCTTGCCGTTGCCACCGTTTTGCTGTCTGCCAGCGCTATCGCAGAAACCGCTAAGCCGACTGTTGTCCTGGTTCATGGTGCCTTTGCCGACTCTTCTAGCTGGAATGGCGTTACCCAAATCCTGCAAAAGGACGGGTATAACGTCGTCGCTGCGGCGAATCCGCTGCGCAGTGTTTCGACTGATGCGGCTTACGTCTCTTCCGTGGTGAACAATATTAAGGGGCCGGTCGTCCTTGTCGGCCATTCCTATGGTGGCCAGGTCATTACGAACGCGGCCCGTGATACAAACAATGTGAAATCGCTGGTGTATGTCGCCGCATTTGCTCCGGATGCCGGTGAAGCGGCGGCCGACCTGGCCGGAAAATTCCCTGGCGGCACGCTTGGTCAGGCGCTCGCCGCACCGGTGAAGCTGGCTGATGGTAGCGTCGATCTCTCCATCGACCAGGCGAAGTTCCACCAGCAATTCGCGCATGACGTTTCAGCTAAAGAGGCGGCGCTGATGGCCGCAGGGCAAAGACCGATTACCGAAGCGGCTTTAACTGAAAAGTCAGGGGCACCTGCCTGGAAAAAACTGCCCTCTTACTTCATTTACGGTGACGGCGACAAGAATATCCCCGCCCAGGGTTTGCGATTCATGGCTGAACGCGCGGGCTCAAAACACACCGTGGTGATCAAGGGCGCATCCCATGTCGTGATGGTTTCTCATCCGCAGGACGTTGCCACACTTATTGAGGAAGCGGCGAAGTAAACATCGCTCTTCCCCTGAACGCCATCCCTCGTCTGAGGGATGGCCGTATAAGTAATGCCTCGTATGTTCCTGCCGGTATCCGTGAAAATGACATCAGCGGTATTCTTAATAATCCCAGGGACCCGGGATGCAACGGAACGTATCGCCGTCGACAGCAACATGGCAGACAGACGGGAATGAGAGATGAGTAGCGATCAATGACTCCCTGTTATCTGCCAGTTCCTGCAGCAGACGAATGCGAATCTGTGCCGCTTCTTCGGGATAATGGTCGAAACCATTGAACCAGTCAGGATGTTCAAACCCAACCTGGAAAATGGCATCGCCGGCAAAGGTGAGTCGTTCCCCCTCAGAGGCCAGCCTTACCACGCTGTGTCCGGGAGTATGCCCGCCTGTACGAACGACACGCACGCCGGGAGCAACCTCGTATTCCTCTTCGAATGTGTGCAGTTGAGTCTGGTACGCTTGCAAAAATTGGGTAGCGGTTTGGCGCAGTGCTTCCGGGAAACCTGGCGGCATGGATACCTGTGAAAAATCGGGGTCACGCCAAAATTCCACCTCAGCAGCAGCGACATGAATGCGAAGGTCTGACCGCATGCGCGCTTTCACACCCTCAATAAGCAGCCCACCAACGTGATCCATATGCAGATGTGTGATAATCACATCCGTGACGCTGGCAAGATCTATCCCCGCTGACGCCAGGCGGTTAACCGTTCGCCCGGCGCGGGGTAAATCAGGGAAAGCCTCCCCCATCCCTGCATCAACCAGGATCGTCCGGTCACCGCTATGCACGAGAACCACATTTAATGCCCAGTCGAGAAAATCGGCAGGCAGAAACTTATCTTCAAACCAGTGGGTACGTTCGGAGGCCTCCGCGTTATGACCCAACATGGGTCCAGGTAATGACAACACGCCGTCACTGATCACCAGAACATCAATCTTACCGACCTGTAGTGCATAACGTGATGGCACCATTTCATAAACGGCTTCCACATGCGAGGTACCATTAACAGGTGCTAACGACGCTGCATCATTCTTAGATATCGCCATATTTCCTCCAGACAACATAATTAATCGATTTAAGGGTATACACACCGTAGAAATGACTTTTTCCCCTCTGTTATTTCCCATCATCAAAAATAAACATGCAGACAGAACACAATGAAACAGGGTTAAAACATCGCTATACTCTTATTATGCCCACTGTTATTAACAGGTATACTCATGAAAAATCATGACATTCCTCTTGACGATGCCGTTCATAAAATGGCTCAGGTATTAAAGAACCGACCTGAATTAGGCATAGACAGTGGAGATGCGCTGCAAATTCGCTGTTATCACTGGCCGCATGGGCCATTGCATGAAACTATCCCGCCACTCGATCAACATGTGATTATTGCTCACGTTGGACATATGCAGCGTGTTGAGCGAAAAACAGAAAATAAAATCGTTAAAAACACGATCCGGAAAGGCGCCATCACGACAATTCCTCAGGGAAGTACATCTCGCTGGGATATTGCTGGTCTTGTAGATGTTATGCATTTATATATTCCTGATAATATTTTCGCCGATCTTCTGAATCAAATGGAGATACCCACTGCAGAGTTACTCTTACGCACAGCGCATTTTGATGAAACGGCATCAAAAATTACGCTGGCCGTTGCGGAAATCATTTCGGACAATAACAAAATTAACCAACTGCTCTGCGAGCACTTAACGCTGTCATTAATATTACAGTTAATAAAAAACCACTCCAACACGCTGACAGCCGCAGGTCAGTCGCAAGGAGTATTGTCTTCGCGCGCATTAAAAATGGCGCTGGAAAAACTGGATAACAGCCCCATAGGGGATGTCACGATTAAATCACTGGCTCTTGAGCTGGGAGTTTCCTCAGCTCATTTCTGCCGTGCCTTTAAAAACAGTACCGGCTTAACCCCGTACGGGTGGCTTAAGCAGCGCGTAATGGAACGCGCTTTCCACGAGTTACAACACTCCGATAAACTGATTACAGAAATTGCCATTGAAAGCGGCTATGGCTCGCAAAATGCATTTACCCAGGCCTTCAGAAAAATAACAGGCTTGACCCCTGGTCAATGGCGTGAAAAAAAGAACACACGTTGATGCTGCCAGCCGCCAGGCAGCATCAATAGAGATGCCCTGTTACGGAACAATAATATAATCAGGGTTAGCAACAGAAAACATTTTCTCTCTGTCGGGTTCTGGCGGATAAATCCACTGAGTATTAATTTCCTGCTTTATTTTTTTCGCTTCCATGCCCTGGTACATAACCTGATGATCCCAGCCTTCCGTGTAGATCGCCCCCCATTTGCCCAGATCAAGACAGGTAACATATTTTGGCTGGCTGTAAGGATGCAGCGGTAATCCCAGTATTTCTGCTGCCGCGTTATGACCGGCGACGCGCCCCAGGCTCATCGCATGCTGGCAGGACATGACGTTATAATTACCTTCATCATCCGTAGGGACTTTTACAGTATCGCCGGTAACGAAGATACCCCTGGCGGCAGGTGCCCGCAGATACGCATCCCCTATAACACGACCCAGATTATCGTGGTCGCCCGGGATGAGAGCGGCTAACGCGCTGGCCCGCATTCCCGCCGTCCATATCACCGTTTTGCTGGGGATAAATTCATCGTCCGAAAGCATCACCCCCTCAGCGTTGATTGCGCGCACTCTGACGCCCGTTCGAACAGTCACGCCATTACTGGCCAGCGCCTGATTGATGATCTCACAGGCATCCTCGCCCATCACCTGACCAATTTTGTTCGAACTATCCACAATAATAACCTGCAAATGGCGCTCCGAACCCAAGAGGTCTCTGAGGCGTTCCGGCATTTCAGTGGCGGTCTCAAGCCCGGTCAGGCCCCCACCGGCGACAACAACAGTATTTCGTGCGGGAGAATCAGGCTCTGAAGCTAACGACATGAGGTGTTGCTCCAGTTCATGAGCAGCATTCAATGAGTTCACGTCAAAACTGTATTCCGTGATCCCCGGCAGTTCTGGGTGAAATGCCTGGCTTCCGGTGGCCAGTACAAAACTGTCAAAATTAACCGAGGTTTCACTACTCTCTTTTTTTACCGAGATCGTTTTATTTTCTGCATCAATACCGGTGACATAACCGGCAATATAGTGCACACCCGCAGCCTCAAGAACATGCAGAATAGAGGGTGCCATATTTTCAAGCACGGCTTCATACAATCTTGGACGAATGGTTAATGCAGGTTCCGGTGAAACCAAAAAAATCTCAATCCGATCATTTGCCTTTTCCATTTGTACCAGCCTTGCTGCTGAAATGGCGGCCCACATACCTGCAAAACCCGAACCGGCAATAATAATACGTTTTTTCATAGCGATACCTGTTAACAGCGGATGATGAAAATGTCGTTACCGCACCAAGAGTAGTGAAAGTCAAACCTGCCTGCTCTAGCAAAATTGATGTGCTTTAATCAAATTTGATGTTTTTTTTATCAGCGCTGCACGCGCCGCTAAATTTGCCCCATCCCGCCATCGACAGACAGGTCGATACCCGAAATAAAACTGCTTTCATCCGATGCAAGAAACAGCGCTGCCGCGGCCACCTCGTCAGGTTTACCTAAACGACCTAACGGAATACGACTTGCGATGCTGGCGTCAAAAATCTCGCGATCGCTCAGGGAAACGCCCATTTTACTGATAATCGGTGTGGCGACGGGTCCTGGGCTCAGGCAATTCACGCGGATCCCACGGCCTTTAAGGTCGGTCGTCCAGCTGCGGGCAAAAGATCGCAGCGCGGCTTTTGAGGCGGCATAGATATTGTGTCCATCGAACCCTTTATAATGCGCAATGGAGGACGTTAATATTATCGAGCCACCGTCGGACATTAACGGGAGGGCCTGTTGCACGGCGAAAAACGTCCCTTTTACGTTGATATCAAACTGAGTATTAAAATCATCTTCGGTGGAGGCCGGGAAATCGGAAAGCACAATAACACCGGCATTTGCAAACATCACATCCAGCTTGCCGTATTTTTCGTTAATAATGCGAAAGAGGTTTTCATGGCTTCGTATGTCACCGATATCGTGTTGTATTGACAGTGCATTATCGTCACCGAGTTCATTCATCGCCTGCTGCAGGGTTTCTGCATTCCTGCCAGTGATAATCACCTTTGCACCTTCTTCAATAAACCGTTTGGCCGTGGCCAGCCCGATACCGCTACTGCCACCGGTAATTAACGCGACTTTATTGTCTAACTGTTTCATGATGATATTTCCTGTTATTACTGCTCAGACAGAGCGATCACTCGTAGGCGTGAATACGCGTGGCAAGTGTATTTCTGCGTTCATTAAGTAATTCGATAAGCGTGTCCAGTGCCCGAAGTTTTTCTCTGTGCTGCGCCAGACACTGGATAAAACGCGCATCATCCATGTCGCTTACCTGAGAAAACTTTTCCAGCTCTGCAATCTGTCGGGTACTGAACCCACATTTTAAAAGCGAGATTATCCATCTCACTTTCTCGACGTCTTTCGCGTCGTAATTCCGATAACCGTTGTCCAACCGCTGAGAAACAATCAGTCCTTTAGCTTCATAATGTCTGAGCACTCGGGTGCTGACGCCAGTGAGCGCCGCCAGTTCAGATGGTCGCATACCTTTCTCCTCGTCATAGATGCACTCTACAACATTGACACTAGTGTCAATGTAAAGAGCATAGCGTTAGCTGGAATGTAAGCAGATATTTCCTGAGACAGGCAAAATTAACTCCGCCAACGAAGATTGCAGCAATCTTGATTTTGCCTTGACCGTTTATTGATTAACGGTCGGGATAATCAGCCTGTTCAGACAGAACTGCCCGGCGCTGACAGCGCCCTCTGATGAGATTGCAAGGAGAAACAATAATGGGCTTCAGACATTCGCTTTTTGGATGGGAACGTTCAAACTTCACGCATTACCAGGCGGCTTATTATAAGTACGGCGGCAGTGTTAATACTCACCCCGACATTATCAATTTCTTTATGCAGAAGAAGGAAAAAGAATTCGCATTCTGGCATTACCGACGCGATGGCGAGGTCACCGCAGCGTACTTTACCAGTGATGAAAATACCTTCGGCCTGAATGTCTGGCGCGATTACCCGGTATCTTATGATGAAATTATTATCCCCATGGCTGCCGATCAAAAAATCGTTCTGCCAGTAAAAACAAACCGGCTGTCTTCATCGCTGCGTGGGAATATAATAAATGCCACCTATGCTTTTCGTGAAAAACGTAAGGTTTGCCTGATTAAAACGTCTTTCTCAGGTAAAACGGTGAAAAAAAGAAATGGCGAGCTAAAAAAAATGCTGGCTGCGGGCGGAGAATGCATACCGCTCAGAGAGATGTCACCGGCGGATATTGCTGATATTTACGTGCATCTTTTCAGGCTGCGTTTTGCTGACAGCGTCAGATGCTATAACAGGAAAAACATCACTGAACTGTTAACCGCCCTGCCACATATGGTCACCGGCAATGTACTTTTCTTTGAAGGTGCTCCCGTTGCGATAGATCTCGTACTGTGTGCCCGTAGTGAAAAAAGCCTGTATTTTGATGTTCCTAACGGAGGGATTGATCCGTCGATCACCGCATTCAGCCCAGGAAGTCTGCTCATGTGGAAAAATATTGTTGATGCACGAGAAGTGTGTCGCAATGAAAATAAGGCAATGCAATTTTCAATCGGATTGTATGATAAAAAATGGGACTATAAACTGCTTTGGGCCGAAACCCGGCCTACAGGTAAATCACTGGTTCTTTGAACTGTATTCGCCGCCCTGCCCTCAACAATTATTTATCTCTTTTCGGCGCATCCAATAAAACAATAATGATAACCTGAAATATGACAATCACCGGTGCGATGTACAGTAAAAAACATCCACATCGTACCATTTTACGAAAGGCAGAAAGCAGTGAGAGAAGTAATTCAGGTGACATGGTAAACCCCCGTTTACCATGTATTTAAACTCAATTTTTACAAGATTCAGTTCACCCTTTGTTAAGGAACCGTCAATGCTGTTCCTTTTCGCTTAGCGGTATCGTCATCGTGAACGATAGCCCTCCGCTGGCATTCCGTTCTGCAAAGACAGTACCGCGATGCGCCTCGCATATCGCTCGGGCAATAGAGAGCCCAAGCCCGGAACCACCGGTATGTCGTGAACGGGACTGCTCCTCACGCACAAACGGTGAAAATATGGTTTCAAGCAGTGCGTCCGGGACTGCCGGACCGTTGTCGCGGAAAATAACGGATACCTTTTTATCGCTGACATGATAACGAATATCCAGGATGCCCCCTTCCGCAGCGTAGCGCAGAGCATTGTCCATCAGGATCAAAAAGACCTGGCCTATCCGGTACGGATCAACCCGACAGGTCACAGATTCCCCCTCATGGTAGATAATGTTCACTCCCACCCTTTGGGCTGAAGGCATCGTCCATGCCACTTTCTCACGGATTATCTGGTCCAGGCTGGTTGATACCAGGCTCAAATTCAGCTGGTTGGCATCAGCCAGTTTTAACAGATGCAGATCGTCAACCAGTCTGTTTAAATCATTCATCTGCTGCATGATCATGTTCAACTGGGCCTGACTGGGTTCAAATACGCCGTCCATAATGCCCTGCAGACGACCGATGGCAGCCGTCAGCGGCGAGCGCAATTCATGTGCCATGATCACATGCGATTTTTTCAAATCTTTCTCGTAGCGTTCCAGCTGCATCGACATCCCGTTAAAGTTCTCGCTGAGGCTACGCAATTCAAGCGGCAGATTGTCCGGCACGGGCACGCGGGTCCCAAACCCGCCTTCAGCAACAGACCGTGCCGCACCGGCAAGCCGGCTAATATGATGGGAAATGGGTCGCGCTGTTTTCAGCGTAAGCATAAAAATAATCGGTATGAATATCAGAACCAGGATGCCAAGAATCACCCAGTCCTTAATCCCCATCGTCGGATCTGAGTAGGACAGCCCATACCAGGTGTCGATAATTTCATGATAGCGGTTGATGTTCTGTTCAGGGTGCTTGCTCAGAACTGAGAGTTCAGCCCTGACGGCCTCTGGCATCCGGTAGGCGTGCCATTTGTTTTCAACAAAAAATCGCACCCACATAAAAAAGGCGATAAGAATAATACTTCCGACTGCCAGGGATATCAGCCGCTTGCATATCCAGTTCCACAGCGTACTCGGTTCGCCTCGTGGAGATAACGTAAACTTTTTCATGCATTTGCAAATCGGTAGCCGATCCCTCGTACGTTTATCAGCAATTCAGTCTGCCCCGCTGACTCGAGTTTTTTTCGCAAGTTATAGATATGCGTGTCCACAACGCGCTCCAGGGCTTCACTTTCTGGGAGACACGCTTCAAGAAGCGCCTGACGGGTGAAAGCCTTATTAGGCGACTTAAGAAATGTCATCAGTAGCAGCAGTTCCGTCGGCGTTAAATCCAGCGCTGTCCGTTGCCCGTTCTCGCTCTCAACGCTTACCGTCATGGACTCTGTATCTGCCTGCAGTCCCCGGTACTCAATAAGCGTGCTGCTGCGCTCGCCGGAATAACGACGGAGTACAGCATGGACTCTGGCGACCACCTCACCCGGGTTATAGGGCTTCACCACATAGTCATCCGCGCCAAATCGCAGGGCACTGATTTTGTCGCTGCCGTCGCGGATGGCGGTGATCATAATCACGGGAATATCACTGCGCCGGCGCAGGGCCAGCAGAACATCGTTCCCGCTCATGCCGGGCAACATCACATCCAGTAAAATAATGTCGGGCTTCCAGCTGAATGCCAGTTCGAGCCCCCGGTTACCGCTGCTGGCCGAAGAGGTCTGAAACTGATCGCGCTTAAGGTAAGCCTCAAGCACATTCGCGGCATCCAAATCGTCTTCAATAATTAAAACACGTTTCACATTCGCACCTTGATGGAATCTTGATTAAATCTTGCAGGAATATTGATTGACCGCCCGCATACTCCGCAATTCATAGATATAAGCATAATTCATTCAGGAAGTTTTATGAAGGAAATAAAAATCGCCTTAGTAACACTCATCGCTGCATCGTTCGCTTCACAGGCATCATCAGATAAAAAAGCATCTTATGTCACGATTGGCGTGGGTTCACAATATGCGCCTGAATATACCGGCTCGAATAAATATGATGTCAATACGCTGCCGTATTTCGGATGGACTTACGATGACTGGTCCGTCAATACCGACAAAGGTATCGTCTATTCCCATCAGTTCAGTAATGGCGTTTACCTTGGGCAAGCTCTGGGGTATTCCCTTGGCCGCACGGATAGCGGAAACGCCTGGCTTCAGGAAGGCTCTGATAAACTTAAAGGTATGGGTAAGATTAATACCGTAATGAATACCACCACCACGGCAGGATGGTGGATGGCACCCTGGATAGGCTTTGAGGGAAATATTACGGCACCGCTGACTGAAAGCCAGGGAATGCAATATAAAATTAAACTTAATGTCGTTCTTTTTGCTAACGATACAGATACTCTGCTAATCAGTACCGAAAGAAAATACGGCGACGCACGGTATAATAATACCTGGTTTGGGGTGAGTGAAAATCAAAGTACCCATTCCGGATATAGGCCTTTCAACGCGGGTAGCGGATTAAACAGTGTGAATTACGATATTAACTGGCAACACACATTTAATGATAACTGGTCCGGCTATGCAGATTTAGGGTATATCACGCTTGCAGACCGTGTAAGCAACAGCCCCATTGTGCAAAAGGATGAATATCTTCTCTTTACCGTCGGGGCATTTTATACATTCTGATGCAGGATATCGGTTATCTGGTGCTCTGACCGCCAGATAACCTGGTTTACTGCGTTTTAAGCTTATTAATAAACCAGCGTCCGGCTGGCCCTGGAGGATATTGCGTCATATGTACCGCATGCATGGAAAAACCAGGGCCAACATCGGGCTGTATCTCCAGGTTCAGGATAACCAGTCTGCCATTAGCAAGATCGTCCTCAACCATAGGCAAAGGCATATAACCCCAACCGAGGCCCGCACGCAAGAATGCATGTTTTGCCCCCATGTCACCCAAACGCCACGTCTTAGCCGACATCACGCCAAAGTTGCGACCCGCCGTGAGTGATGAGCGGTCAGCCAATACAAGCTGCACAGCGTTCTCCATAACCGGCCGAAGAATTGGGCCAGCCATTTTAGCCAAAGGATGATCGGGTGAGACCACAGCCACGGCAGGAACACTGAGCAGGAACTCAGAGGCACACCCGGTCGGAACATCCGGTAGCGAGCCGATAATCGCGACCCGACAGTTGCCGGCCAGCAATGGCTGAAGTACCGCGCCCAGCGCCTCAACATAAAGACGCAACGGTGTGCCGGGAAAGGCCAGATGAAATTCCTTCACGACTGCGGTCAGGATCTCTATCGGAAACATCACATCCACAGACACGGCGAGTTCGGGTTCCAGGCCTTCTGCCAGGATACGCGCCTTAGCCTTAAACGCGTCCATTCCGGCAAGCGTATGGCGTGCGGCCTCCAGTAAGGCTGCCCCCGCCTCCGTCAGTTTCGGGTAACGTCCCGTTCGCTCAAATAAAGGAAAACCTACCTGAGATTCCAGATTTGCCAGCGTAGCGCTAACGACGGACTGCGCCCGGCGAAGTTTGCGACCTGCGGCCGAGAAACTGCCTTCATCAACCGCAGCAATGAAAGTACGCAGTTGATCAATCGACATACCATCCAGCATGTATCGCTCCTTTAGATGTATACCATCTAATTATATAGGCTACACAGATAGATCGGTGAGCACTATTCTCCTTTCATGTTCTCAAGCAACGTCGCCAAACACATCAACGCATCTGTTCATTTAAGGAAACAAACTATGAAAACAAATACTGTCGGCATTATTGGTGCAGGCGCCATCGGACAAGCTTTTGCCCACCAGCTGGTCAACGCAGGCGTGAATGTCATCCTCAGTAACAGTCGTGGCCCGGACAGCCTGGCTGAAGTGATTGAGGCATTGGGCGACAAAGCCCGCGCCGGAACGGTACAACAGGCTGCCGAAGCCGAAATCGTTTTTATAAGTACCAACTGGAACAGAACCGAGGCCGCATTAAGTGGGGTGAACTGGGAGGGTCGTATTCTGATTGACGCGACTAACCCGGTACTTTTGCCGGGCTACACCCTTGCAGATCTGGGGGGTAAAAACTCATCCCAGCGCGTTTCAGAATGGGCAGCGGGAGCCCGGGTCGTCAAAGCCTTCAACACGCTTCTGCCAAACGTTCTTGCGCAAGATCCGTCCCAATCTGGCGGGCGCCGCGTGGTCTTTATGTCCGGTGACCACGCTGATGCAAAAGCGGACGTTGAGGAATTAGCCACCCGAATGGGCTTCGCCAGTATAGACTTAGGGAGTCTTGAGATTGGGGGATATCTGCAACAATTCCCGGGTGGTCCCCTTCCCGCGCTAAACCTTGTGAAACTGGCTTAAGAGACGTTATTGACAAATATGGCTCAACGTACTTCCGCTGAATCATTCGAAGCGTACATTCCGGGCGAATTGCTCAAGGAACATCGGGCACAATCTTCCCGGGATGTCTTCATTCAAATTCTGGCGCGCCGGCAGAGACAGGACAACGTTATTATCCCGGCCGTGCCAGAGCCTTTCATTGTCTGGATACTCTCTGGGCGGGCCGTCGTTGAAGAACGGCCTCTGGGCGGAGAGTGGTCAGAAAACCACGTTACCGCAGGTGATTTTTTTCTCACGACCGACACCTCTCCGACAGAGATGAGATGGCAAGCCGAGCCAGACAGCCCTTTCATCGTTATGCACGTCTATATTGGTGTGTCCTTGATGCAGGGTATTGAGCTGCGGGAAGTGTCGGGCGAACGCGATGAAACACTGTCAGCCCTGCTGGAACTTATGCGCGCAGAGCTTTATTTTCAGCACCCACCCAGTGGACCTTACATCCAGGGTATCGCTCAAGCCCTTGCCGTACATCTCTCCCGTGCTTACCGGACATCGGCAAAGCGACACCACGGCGGGTTGCAGGCATATAAATTACACCGGGTATTTAAGGCGATGCATGAAGAGCTGGCTCACCCCTTTGACTTAGCACGTCTGGCTGGCCTTGCCGAGCTTAGTGAATTCCATTTCAGCCGGGTCTTTAAACAGTCTACCGGGCTTTCGCCTTCCCATTATTTTATCCGCTTGCGAATGGAAGAGGCGCGCCGCCTGTTGTCCGAGACAGAGGATTCGATGATCAGCATCGCCCTGACCGTGGGCTACAACAGCCCCAGCCATTTTGCTGCCATATTCCGCAAGCACACCGGTATTTCGCCCTCCCAATATCGCCACGAAAATATGCGTAGCAAAACACCGACAGTGTGAGCAAACCACCGCGCGAAGAGAGTGCCTTTTGCAGACATGATTGACCCGAACTTCAGATGTTCTTTGCTGAAGCGCTGAAACAAACGCATAAGAGGATTAATCATGGAACTCAACGGTAAATCAGCCATCGTGACCGGTGCATCAAGCGGTATTGGCGCAGCCACCGCCATTAAATTGGCCAGAGAGGGGGTCAAAGTGGGACTCGCGGCCCGCCGCCGGGATCGTCTCCAGGCGCTGGTGTCAGAAATCAAGGCCTTCGGCGGAGAAGCCATTGCGCTGGAAATGGATGTGACTGACCAGGCGTCAGTCTTCGACGGCGTGAAGAAACTGCACGACGCCTATGGCCACATTGATATCGCCTTTAACAATGCCGGACTCATGCCCATTTCAGACATCGCCAGTCTCAAACTGGAGGAGTGGCATCGTATGGTTGATGTCAATATTAAGGGCTTAATGAACACGGTTGCCGCGGTACTCCCTGTGATGCAAGCGCAAAAGTCAGGGCATATCATCAATACTTCCTCGATTGCGGGCAGAAAAACGTTCGCTGGACTCGGGGTATATTGCGCGACGAAACATGCGGTAGCCGCATTTTCAGATGTATTACGCATGGAGCTTTCTTCTCAATACAATATTCGCGTAACCTCACTTCAGCCAGGCGCGGTTGAAAGTGAATTATTCGAGCACATTACTGACGAAAACTACCGCGCACAGATGGAAAACCTGAAGGAACACATGACGTTCCTGAAGTCAGAGGATATTGCTGATTCCATCCTTTATGTGCTGCGCGCGCCGGACCATGTCGACGTGGCAGAATTGTTCATCATGCCCACAGAGCAGCAGTGGTAAGTTTGCCATGCGGGCCAAACCGGTTGTCTGGCCCGCGTTATGACCTTTTCAATACACATACAATTTTCACCCTGCACTCCGTGACGCGAAAAAAAAAGCTGCCTTACAGGCAGCTTTCGTGATGCATATGCGTTAGCCAGTTCAGTTCGCAGACGCGGTAGGTCGAATCGTGATTTCTGTTGTATCAACATTTTCAGGCGCTTCAATCACTTGCCGAACAGCGCGGGCGATATCAGCCGGCTGGAGTGCAATGGAACGGTATACCTCCATTGCCGCCTGCGTTTCCGGATGAGTAATGGTCGAGGCAAGTTCGCTTTCCACCACACCGGGGTTGACGCAGGTGACACGGATGCTGGCACTTTCCTGTCGCAAGCCATCTGAAATCGCCCGAACGGCGAACTTTGTGGCGCAATAGACGGCAGCTGTCGGCACCACAGAGAGAGCACCGATAGAGCCAATATTGATTATCTGACCGGAGCCCTGCGCTTCCATGGTGGGAAGCACGGCGCCAATCCCCCATAGTACGCCCTTGATATTCACATCAATGGTACGTTCCCATTCATCATATTTACCCGCTGCCAGCGGAGAAAGGGGCATTATTCCCGCGTTGTTGATCAGAACGTCAATACGCCCCCACGTAGTCAATGCCGCCTGCACGAAATCAGACATCGACTGGCGATTTGTGACATCCAGCTCGCAGGCTTCCGCATGCCCGCCTGTACTGCGAATTTCTGCAGCGATAGCTTCAATACGATCTTTCCTGCGTGCCCCAAGTAACAATTTCGCGCCTGCATTGCCAAGCTCTCGTGCAATACCCTCTCCGATACCGCTGGATGCACCGGTGATCAAGATGACTTTATCCATGACTTACTCCTTCAGTTGAGTTCAGAGGGATAATAGAACGAAGGCATTGTTTCGTGTATCCTGCCACTGGTGTACACACTGGTTAGCAAACCTAAACAATGAAAATTGACCTTAATCTTTTACCTCTGTTTCTGGCTGTCGCGGAGGAACGTAGCTTCAGCGCTGCCGCCGAACGTCTTGGCGTGACGCGATCGGCGGTCAGCCAGGGGATCAGACGCCTGGAGGATACGTTCGGGACCCTGCTTGTCATGCGCACCACGCGTTCGGTAAACCTGACTGAAGCGGGAGAACGGCTGCGAAAATCGTTGTCCGTACCGCTATCGACGATTGACGCGGCGTGCGAAGACGTTCTCTCTGACAACGGGCCGCGAGGGCATCTGAAAATTGCTGTCACCTCAATTGCAGAAGAATTTCTTTCAGGCCCTCTGCTCGCGTCCTTTACAGCCGCTAACCCTGCCGTCACCATCGATATCGTCGTGTCGGATGACGAATTTGATATCGTGGCAGCGGGCTTTGATGCCGGCGTAAGGCTCGGTGACGTGATCGAAAAAGACATGATTGCTGTCCCTCTGACGGGACAGCAACGGGAAGTGGTGGTGGCATCACCAACGTATCTGGCGGCCCACAGCGCACCGCGCCATCCGCGAGAGCTTATCCGCCATCGCTGTATCGGCTGGCGCCCATCGCCAGACGTCGCGCCCTATCGCTGGGAATTTGAGGAAGCGGGAATACCTTTCGACGTGGCGGTTGAACCGCATATCACCACCAACGATCTCCGTCTCATGCTCAGGCTCGCGCTTGCGGGGGGAGGAATTACCTTTGCAACCTATGAAACATTCAGGCCATTTATTGAAAAAGGACAGCTTGTTTCATTACTGGATGATTTTCTTCCACCTTTTCCTGGGTTTTATCTGTACTTCCCGCAACGTCGAAATATGGCCCCCAAGCTGCGGGCTCTGAT
Source organism: Enterobacter sp. V89_11 (assembly GCF_029967775.1). Taxonomy (NCBI): domain Bacteria; kingdom Pseudomonadati; phylum Pseudomonadota; class Gammaproteobacteria; order Enterobacterales; family Enterobacteriaceae; genus Enterobacter; species Enterobacter sp. V89_11. The sequence goes on along the minus strand of NZ_JASCAN010000002.1, from coordinate 92,437 downwards.
TGAACACGTCAGGCAGTGGGGGAAGACGTCACTGCAGTAGTTTCAAACCCGCGCAGAATATTTAGCTTCCGGAGAGTTGCCGCACCGTAGCAGCGAATGACGCATGCTCGACTGGGCAAGCCATTAACCGGGTGTACCTCAGGCAGGCAAGAAATTTTGTTCAACCGTTTATTTAACAGCCTCGTATTCCAGCTTGAGAACTATGGCTGCCCTTTTGTTACCGAACGCGTAAGGCTTGTGCGAAGTTCGTTTTCAAGGAAAGCGACACATGCTCGTGTTTCAGCGGAGATGATATTAGCCGGGGGATAAAGTAGATATGCAGGGAATGAAGGAACAATGTAGTCGGGTAACACAGGTACGAGATGCCCGTCGGCAATCTCCTGTCGGCAAACCGGAGACTGCAATACCCCGATTGCCCTTCCTGCCAGAAGCACAGTACGTAACGGCCGCCAGTGGCTGGAAGTGAATGTTATTCTCACAGGGACGGTGAGTAACGCGTTGTCAGGCGCGATCAGCGTCACATGGTTATTCATAAACAGGCCCGAAACACGAGCAAACGCATGTCGGGCGAGCTCACCCGGTGTACGGGGCATATCATAACGCTGCAAATATTCGGGAGAGGCCACCAGCAACCGCTCAATTTTCCCCAACGGGCGGGCAACATAATATCCTTCCCCCGCCTCACCAAGACGTAGCGAGATATCCACACCTTCGGTGACCGGGTCCGTCACTCTGTCACTGAGCACCAGATCTATGTTTATGCCCGGATAGGCCAATTGCAGTTTAAGCAGGGCGGGCATAAGTAACTCTTCCCCGGCTCCATAGGGTGCGGCAATGCGCAGGGTTCCACTAATTGCCTCACCATTATCCGCGATTGCCAGCGCATGGTCAGCCGCTGCAACAGCGCTTTTGCTCCGTTCATAGAACAGCGTCCCGCTATTCGTGAGAGACATTCGGCGCGTGTGACGTCGCAGCAGGCGGGTATTAAGATGAGCTTCCAGACGCTCTATCCTTTCACTGACCGCCGGCTGTCCGATGCCGAGATCGCGCGCAGCGGCAGACATGCTTCCGCGCTCAACCACCCGAATGAAAATACGCATTGCCGTAAGTAAATCCATTCACCGATTATATTGGTAAAACCGATAAATGAAAGTGGTCCCGCCCCTCTACTGCTAGGCCCTTCTGTTAATGAAAATCTGTGCGTCCACGGCTGTTGTAGCTATGGCGTACAGAAGATTTCATTTTTTACGGGAAAAGAAGCATGTCAGATATCAGGCTTTATATGTTCCAGTCGGGCTATCAGCGTTGTAAATATCACGATATCAGGATGAATCAGGGTGAAGGCGCCGACTACATTATACCTGTCCCCTGGTTTTTACTGACGCATCCGCAGGGGAATGTTGTTATTGACGGTGGGCTTGCGGTGGAAGGGCTGAAGGATCCCCGCGCCTACTGGGGACCGGCTGTTGACCAGTATCAACCCATCATGGATACAAACCAGGGCTGTAGAAGACAACTGGCAAATCTCGGAATAAGGCCAGAATCGGTGCGTTATGTTTTACTCTCCCACCTCCACTCTGACCATACCGGCGCGATTGGCCGCTTTCCTGAAGCCACTCATCTTGTACAGCGTGCTGAGTACGACTATGCCTTTTCACCGGACTGGTTTACCGCCGGGGCCTACTGTCGGAAAGATTTTCATCGCGAAGGTCTCAAATGGCAGTTTCTGGCAGGAGATGCCGATGACGGTTTTGATCTGTATGGCGACGGCGTTCTGAAAATCATTTACACGCCAGGCCACTCCCCGGGTCATCAATCTTTTGTCGTCTCCCTTCCGAGTGGAAAATCGTTCACCCTGGCGATAGATGCTGCCTATACGCTTGACCATTTTCAGGATAAAGCCCTGCCTGGCTTGATGACATCGGCCAGTGAGGTGGCACGATCGGTGGCAAAACTAAGAGTGGTTACCCAGATGCATAATGCGGAAATTATTCCCGGGCACGATCCTGACATCTGGCCGCATTATGCGATGAAGACGGAGGGCTATAACTGATACGAACGGTGATAGTGACTATACCTCTTCCCTGAGGCGATAACCCTGGTCATTTATGCTTAGCGCAGAGGCAAGCCTTCGTCTCTATCACTCATGAATTTTAACCACCACTTTCCCCTTTGCATGCCCGCGAGCCAGATAGGCGAAGGCGTCGCCAGTTTCGGCAAAGGGGAAAACGTTGTCGATAACAGGCTTGATGCGTTGAGCGTCCATGAGTTCAGCGATTTGGCTAAGCTGGCTGCCATCAGGGCGGACAAAGAGAAACGAATAGGTTAATCCTCGTTTTTTTGACAGTCGCATGATTTTGCGGCTCAACAGTCCTAATACAAAACGCAGGAAAACATTGAGGTGTCTTTCCCGTGCGAAAGCCGTATCTAACGGCCCGATCAGGGAAACTATCTTCCCTCCCGGTTTAAGGATTTGGGTGGATTTCTCAATCGCGTCACCTCTGATAGTACCGAGGACAATATCGTAGCCGCTCAGCACTTTTTCGAATTCCTGCTTTTTATAGTCAACCACCTCATCTGCACCAAGGCGGCTCACCCAGTCAATGTTGGCGGTGCTGGTTGTCGTCCCTACCGTTGCGCCAAGGTGTTTTGCCAGTTGGATAGCAAAACTGCCAATTCCACCGGAGCCGGCCGGGATAAATACTTTCTGCCCCGCTCGCAGCTTCGCGCGTTCCGTCAGCGCTTGCCAGGAGGTGAGACTGACCATCGGAAGCGACGCTGCCTGTACGAAATCCAGGGTGGCGGGTTTTAACGCTGCAAGGTTTTCAGGCACCCGCACAAATTCAGCAAGCGAACCCGTTCCCCTGTCAAAAATACTGGCGAAAACCTCGTCGCCTGCTTTGAAACGCCTCACGCGGCGTCCTGTGGCAACGACAACGCCGGACACGTCACTGCCCAACGTCGCGGGGAGACTGAAATGCAGAACACGTTTGAACATGCCGGTCGGGATCATGTTATCGATCGGGTTCAGACCTACTGCATACACTTTGACCAGAATTTCATCATCACCAGGGGACGGAAAATCGACGTCGTCGAATCCCAGTTCAGGGGATTTACCATAGCGTTTGAACGTAAATGCTTTCATCGTCTTCTTATTCATTTGTCTTTTACTCTGCCGGGTTTGCCGGTGGCGTGTTTCTTACCAACGCTGTTGCTGAGTAAAAAAGCGATACCCAGGAATAGCTCGATAAATACTGCAATAACGATCTGCCCATTAACGTGTCCTGCATACCACTCAACAACGCCGGACACGGCTAAAATCAAACATAACGTACCGATCCCTGCTGCCAGGGCATAGCGGGCCAGCGTGGGCTCTGCATGCCTGGCGAATAAACACATCACCCCCAGGCCCGCGTACAGGGCGGCAGAGCGATGGCCGAGCACATCAGTTCCCGGTGTTGGCGTGATTCCCCACTGCGTTAACAGCAGTTGCGGGCAGAACATCCATATCGCCGCCAGGATGAAAAACAACCCGGCAGTCAGAATAGCCAGTTGAGAAAATTTCATATTCTTATTCTTTCGCGTCGAGCTGAAGACTGTTGCGTACTACCTTGTCCAGAAGTGAAGCCGGCGCAAAGCGGCGAATGAAATTCAGTTTCCCCGCCAGCGTGCCCGCCGTATAACGCACCTTAGGCCGTAAAGACTGGGCAGCCTTTACCACCACATCAGCCACCACTTCCGGACGTTCCGCCTCGTCCATTGCCTTGCTGACGACGTTGTTCAGCTTAGCCCGGAGCGGTTCATATTCTTCTAGCTTCGCGTCAGGTTCTAAATTGTTTACGTCGAACTGTGTCTTTATATAGGCCGGCTCGATCACGGAAACCCTGATACCCTGTGTGCGCAGTTCATGGTCCAGCGCGCCCGTATACCCTTCAACCGCATGCTTACTGGCTGCATACAGTGCCACGTAAGGTAGCGGGACAATCCCTAATATCGAACCAATGTTGATGATGCGGCCACTGCCCTGACGGCGCATGTGCGGGATCACTGCCCGCGTCATTCTGACCAGGCCAAGAAAGTTGGTGTCGAAAATACGCCTGGCCTGATCAATCGAACTTTCTTCCGCGGCCGCAGGAGCAACCCCAGAGCCCGCATTATTCACCAGCAAATCTATCCGCCCTTCCAGGTGCAGTAACGCCTCAATGGCGGCGCTCACGGACGCATCGTCCGTCACATCAAGCGTTAATAACGCAAAGGGATGTGTACCTGCCTGCGCACCGCGCCGGCTGGTGCCATAGACCGTATACCCCGCGGCCAGCAGTTTTTTAGCCGACGCCTCACCGATCCCCGAAGAAGCTCCGGTCACCAGTGCTACACGTTTTTTTGTCATTCTCACTACGCTCTCTTGATGGAGTCCTGCTCACCCTGCAGCGCAACAACACGCGGCAGGGAAACAACGCGGCATAGGGTTATGCCGAATCCCCGTGGCTACACTGTGTACCGTTCTGCCGCTTTAGCCTGATTGATATCCGCCAGCAACGCCTGACGCGCCTTCTCCAGGTCATCCCAGTGGGCAGCATTTTGTAAAGGAGGGATGGTGACGAGTTCGCGACGATCAAAGCCGGCCAGGGCTGCGTCAACTAACTGACCCACTTCCATCATCTCGGGCGCCTTACTGATATCAATACCTGCACGTTCCCAGATTTCGGTGTAAGTGCCGGCCGGAAGTACCGCCTGGACGTAAACGCCCGCAGAGGACAGCTCAAGATGCAATCCCTGCGACAGGAAAAGCACAAAGGCTTTGGTTGCACCGTAAACCGTCATGGCAAATTCCGGGGCGAGCCCAACGACGGAGCTGATATTGACGATTGCGCCTTCTCCGGTTTTGACAAACCGTGGCGCCGCGGCACTGGCAAGCCTCGTCAGCGCAGTGACGTTCAGGGCGATAAGACGCTCAATTGCCTCAGGCGTCTGGCCGGTAAAATTGCCCGACTGTGCCATGCCTGCGTTATTAATCAGCACCCCTATTTTTTCGTCTTCACGAAGACGAGCTTCCACCGTCGCTAAATCCGCTGCCTGAGTGAGGTCGGCTGGCAGAACATCTACAGAAACGCCCTTCTCCTGTCGCAGACGCTCGGCGAGTGCGTCTAATTTTGTTTTATCGCGGGCAACCAGAACCAGGTCATGTCCACGGCTCGCAAATCTTTGCGCATAAACAGCACCAATACCCGTCGATGCACCTGTAATGAGAACTGAAGTTTTCGTCATATGTGATCTTCTTTATTAAATGTTGAACAGAATCTGCACTGTTCGATGCAGGTAAATCCGGGGATATGTCCGGCTCTTTTTGCTGATCTCAGTCAAACTGACGGAGCGCGCATACCTCTGCGAAGCGCCGTCGGGGACATGGATTTAATGATGATGATCATAATCTATAAAGTCAACTGGTTTGATTATGATCATCATCAATGTATAATTGAGCCTTGTTTTGTAAGGGGGCGGGAAAGCATGAAAGTGTCAAAAGAGCAGGTTCGGGAAAACCGGATGCGCATTGTTGAAACGGCATCAGAACTTTTTCGTGAGCGCGGCTATGACGGCGTGGGCGTGGCGGAGCTGATGTCTGCGGCGGGTTTAACCCACGGCGGGTTTTATAAGCACTTTGGTTCAAAGGCCGACCTGATGTCAGAAGCCATGAATTGTGGTTTTGTACACGCCGCGGAAAACCTGGCGGGTGTGGACCGAGAAAAATTCATTGAATATTACCTCTCCCGACAGCATCGCGATGATATGGCCAGGGGTTGTGTGATGTCTGCCCTGGGCACCGACACCGCCCGTCAGTCTGAGTCCATCAAAGAGACATTTGCAGCCGGGGTTGAACGTCAGCTGGCAATGTTAAGCGACGAAAATGTCTCACGTGCTGACCTGATAGACACCTTTGCACATCTTGTCGGGGCTCTGGTGTTGTCCCGTGCCTGCCCGGATAATTCTGCGCTCGCTGACGAAATTCTGGATGTCTGCCGCTCGCGTATTCTGCGTGAGGAGCCGCGAAAAGAGTGAATATTTTGCAGCCGGGTGAGTGATTGCCAGGAGATATCAGGAAGATTTGATGACGGAGGTCATAAAAAAGGTAGGTATTTTTGAGAAAAGTTTTGGAGAGGTTTTGGAGAAAGAAAAAAAGTTATATATTCCAGCCCGTTAAATCCAAATATACCTTCTGAGTTCAGAGGCTTACTCATGTCATGGCAATACTTCAAACAGACTTACCTGGTTAAGTTCTGGTCACCTGTACCCGCCGTTATCGCAGCGGGGATCCTGTCTACTTACTATTTCGGCATTACCGGTACGTTCTGGGCTGTAACCGGCGAGTTTACCCGCTGGGGTGGACAGCTGCTGCAGCTTGCCGGTGTGCATGCTGAAGAGTGGGGTTACTTTAAGCTCATTCATCTGGAAGGCACTCCGCTGACCCGCATCGACGGGATGATGATCATCGGCATGTTCGGCGGCTGTTTTGCCGCCGCGCTGTGGGCAAACAACGTTAAGCTGAGAATGCCAAAAAGTCGGATCCGCATCGTACAGGCGGTCATCGGCGGCATGATTGCCGGTTTCGGTGCGCGCCTGGCGATGGGCTGTAACCTTGCCGCCTTCTTTACCGGTATCCCACAGTTTTCGCTACATGCCTGGTTCTTTGCCGTCGCTACCGCCATCGGTTCTTACTTTGGCGCAAAATTTACCCTTTTGCCGCTGTTCCGTATTCCCGTCAGGATGGTTAAGGTCAGCGCCGCATCGCCGCTGACGCAAAAACCGGCTCAGGCACACCGTCGTTTCCGCCTGGGGATGCTGGTCTTTTTCGCCATGGTGGCATGGGCACTGTGTACAGCGCTCAATCAACCTAAACTGGGTCTGGCAATGCTGTTTGGCGTGGGCTTTGGTTTGCTTATTGAACGCGCGCAGATCTGCTTTACTTCAGCGTTTCGCGATATGTGGATCACCGGGCGAACAATGATGGCAAAAGCGATTATTGCCGGGATGGCGGTGAGTGCTATCGGCATCTTCAGCTATGTTCAGTTAGGTGTTGAACCGAAAATCATGTGGGCCGGCCCGAATGCGGTGATTGGCGGCCTGCTGTTTGGCTTCGGGATTGTGCTGGCTGGCGGTTGTGAAACCGGTTGGATGTACCGCGCCGTTGAAGGTCAGGTGCATTACTGGTGGGTTGGCCTGGGGAACGTGCTCGGGTCAACTCTCCTTGCGTACTACTGGGATTCCCTTTCTCCTGTCCTCGCGACAAACTGGGATAAGGTCAACCTGCTCAGCACGTTCGGCCCGCTCGGTGGCCTGTTAGTAACGTACGCCCTACTGCTGGTCGCTTTTTTACTGGTGATTGCGCAGGAGAAACGGTTCTTCCGCCGTGCCGCTGTCAAAAATGAAACGCAGGAGAATGCCGCATGAAAGAGATCGTGCCTGACTATCGTCTGGATATGGTGGGCGAACCCTGCCCTTATCCCGCTGTCGCTACGCTGGAAGCCCTGCCTCAGCTCAGGAAAGGGGAAATTCTGGAGGTGGTGAGCGACTGCCCGCAGTCTATCAACAACATTCCTCTGGATGCTAAAAACCACGGTTACACCGTGCTGGACATTCAACAGGATGGGCCAACCATTCGTTATTTGATACAGAAATAATCCCGCCACAGACGCTCCTTAACCGGGGGCGTCTCCTGCCCCAAAAATCCGCCTTACGTCCCACTTTGGCGGTAAATACAGTCCCCTGCTCTCCCCCGGAACTACACTTAAAGTGGATAAAAAACAAACAGGAGGTGTGGCATGTTTGCGTCAATTCTCGTTCCTGTCGATATTTCAGAGCGTCGCCTGACCGAACAGGTGATTCCCTATGTTCAGGCGAACGCAGCAATCAGTAACGGCAAAGTGCATTTTCTGACTGTCGTTCCTTCTTTCCCCTACTATTCCTCTCTTGGTCTGGCCTATTCCGTTGAGATGCCAAAACTGGAAGAAATGCAGCAGGAGGCGCTGGCGAAATTGAATGAGATCGTTACGCAGTTCAATTTACCGGCCGACCGCATTCAGACCCACGCCATTTCTGGCACGCCTAAAGATCAGATCCTGAAACTGGCTGAGAGTATCAATGCAGACCTGATAATTATTGCGTCTCATCGACCTGATATTTCGACCTATCTGTTAGGCTCTAACGCTGCGGTCATCGTGCGCCACGCAAAATGCCCGGTGCTGGTGGTGCGTTAGCGTGCCTGCGAGGAAAGATAAGCCCCGGGCTATCGGGGCTTATTTACTGTGAAAGTGACCGTTTCTGTTTGACGGCTTTTATTCGGTGATAAACACCATAATTGCACGGCACGCAGCGTTTCGCGTTCAAACACCCCTTCAGGCTGTGCAGAGACAATACGTATATCGTGTGGATGACCATCGTCGCCCACAGAAAAAGAGAAAACAACGTTACCCTCAATGCCCAGCGCCTGTGCCTTTACGGGCATGGCAGGGAAAGGCTTATTCGTTATTCCATTGCACGGTTTCTGCGCCGGTTCAGGTTGCATGGGCTGTTGATGGCAGCCAGAAATGAGCATAACCGCAGCCGCAATAATTATTCTTTTCAATATTATGTCCTGTAAAATTTAACGTCTCGCTTTTCGAGAACAGTATATTGCGGCATCTGGCATTAATCTCCTCCCAACTCCGATAGCCTGCTTGCGGAATAACTTTCATAAATGGACTTTCTCATGAATCAAATTCTTCCGTCAGTGTGTATTACTGCTGCGCTTGCCGGATGTGTTCCCCTTCCCCCTAAACGCTGTCACAAACAACGTGCCCCCGATGCCTGTACTTATAAGCGTTCCGGTAAAGTCTCGGATAACAATATCCACGGGCTACAGGCCTGCGCCATTGAGCAATCACTGGACGCCGCATTGACCGAGCCTCACGCATGAAGCGGTAATCGGTGCAATCTGCACCTCGACTTTAGGAATGGTGTGAATAGGTTATGTTCAGGCGTTGGCTGACGGGGCTAAACGGGCAGTATTTCCGCCGTTTACGGTTCAGCATGTATTTGATGAGATGAGTTCAGCACGCTGGAATATGGAGGGGCAACCTTAATCGCCCCCCGAAGCAAGACTGGCCATAACCAGGCCAGTCTCAAGGGATAAATCAGAAACGATAACCCGCGGAGAACATAAACACCCACGGATCGAGGCGAGTGCTGATACTTTGCTGTTCACCGCCCGCTTTAAAGCGAACGTCGGTATCAATGTCCATGTACCAGACCGAGGCGTTAATTAACCAGTCACGGTTAATCAGATAGTCCAGCCCCACCTGCCCCGCAACACCCCACGAGTCTTTCAGGCTGAGATCGGTAAGCCCGGCTTCTTTACCGGTATCGTTAAATTTCTCGTCGAAGAAGGTGGTGTAGTTCACCCCTGCGCCAATATACGGACGCACCTTACTGTTAGCATCACCAAAGTACCACTGCGCCATCAGTGTTGGCGGTAAATGGTGCACCGTCGCGATATCCCCGGTTGGCCCTAAACCGACGCGATGACGGAATGGCGTTGCTGCCAGAAGCTCAACACCAATGTTCTCCGTCGCCATATACGTAAAGGTCAAACCGAGCTGGGTATTGTTGCTGACGTTAAAACCGCCCATACCCAGTACGCTATCAGAGCCTTCTGTTGGACGCACCGTTGCCGAACCGGCACGAATAAAGAATTCACCTGCTTCATGCGCATACGCGCCGCCAGAGAGACTGCTTAATACAAGGGCTGCCACCGCTAATTTTTTCATATCCGCTCCATCGTTGTGGTTTTAGTCGCGGAGGAGAATATACTCACAAATGAGTAATAAGTGATCTGCTACAGATCACATTAAAACCAGTAAGTTAACATTCATTGATCTGGGTTAATTTTTGGTGACACACCGTAAAGCGATAAGTTGTCGTCAGGTCAATTTCTGGCATTTCGGCGTTACAAAATTTTCTCTTTTCACCCTCTTGCTCTTCCTCTCGCAGCTGGATAATTTAGCGCTCTCACAAGTTGATTTGATGCGTTCTTCTTTTGCAGGTGTGCCATGAGTGATGTTAACCCGTGCATGACGTGCGGAGCCTGTTGTGCGTATTTTCGAGTCTCTTTCTACTGGGCCGAAGCCAGCGATGGCGGCGGTACCGTTCCGGTTCATCTCACTGAACCGTTAACGCCTTTTCTGCGCTGCATGAGCGGCACCAACCAAAAACCGTGCCGATGCGCTGCGCTGCAAGGTGAACCTGGGGTGTCCACCCGGTGCTCTATCTACGAGCACCGCCCCAGCCCGTGCCGGGAATTTTCCATGTCAGGTGAGGATGGGCAGGTCAATGAAGCCTGTAATCGTGCCCGTGCGCGCTTTGGATTACCGCCGCTTTACAAAGATATGCTTTTCCATACAAGCCTTGATGCTGCCACGACAGTGTTATCCGGTGTACAATTGCCGGCTAATTAACACCTGCAATACTCAAGGAGAGTGCATGTCTATCACGGCGAAGTCTGTCTACCGTGACACGGGAAACTTTTTCCGCAATCAGTTCTTAACCTTTTTACTGATCGCGTTGCTATGCGCCTTCATTACAGTGGTGCTTGGTCATGCGTTCTCGCCAAGTGACGAACAGATTGCCAGCCTGAGCCAGGGCGACAACCTTGCAGATAGCGTGGGGTTGTTTGAACTGGTACAAAACATGACGCCGGAGCAGCAACAAATCCTGCTGCGGGCTTCCGCTGCTTCGACATTCTCTGGTCTGATCGGCAATGCGATTCTGGCAGGTGGCGTTCTGCTGATGATTCAGCTGGTTTCCGCCGGTCAGCGCGTCAGCGCCCTGCGGGCGATTGGTGCCAGCGCACCGGTATTACCGAAGCTGTTTATCCTCATCTTTTTAACCACCATGCTGGTGCAGATGGGGATTATGCTGGTCGTCGTGCCGGGTGTATTACTGGCTATCGTGCTCTCTTTCGCGCCGGTAATGGTCGTGCAGGATAAACTGGGGATCTTTACCGCGATGCGCAGCAGCATCCGGCTCGCCTGGGCAAATATACGCCTGGTGGCGCCGGCTGTTATCGGCTGGCTGTTGGCGAAAACGCTCCTGCTGCTGTTTGCCCCGAATTTTGCGGTACTCACGCCAAATGTGGGCGCGGTGGTGGCAAATACGCTGAGCAACCTCATTTCAGCGGTACTGCTGGTCTATCTGTTCCGCCTGTATATGTTAATTCGTCAGTAATCCTGTGGCCGGGAACGTCAGCCCGGCCCTACACAGAAGATGGAATCACAGAATGAAGCAGTTTCTTGATTTTTTACCGCTCGTGGTCTTTTTCGCTTTCTACAAGCTGTATGACATTTATGCCGCCACGACTGCACTGATCGTGGCCACAGCGGTTGTGCTGATCTACAGCTGGGTTCGCTACCGTAAAGTTGAAAAAATGGCGCTGGTGACCTTCGTCCTGGTCGCGGTGTTTGGTGGACTCACCCTGTTCTTCCACAACGATGAATTCATCAAATGGAAAGTCACGGTGATTTACGCTCTGTTTGCGGGTGCGTTACTGATTAGCCAGTGGGTGATGAAGAAGCCGCTGATCCAGCGCATGCTGGGCAAAGAGCTGACGCTGCCTCAGGAAGTGTGGTCTCGACTGAATATCGCCTGGGCGATCTTCTTTATTCTCTGTGGTCTTGCCAATATCTATATTGCTTTCTGGCTGCCGCAGAATATCTGGGTCAACTTCAAGGTCTTTGGCCTGACGGCTCTGACGCTCATCTTCACGCTGTTAAGTGGCGTTTATATCTATCGCCACATGCCACAGGACGACCAGCACTGATCGTTCACCGACCAGAACGTGTGCAGCAGGCGTTCTGGTCTATTCTCTCCAGCCTGAAATCATAGTAGCATCCCGCCTGAAGTCTTCAGTTACGAGTTAAAACAATGACAACAAATAACGCCCCTCAGGGCGAACTGGTTTTACGCACACTGGCAATGCCCGCTGACACCAATGCCAATGGCGATATTTTTGGCGGCTGGCTGATGTCGCAAATGGATATGGGCGGCGCTATTCTGGCAAAAGAGATTGCACATGGCCGGGTAGTGACGGTGAGAGTGGATGGCATGACCTTCCTGCGCCCGGTTGCAGTGGGTGATGTGGTTTGCTGTTACGCGCGTTGCGTAAAACGTGGCAATACCTCCATCTCCATTAACATCGAAGTGTGGGTGAAAAAGGTCTCGTCCGAACCCATTGGACAGCGTTATAAAGCGACAGAAGCGCTGTTTATTTATGTGGCCGTGGACAATGAAGGTAAACCCCGACCACTTCCTCAGGCCTGATTGCCCGGTAAAAAAAAGCCTCCTTGCGGAGGCTTTTTTTATTCCATCTGTGCCCCGCCATTCAGGCGGAAGACAATATTCACGATCAGTCCGTTGCCCGGTTTACCGGCTTCATAACGCCATCTGCGCATCGCCGTTTTCACTTCTCTTTCGAACATATTAGACGGCTGCGCGGACAGTATTTCCACGTTCTCAACACGCCCTTCCGGCGTAACATCGAATTTCACCCGTACACGGCCCTCAATACGTAATGCCTGAGCACGAGCCGGATACTGCGGCTGATTACGGCTGACCGCACGCGGTCCCGCAGGTGCGGTGACTGTCGGTTTGGCTGTCGTCGTGGTGTTATTCATCACCGGACGCGAAGGTGCTGCGTTTTCTACCGTCTGCGTGGCGCGGGGTTCAACCGGACGCGTTTCGCGTTTTGGACGTTCTTCTACCTTCTTCACCGGTTTTGGCTTCGGCTTAGGTTTCGGCTTCGGCTCGGGTTTGTGGATCACCACCGGAGCTTCTTTTGGCGGTTCCGGCACAGGTTCAGGTTCGGGTTCCGGTTCGGCGACGGGCTGTGGCGGCGGAGGCGCAACCTGCGGCGGTTCGAGATCCGCTGGCGAGACCATCGTCACAGAAATAGGCTGTGCGGGCGCTGGCATTTCAACAACCTGATGAACCGAGGTATAAAGCAAACCCGCCACAACAGCACCGTGAATAACGACAGAAAGCAGCGTCGGCCAGGGAAAGCGGCGAGGTAAATCAAGGGTCATCGAAGTCATAATCATCAACGTTAAAAAACCGAACACTGATTTTAAATGCAAATAGCAATCATATTCAATAAGACACTTTGTCCTGGCGCAATTTAAGCGCAAGAGAGGCCAAAAAAGGCGCATTCAGATCAGGGTTTTAACATTGTTTTTATCTTTACATTGCAGTCAGTTGCCCTTTCACATAACGTTACTGACACTTTTAATGGTTAAGGAGCTTCACCGTGCTTTACGTGATTTACTCTGAAGATGTCGCTGATTCCCTCGAAAAACGCCAGTCCGTTCGCCCTGCCCATCTGGCGCGTTTACAACTGCTCCAGGATGAAGGTCGATTACTGACCGCGGGTCCAATGCCTGCGGTAGACAGCAATGACCCTGGCGCTGCCGGTTTCGCGGGCTCCACGGTGATTGCCGAGTTTGAATCCCTGGAAGCGGCTCAGGCCTGGGCTGATGCAGACCCGTACGTTGCCGCAGGTGTCTATGCGAAGGTGACGGTTCGCCCGTACAAGAAAGTGTTTTGATGCAAAAGTGGCTCCGAAAGGAGCCACTCATCTCTTCAGTTCTCTTCAGTGCAGTGACGCTAAGCGCGCCGCAAATCCGACAAACAGCAGCCCAATCAGCCCGTTCCCCAGCTTTGCCAGTTTCTTTTTGGTTTTCAGATAACGCGTGACAAACGCACCAGAGAAGATCAGGAAGCTCATATACATAAAGCTAATCAGCTCCAGCGTGGTCGCGAGGATCAGGAAAGACGTGCCCGTGTTTTTCGCATTCACATCGATGAACTGCACAAAGAACGAGACATAGAACAAAATAGCCTTCGGATTCGTCAGGCTCAGCACCAGCGAGCGTTTCATGATCATGCTCGCAGGCTCGGTTCCGCTCTCATGGCTATTCTTCTGACGGGTGATGACTGACCAGAGCATTTTGCCGCCGAGCCACAGGAGATAGAAAGCGCCGAGGTAGCGCACAATATTAAACAGAACCGGGGTCGTCTGGATTAATGCTGCGACGCCCGCCCAGGCCAGAAACATCAGCACTGCATCGCCGATAAACACGCCAGTGGCGGCGAGATACCCTTTTTTAACACCGTGCCCAATACCGGTTTTCAGTACAAACAATGTGTTCGGTCCAGGCACCAGCACGATAAAAAATGCCCCTACCACATAGGTCCAGAAATTAAGTACACCAAACTCCGCAAACACCTCTCCCTCCTTTTGCTAAAAAACGACGGGAATATCGCTGCAAATACGATATCCCCAAAATCAGACGCTATTGTACGCCGTTATAGCCATCAAGATAAGTCGTAGCCAGTTCGTTACCAAATAAAACGGCGTCCTTCTCTTCCATTTGAGACGTCCATTTATCCGCGGTATTACCGTCGAAAGCATGCTCCGTTTTCGCCTGATTCTTCAGTTGATCGCGAATGCTTTGGGCGTACTGGTTAGCCTCAGACAGTGTGCGTCCTGCAGCGCGATCGGTTTTCCCCTGCTCATACAGCTCACGGAACTGAGGGACATTCAGACGATAATTTTGCGATACACTTGACGTAAAATTGCCGCCAGTAAAATTGGTTTTATGCGACACGAAATAATAAGCATGCCTTTCCGGTGACGTTTTACTGCTGGCACAACCGCTCAACACGGCAATCCCAAGAAGGGCAGCAACCACTTTTCCGTTCATCTCTTTTCCTTTTTAGTTTATCCGGTGCGATATCCCGCTGAGCAGTAAATTAATCAACGCGGATAATGACGATAATCCTGCGTTTTCCCTGATCGCATCCAGCGCAAGCAGCACAATAAATACCCAGAGATAAGGATTCATCTTTGAAATGCATAAGATTAAGAGGGCGGAGTATATCGCGGAATGAATCGGGGGAGAGACTGCAAAAAATGATAGCCTGAAAATCAGTGGGCACCTTAACGGTGCCCTGATGGTTCTCAGATAACCTGTGTAGCGAACAGCAACGCGTTACGGTGTCTGGTCATTCCACATTTTCTGATGGCGTGTATACGCATATTGCGGCGGGATTGTGCTTCCAGCCAACGAGCCTTGCGACGACTCACCTGTCGCAACATGCGCCAGCGCCCTACTTCTGTTCTACTGCGCTTCATGTTTACAACTCTTTCTCTAACAGAAACCCCATTATAAACCCAACCCCGCAGCAAACCAGCGCTTTTAACTGGCGTTTTTATTTGCCAGATGATTCCTGATGCGTACACTCATAACAATACGCTTTCAAAAGGATTTTTTTACCTATGACAACCTTCTACACCGTGGTGAGTTGGCTGGTCATTCTGGGATACTGGCTGTTAATCGCGGGTGTGACTTTGCGCATCCTGATGAAGCGCAGAGCCGTACCCTCTGCCATGGCCTGGCTGCTGATAATCTACATCCTGCCGCTGGTGGGAATTATTGCCTATCTCTCTTTCGGTGAGCTTCATCTGGGTAAACGCCGTGCCGAGCGTGCCCGCGCCATGTGGCCTTCAACCGCCAAATGGCTCAACGATCTCAAAGCCTGCAAACATATCTTTGCCGAGGAGAACAGCAGTGTTGCCTCCTCGCTGTTTAAGCTGTGCGAACTCCGTCAGGGTATTGGCGGCGTTAAGGGCAACCAGCTCCAGTTGCTGACCTCCTCGGATGACGTCATGCAGGCCCTCATCCGCGATATTCAACTGGCTCGCCATAATATCGAGATGGTGTTCTATATCTGGCAGCCTGGCGGCATGGCCGATCAGGTTGCTGAATCGCTGATGGCCGCTGCGCGTCGGGGCATTCATTGCCGCCTGTTGCTGGACTCCGCTGGCAGCGTCGCCTTCTTCCGTAGCCCCTGGGCGGGCATGATGCGTAATGCCGGTATTGAAGTGGTTGAGGCGCTGAAGGTCAATCTCTTGCGTGTGTTTCTGCGCCGGATGGACCTTCGCCAGCACCGTAAAATGATCATGATCGACAACTATATTGCCTATACCGGCAGCATGAACATGGTTGACCCGCGGTTCTTCAAGCAGGACTCGGGTGTCGGGCAATGGGTAGACCTGATGGCGAGAATGGAGGGGCCCATTGCCACCTCGATGGGCATCGTTTATTCCTGCGACTGGGAGATAGAAACCGGGAAACGTATCCTGCCGCCGCCACCGGATGGCAATATCATGCCATTTGAAGAGGCCAGCGGGCACACCATCCATACTATCGCTTCCGGACCGGGCTTCCCGGAGGACTTGATCCATCAGGCGTTGCTGACGGCCACTTACGCAGCGCGTGAATATTTGATCATGACCACCCCCTACTTTGTTCCCAGCGATGACCTGCTGCACGCCATCTGTACCGCGGCACAGCGCGGTGTCGATGTGAGTATCATCTTGCCACGCAAAAATGACTCGCTTCTGGTGGGCTGGGCCAGCCGGGCATTCTTCAGTGAACTGCTGGCTGCGGGGGTGAAAATCTACCAGTTTGAAGGCGGATTACTCCACACCAAGAGCGTGCTTGTCGACGGCGAGTTAAGTCTGGTGGGTACGGTTAACCTGGATATGCGCAGTCTGTGGCTGAACTTTGAAATCACACTGGTGATCGATGATGCCGGCTTTGGCGGCGATCTGGCCGCGGTCCAGGATGATTATATCTCCCGCTCGCGACTGCTGGATGCCAGACTGTGGGTTAAACGCCCGCTGTGGCAGAGAATTACCGAACGACTGTTTTACTTCTTTAGTCCGTTGCTGTAAAACGTGCCCAACGATGTTAAACAGGTAGTCATCATGGAAATGGATCTGAACAATCGCCTGACCGAAGACGAAACGCTCGAACAGGCCTATGACATTTTTCTCGAACTGGCGGTTGATAACCTCGATCCCGCAGACGTGATCCTCTTTAATCTCCAGTTTGAAGAGCGCGGGGGCGCCGAGTTGTTCGACCCTTCTGAAGACTGGGCTGAACATGTGGATTTCGACCTTAATCCTGACTTCTTTGCCGAAGTGGTGATTGGCCTGGCCGATGAAGATGGCGGTGAAATTAACGACATCTTCGCCCGCGTCCTGCTGTGTCGCGAGAAAGACCACAAGCTGTGTCATATTCTCTGGCGCGAATAATAAAAAAGGCTGCGATTGCAGCCTTTTTTATTTAATCCGGTAACTCACTTCCGCACTGATTACAAAACCGCGCGCTGTGTTCATGTTCACCCTGGTGACATTTCGGGCATTTTCGTTGCGCCTTACGGTTCTGAAAGGCGCTGCTCATGTGCGTAGTAATGAGCCCTGTCGGGACCGCAATCACCGAATAACCAATCAGAATCAGTACCGAGGCGACAATCCGTCCCAGCGGAGTGTGAGGGGCTATATCACCATAGCCAACGGTTGTGACGGTCACAATCGCCCAATAAACAGAAGCATTCAGCGTTGAGAAGCCATTCTTCGGCCCTTCTATCAAATACATCAGCGCGCCGAATATCACCATGACGATGGCAATAAATGAATAAAACAGGATCAGCTGATGCCGCGCGCTGACGATGGCACTCCAAAATATCCGCAATGACGGCATAAACCGCAGCAGTTTAAGAATGCGTAACACCCGAATAACGCGCATCGCTCGCCAGGCAAAAACATAGCTCAGACTGATTTCTGGCCATAGCCACATGACATAGAGCGGCAGGATCGTGGCCAAATCAATAAATCCCCAGAAGCTGAAGACATATTTGGCCGGGTTAGGCCAACAGAATACCCGCAGGAAATATTCAGCGGTAAAGACCAGCGTAATGACCAGCTCCAGCCAGACAAAAAGATGCCATTCTTCCAGCGTCAGGTGATACTGCGTTCCGACGCCCGATTCGATAAAAATGATCACCACGCTGAGCAGCGCAAACAGGGCGCAGAGGGCTTCAAAACGCCGTCCGGTTACCGTTTCAGGATCGAATAAAAGATGATAGAGCCGCCGACGGACGGAGGTGAATAATCGCGACACGTTAACCTCGCAAATAATAAGGGCTGACATCATGTCAGCCCTTGCGATTATAACGGGTCTACTTTCAGGCAGGAAACCGCATGTCGGAAACTGCCCTCCAGAACCGGACGTGTTTTTGCACATTCCGGCCCGGCCATCGGGCATCGCGTACGGAATACACAACCGGACGGCGGGTTAATCGGGGACGGTAATTCACCTTCCAGAAGCTGGATGGTTTTATTTTTTTCCAGATCCGGATCGGGAATCGGTACCGCAGACATCAGTGCCCGGGTATATGGGTGCAATGGGTTATGGTACACCTCATCGTAAGTCCCTAATTCCACCGCATGGCCAAGATACATCACCAGTACGCGGTCAGAAATGTGTTTCACCACCGCGAGATCATGCGCAATGAAAATCAGCGACAGCCCCATTTCACGTTGCAGTTTCTGCAGCAGGTTAACCACCTGCGCCTGAATAGAGACGTCCAGCGCCGAGACGGGCTCGTCACAGATAATCAGCTTCGGCTCAAGGATCAGTGCGCGGGCGATACCGATACGCTGGCACTGACCACCGGAGAATTCGTGCGGGTAACGGTTGACGAGGTTAGGCAACAAGCCCACTTTCATCATCATTGCCTTCACACGGTCGCGTACTTCCTGACGCGGCATCTTCGGATGATAGGTCCGCAGTGGCTCAGCAATGATCTCCCCGATGGTCATACGCGGGTTCAATGAGGCCAGCGGATCCTGGAAAATCATCTGGATGTCGCTACGGACATCGCGCCACTCGTCTGGCTTCATGCCCAGCAGATCTTTACCCAGCCAGGCAACTTTGCCGTCGGTGGCTTTCACGAGGCCTATGATGGCACGCGCAAACGTGGATTTACCGCAACCGGACTCACCCACCACCCCCAGAGTTTCCCCTTCATACAGACGAAGCGTTACGCCATCGACCGCTTTCAGGGTTTTCGGCGGCTGCCAGAACCACTGTTTTCCGTCTTTAATGTCGAAATGCACCTTAAGGTCAGCAATTTCGAGCAGGACATTTCTTTTTTCATCTAATGCGTTCATACCAGATCCTCCTGCGGCTTAAAGCAGGCGCGCAGACGGCCTGGTGCAAACTCTTCCAGCGGCGGCGCGGTATTGCAGATTTCCATCGCGTGCGGGCAGCGTGGCTGGAACGGACAGCCTTTCGGCAGGCGCAGCAGGTTTGGCGGGTTGCCAGGAATGGTCAGCAGGGATTCCCCTTCTGCATCGAGGCGCGGCACCGCATTCAGCAGACCAATAGAGTAAGGGTGTGCAGGCTGGTAGAACACGTCGCGCGCCTTACCATATTCCATGGTGCGGCCTGCATACATCACCAGTACCTTGTCACAGATACCGGCCACTACGCCCAGATCGTGAGTGATCATGATAATCGCGGTGTTGAACTCACGCTTAAGCTCGTTCAGCAGCGTCATGATCTGTGCCTGGACGGTCACATCAAGCGCGGTGGTCGGTTCATCGGCAATCAGCAGTTTTGGCCGGCACATCAGCGCCATCGCAATCATGACACGCTGACGCATACCGCCGGAGAACTCATGCGGGAACATGCGCATACGCTTGCGCGCTTCCGGCATTTTCACCGCGTCGAGCATTTTGACGGACTCCTCGAAGGCTTCCGCTTTGCCCAGGCCTTTGTGCAGCATCAGCACTTCCATCAGCTGCTCGCCGACACGCATATACGGGTTCAGCGAGGTCATCGGGTCCTGGAATATCATCGAAATCTGCTCAGCGCGCAGCTTGTTCAGCTCGTATTCCGGCAGGTTGAGGATCTCACGCCCGTTGAATTTGGCGGAACCGCCAATGACACCGTTAGACGCCAGCAGCCCCATCAACGCAAAGGCGGTTTGGGATTTACCGGAACCCGACTCGCCCACAATCCCCAGCGTTTCACCCGCACGCAGGTTGAAGTTGAGATCGTTCACGGCGGTCACATCGCCATCCGGCGTTTTAAAGGTCACGCGGAGGTCTTTTACGTCCAGCAGAAGGTTACCCTGCTGTTGCGCCTGTGGCGCAGTGGCCGTTTCAATAATCGTCATGACGGCGCTCCTTAACGGTCTTTCGGGTCGAGGGCATCACGCAGGCCATCGCCGATAAAGTTGAAACAAAACAGGGTGACGACCAGGAAGCCCGCCGGGTACAGAAGCAACCACGGTGAGACTTCCATTGAGTTTGCACCATCACTCAGAAGCGCGCCCCAGCTGCTCAGTGGCTCTTGTGTACCCAGACCCAGGAAGCTCAGGAAAGATTCAAACAGGATCATGCTTGGTACCAGCAGCGAGGCATATACCACCACCACGCCGAGCACGTTAGGAACGATATGGCGAACCACAATATTACCGGTGGAGACACCGCCCACCTGCGCCGCTTCGATAAACTCTTTACGCTTAAGACTCAGCGTCTGACCACGAACGATTCGCGCCATATCCAGCCAGGACACCATCCCGATTGCCACGAAGATCAACAGGATATTCTGGCCAAAGAAGGTCACCAGCAGGATAACGAAGAACATGAACGGGAAGGAGTTTAAGATTTCCAGCATACGCATCATGACGGAGTCCACTTTACCGCCAAGGTAGCCTGAGAGAGAGCCGTAAAGCGTACCCACGATCACCGCCACCAGGGCGGCAGCAATACCAACCATCAGCGAAATGCGGCCACCGATAGCGACACGCACCAGCAGGTCGCGCCCTGAGGAATCCGTACCAAAATAGTGCCCGGACGTCATATCGGGTGCGCTGGACATCATGCCCCAGTCGGTGTCGAAATAGGTAAATTGCGACAGAATCGGCGCCAGGGTGACAAACAGCGCGATGAGCACCAGAACAACCAGGCTGGCGACCGCGGCGCGGTTATGCATAAAGCGACGACGGGCGTCTTGCCAGAGGCTACGACCTTCTACTTCCAGTTTTTCACTGAAGTTTTCCAGCGCCTCGCTGTTTTTCTTACTCAACATCATGGCGTGCTCCAGTATCAGTAACGGATTTTCGGGTCGATAACGGCATACAGCACATCGACGATAGCGTTAAACAAAATGGTCAGTGCGCCGACGAGGATTGTCAGGCTCAGTACCAGTGAATAGTCGCGGTTCAGCGCGCCATTAACGAACAGCTGACCAATGCCCGGCAGACCGTAGATGGTTTCGATAACCATTGAGCCGGTGATGATCCCAACGAATGCCGGCCCCAGGTAGGAGAGCACGGGCAGGAGCGCAGGCTTGA
Organism: Enterobacter sp. V89_11; assembly: GCF_029967775.1. Lineage (NCBI taxonomy): Bacteria > Pseudomonadati > Pseudomonadota > Gammaproteobacteria > Enterobacterales > Enterobacteriaceae > Enterobacter > Enterobacter sp. V89_11. The sequence goes on along the minus strand of NZ_JASCAN010000002.1, from coordinate 71,140 downwards.
GTGCATGGCGGAATATAATCCGGCGCATCGGCAGCCCTTTCGCACGCGCGGTACGGATGAAGTTCGAGTGCAGGACTTCAATCATGGAACCGCGGGTGATACGCGCGATACTGGCGATATAAGCCAGGGAGAGAGCCACCATTGGCAAAATCATGAACTTCAGTGCCCCGCCATTCCAGCCGCCCCCAGGCAGCCATTTCAGCGTAATGGCAAATATCATCACCAGTAATGGCGCGACAACGAAGCTGGGTATAACCACCCCGGTCATCGCCACCCCCATTACGGTATAATCCCATTTGGTATTTTGTTTGAGCGCGGCAATAACGCCCGCGGTGACGCCGAGAACGACGGCAAGGATGAATGCCGCAGCACCCAGTTTCGCCGAGACAGGGAAGCTGGACGCCACCAGGTCGTTAACGGAATAGTCTTTGTATTTGAATGACGGCCCAAAATCACCGTGCGCCAGTTGCTTCAGATAGTTGAAGTACTGCGTGGAGATAGGATCGTTTAAGTGATACTTCGCTTCGATATTGGCCATCACTTCCGGTGGCAGCGTACGTTCACCGGTAAATGGACTTCCCGGCGCGAGACGCATCATAAAGAAGGAAATCGTAATTAGAATAAATAACGTTGGTATCGCTTCTAAGCAGCGACGCAGGATAAATTTCAACATTGCCCGTACCTTCTGGCGTGTGCCTGATGAATGTTACAAAGTAGACACAGTGGGGCAAGCCAGGCCTGCCCCACGTATTGCCATTAATGCTTGATAATATAAAGATTCTTAACGGAAATATTATCCAACGGGTCTTTGCCGGTATAACCCCCTACCCACGGTTTCACCAGGCGGGCGTTAACGTAGTAATAGACCGGTACAATTGCAGAGTCTTTATCGAGCTGCTCTTCTGATTTCGCGTACAGATCAGCGCGCTGCGCATCGTCTGTGACTTTCAGCGTATCAGTAATGATCTTATCGAATGCCGGGCTCTTATAGTGCGCGGTGTTATTCGAACTGTCACTCAGCATGGTGTTCAGGAAGGATGTTGGTTCGTTATAGTCCGCACACCAGCCGGCACGCGCCACGTCGAACGTCCCCTGATGGCGGGTATCCAGGAAGGTTTTCCACTCCTGGTTTTCCAGCTTCACGTTCACGCCCAGGTTTTTCTTCCAGATAGACGCGACGGCGATAGCCAGTTTTTTATGCAGGTCAGACGTGTTGTACAGCAGGTTAAACGTCAGCGGCTTGTCAGCGGTATAACCGGCTTCAGCCAGCAGTTTTTTCGCTTCTTCGTTACGTTTTTCCTGTGACCACTTGAACCACTCAGGCTCAACCAGTTTCATACCGTCGGTATAAGGAGGGGTATAGCTGTATGCCGGCAGGTCGCCCTGGTTTTTCACTTTGTTCACGATAATATCGCGATCCAGTGCCAGCTTGAGCGCTGTACGCACGCGCACATCAGTGAATGGTGCTTTCTGGTTGTTGATTTCGTAGTAGTAAGTGCAGAGATACGGATCAACATGCACTTCTTTCGGGATCTCTTTTTTCAGCTTCTGGAACAGTTCAATCGGCATGTTGTTATAGGTCATGTCGATTTCGCCGCTGCGGTAACGGTTAACGTCAGTAACTTCAGAAGAGATTGGCAGGTAGGTTACCTGATTAATGACGGTTTTCGCGTTATCCCAGTACTGCGGGTTACGCTCCAGAACCATACGTTCGTTGACCACCCAGTCTTTCAGTTTATAAGCACCGTTGGTCACGATATTGGCAGGCTGAGTCCATTTTTCACCAAATTTTTCCACCGCGGATTTTGGTACCGGGGAAACGGACGGGTGAACCAGTAATTTGTAGAAGTACGGAACAGGCTCGCTCAACGTCACTTCAAAGGTATTGGCATCAATCGCTTTCACACCCAGGTCGGTGACCGGTTTTTTACCGGCGATGATGTCATCAATATTGGCGATGTGGCCATATTGCAGGTAGCTCGCATACGGAGAGGCGGTGGTTGGATTCGCCAGACGCTGCCAGCTATACACGAAATCTTCGGCGGTAACCGGCGTACCGTCGGACCATTTCGCATCTTTACGCAGATGGAAGGTCCAAACTTTGAAATCTTTATTTTCCCATTTTTCCGCCACACCCGGTGCAGGGTGGCCGTCTACATCGGTCACCAGCAAGCCTTCGAACAGGTCGCGGTTGACGTTAGACTCCGGAACACCTTCAATTTTGTGCGGGTCAAGAGACTGAACTTCCGCACCGTTGTTACGAACCAGCGTCTGTTTCTCAGCCAGTTGAACGCCTGCAGGAACGTCCGCAGCCATTGCAGCGTTGCCCGCGATTAGCGCAGTTAAAATCCCCGCCGCTACCAGATTTTTTTTTGTGATGATGGACATTGTGTTGGTACTCCACTCATTATAATTACTGGCCTTCGCCAGCTGTGTAATCCCCTGTTGGGGCCTGTACAGCGCAGGAGTTTTTTTTGCTGCTGTCAGGTTCTTCTTTTTACTTCTTGCTATCACCGACTTTTTTATTACTGACCGCTCGTATGGCCGTCTTGCGTCGATTCTTCACAGGTCTCCCCTGTCTGAGGCCTGCGCTGGATATCTGAGAAGAGGACTATATGAAAATAATTCTCATCTGCTTGTTTTATGCTGCAAAATATTAGGCCGGAAAGTATCAAATGGCGTAAACGCGCGCCAATACATTTTGCAAATTTGTTAAGCAATTCTCTTTTACGGTGAGTACCGTATCTCGGGGGGCAGCCCTGCCTGACATCAAATACCGCATAAAAACATTGGTATTCAATATGATAGAGAAAACATTCTCTACAAGCGCGTCGCTGCGCTATCATCAAGTGGTTTTGTACAAAAATTTAACAACTGATTATTATTTAGCACATTCCTCTAGGGGAACGTTGAAATTACTAATATCATTTCGGTTATGACTCAGCAAGCCCCAGAGTATCATGTGAGTAAAATAACAGGTCGATTGAAGGTTTTATGCGCAGAGAGGCACGAGGTAAATTGATAACTTATTGAAATATAAGAAAAGCGGATTATTAGTAGAATTTATTATGATATGTGAGCATTTCAACTTTAGTTATATGATTTGCTGATAATCACGTAAAAAAACGGAGCCGCAGGCCCCGTTCTTTCATTTGAAATATTAGTGCAGTAAGCCGGGGAAAATGCTTTTAATACCGGTGACAATAAATTCGATGCCTAACGCCATCAACAACAGCCCCATGATACGCGTAATGACGTTGATGCCCGTTTGCCCAAGCCAGCGCACCAGCCAGGGGGCCATGCGGAAAACACCCCAACAACACAGTGCGAAGATAGCGATGGCGACAGAAAAGCCAATCAGGTGCATCAGGCTATGGTAACGTGTCCCCCAGACAATGGTGGAACTGATCGCACCAGGCCCTGCCATTAAAGGCAACGCAAGCGGGACCACGCCGATACTTTCGCGAATGGCGGTTTCTGATTTCTCCTGTTTGTTCTGCTTATCCTCACCTAGCTTACCGCTGATCATCGACATGGCAATGGTCACCACCAGGATGCCACCCGCGATGCGGAAAGAATCAATTGAAATGCCGAACAGCTGGAGAATGGCATCACCCAGGAAAAGCGAGGTGAGCAAGATAATGGCCACTGACAGGTTAGCGGTGAGGTTGGTTTTGTTCCTGGCCGCCGCCGTCTGGTAACTGGTCATACTAATGAAGACAGGGATGATCCCTACCGGGTTGACCAGGGCAAACAGACCAATAAAAAATTTAAAATACGTTGGAAAATCAAAGAGCGTTTGGATCACGTTTTGCTCCGCTTATGCACATGCCCGGGACTGACACTTTGTCATGAAAAATCGCGCTGAAGATACGCTTTTTATGAGCATACTTCACCAGAAATCTGTGCCTAAACGTTATCCTTTCAGGATGTTAAACAGATGTAGAATCAGTGATAGCATCACTTCCAATAGTTACTTAATTATTTAACACTGGAAATATCTACAATAAATAACCCTGCTGAAAGGTATCAGCTTGGGGAAAAATTGACGCAGATCATGATTTTCGTACTCAGAAGTGAGTAATCTTGATTACGCCCCCCAGGAAGGTCACCTGTCACAAAGGGATGATGTTAAGGTAAGGCTCTTTTAGTAAGTTAGCGCGCCAGAGCATAAAGTAACTCTTTGTTTTACTTTATCTAACGCAAGTCGTAGTGGCTCTGTCTATACTGTCAGACGTATCGAGCGCTGGTTTACTAAAAGAGTTTAAACATTATCAGGAGAGCATTATGGCTGTTACTAATATCGCTGAACTGAACGCACTCGTCGAGCGCGTGAAAAAAGCCCAGCGTGAATACGCCAATTTCACCCAAGAACAGGTTGATAAAATCTTCCGCGCGGCCGCTCTGGCTGCTGCAGATGCTCGAATCCCTCTCGCTAAAATGGCCGTTGCTGAATCCGGCATGGGTATCGTTGAAGATAAAGTGATCAAAAACCACTTTGCTTCAGAGTATATCTATAACGCCTATAAAGATGAGAAGACTTGCGGCGTCCTGGCTGAAGATCATACCTTCGGTACCATCACCATTGCTGAACCTATCGGTATTATTTGCGGTATCGTTCCAACGACTAACCCAACGTCTACTGCCATCTTCAAATCGCTGATCAGCCTGAAGACCCGTAACGCAATCATCTTCTCCCCTCACCCACGTGCTAAAGATGCCACCAACAAAGCAGCGGATATCGTGCTGCAGGCTGCTATCGCTGCGGGTGCGCCAAAAGATCTGATCGGCTGGATCGACCAACCGTCTGTTGAACTGTCTAACGCCCTGATGCACCACCCGGACATTAACCTGATCCTGGCAACCGGTGGTCCTGGCATGGTTAAAGCAGCATACAGCTCCGGTAAACCGGCTATCGGTGTAGGTGCGGGTAACACGCCTGTTGTTATCGACGAAACGGCCGATATTAAACGTGCTGTTGCATCTGTACTGATGTCTAAAACCTTCGACAACGGTGTTATCTGTGCGTCTGAACAGTCCGTTGTTGTTGTAGATTCCGTCTATGATGCGGTTCGCGAACGTTTCGCCAGCCACGGCGGCTACATGCTGCAGGGCAAAGAGCTGAAAGCCGTTCAGGATATCATTCTGAAAAACGGCGCGCTGAACGCCGCCATCGTTGGTCAGCCAGCCTATAAAATCGCTGAACTCGCCGGCTTTACCGTTCCGGCAACCACCAAGATTCTGATCGGCGAAGTTAAAGTTGTCGACGAAAGCGAACCGTTCGCTCACGAAAAACTCTCGCCTACGCTTGCTATGTACCGTGCGAAAGATTTCGAAGACGCGGTAGTAAAAGCGGAGAAACTGGTTGCAATGGGGGGTATCGGTCATACCTCTTGCCTGTACACCGACCAGGATAACCAGCCAGAGCGCGTTGCTCACTTCGGTCAGATGATGAAAACTGCGCGCATCCTGATTAACACCCCGGCTTCTCAGGGTGGTATCGGTGACCTGTACAACTTCAAACTCGCACCTTCCCTGACTCTGGGTTGTGGTTCCTGGGGTGGTAACTCCATCTCTGAAAACGTTGGTCCAAAACACCTGATCAACAAGAAAACCGTTGCTAAGCGAGCTGAAAACATGTTGTGGCACAAACTTCCGAAATCTATCTACTTCCGCCGTGGCTCTCTGCCAATCGCGCTGGATGAAGTGATTACTGATGGCCACAAACGTGCGCTCATCGTGACTGACCGTTTCCTGTTCAACAACGGCTACGCAGACCAGATCACTTCTGTTCTGAAAGCGGCTGGCGTTGAAACTGAAGTGTTCTTTGAAGTTGAAGCTGACCCAACCCTGACCGTAGTACGTAAAGGTGCTGAACTGGCGAACTCCTTCAAACCCGATGTGATCATCGCACTGGGTGGTGGTTCCCCAATGGACGCCGCGAAAATCATGTGGGTTATGTACGAGCACCCAGAAACACACTTCGAAGAACTGGCGCTGCGCTTTATGGACATCCGTAAACGTATCTACAAGTTCCCGAAAATGGGCGTAAAAGCGAAAATGATCGCCGTTACTACCACTTCCGGTACAGGTTCAGAAGTCACGCCGTTTGCCGTTGTAACCGACGATGCAACCGGTCAGAAATACCCACTGGCTGACTACGCGCTGACGCCAGACATGGCTATCGTTGATGCCAACCTGGTCATGGAAATGCCGAAATCACTCTGTGCGTTCGGTGGTCTGGATGCAGTGACTCACGCCCTGGAAGCTTACGTTTCCGTCCTGGCTTCTGAGTTCTCTGACGGTCAGGCTCTGCAGGCTCTGAAACTGCTGAAAGAAAACCTGCCAGCGTCTTATAATGAAGGGTCTAAAAACCCGGTTGCCCGTGAACGTGTTCACAGTGCAGCAACCATCGCCGGTATCGCGTTTGCTAACGCCTTCCTGGGTGTTTGCCACTCAATGGCACACAAACTGGGTTCACAGTTCCACATTCCTCACGGTCTGGCGAACGCCCTGTTGATCAGCAACGTTATCCGTTATAACGCGAACGACAACCCAACCAAGCAGACTGCTTTCAGCCAGTACGACCGTCCACAGGCACGTCGTCGTTACGCTGAAATCGCAGACCACCTGGGTCTGAGCGCACCGGGCGACCGTACTGCGGCGAAGATTGAGAAACTGCTGGCATGGCTGGAAAGCCTTAAAGCTGAGCTGGGTATTCCTAAATCTATCCGTGAAGCGGGCGTTCAGGAAGCTGACTTCCTCGCGCATGTTGATAAGCTGTCTGAAGATGCATTCGATGACCAGTGTACCGGTGCTAACCCGCGCTACCCGCTGATCTCTGAGCTGAAACAGATCCTGCTGGATACCTTCTACGGCCGCGAGTTCAAAGAAAATGACACTGTTGCTGTGAAAGTAGACGCACCTGTCATTAAAGCTGACAAGAAAGCGAAGAAAAACGCGTAACTGACAGCCTGATAAAAAACCCGCCTCTGGCGGGTTTTTTTATGTCTGCATTTTACTGTGAAGGATTATTTGCGGTTGTCAGGCTGAAGCGCCGTCAGTGAGCCGACAATCAACGCTTCCTTATAATGCTTACGGCACACTGATACGTAGCGCTCATTGCCACCTATCACCACCTGCTCGCCATCAGCATAAGGTTTTCCGGCCTGGTCGAGGCGAAGCACCATGCTGGCTTTACGGCCGCAAAAACAGATGGTTTTAAGTTCAACGAGTTTATCCGACCACGCAAGTAAATACTGGCTGCCGGCAAATAGCTCACCACGAAAGTCAGTGCGCAACCCATAGCACAGAACGGGAATATCAAGCTCATCGACAACCTCTGAAAGCGCATGAACTTGCTCACGCGTCAGAAACTGGCTTTCATCAACCAGAACACAATGGATGGGCTGTGAAGCATGCGCTGTGCGGATATCCTCCAGCAGGTCAGTTTGCGGGTTAAACAGCCTTGCAGGCGATGAGAGGCCTATTCTGGAACTCACCTTCCCTGCACCAAAGCGGTCGTCAATTTCAGCCGTATAAACAACGGTACGCATCCCACGTTCCTGGTAATTGTATGAGGATTGCAGTAGCGCTGTCGATTTCCCGGCATTCATTGCCGAATAGTAGAAATAAAGTTGTGCCATTGGCCGTAAAACCCTAATCAATGTGTAATATTACCGATGATTCATTGTACCATATTTTGTCTGGTTATCAGCGATACGACGCACAGACTATGCGGTTCAGCGCGGGGTTTACCACCGGCGTTTTGCAAAAATAATGCGTTAAAACATGAAGTAAACGCATCCAGCCCAGCCAATATGTTATAGGGTCAGCCAAACATAACACTTCATTTTATAGTGGAATCATCGTTCATTAAAATTCACTATTTATTAACTATTTCTGCCTTAACATACCCGGTGTAAACTAATACAAAAGGCTGATATTTATCCGCCGCAACTATAATTCCTGAGGCAAATGTCACAAAAAAAAGATGCAATCGACTGCGTTAAGCCACTTTACGTGATAACAAGCGAGACTGGCGGGTTATGAAATTTAAGTTAGCGTAATTAATAATAGCGGCAATATTCACTATTTTTTGAATTCCTTACATTCCCAGCTATTGCACAACTGAATTTATCGCTCTATTATTAGGACAACAAACCACCCCCCATTATAAGTTTGAGATTACTACAATGAGCGAAGCACTTAAAATTCTGAACAACATCCGTACTCTTCGTGCGCAGGCAAGAGAATGTACCCTCGAAACGCTTGAAGAAATGCTGGAAAAATTAGAAGTTGTAGTTAATGAACGTCGCGAAGAAGAAAGCGCTGCTGCTGCTGAAATCGAAGAGCGTACTCGTAAACTGCAGCAATATCGTGAAATGCTGATTGCTGATGGTATCGATCCAAATGAATTGCTGAACAGCATGGCTGCAGCTAAAACCGGTACCAAAGCAAAACGCGCTGCTCGTCCTGCTAAATATAGCTACGTTGACGAGAACGGCGAAACTAAAACCTGGACCGGCCAGGGTCGTACTCCTGCTGTTATCAAGAAAGCAATGGACGAGCAAGGTAAACAGCTGGATGACTTCCTGATCAAGGATTAATCATCTCGCTTCCAGAAAAATCCCGCGTAATGCGGGATTTTTTTTACCCGCAATTTACCGCAAACATCCCCTTACACTCTGTCATAAAGCGTTATTTGGCTATTTAGTTTGCCTTACAATCGGACGTGATGACGGCGTGTTATGGGCATAAAAAAACCGGTGGGCAGAGCCTCACCGGTTCAGATCAAATGAAGCCTGAGTTATTTCTTAATACCCGCGCTCTCTTTGAGCCAGGCTTTAAATTCTTCACCGAGCGTATTGTGGCGAATGCCATATTCTACAAACGCCTGCATATAACCGAGCTTATTACCGCAGTCATGGCTCTTACCTTTCATATGGTAAGCTTCAACGGTCTCTTTCTCGATCAGCATATCAATGGCATCGGTAAGCTGGATTTCATCACCCGCTCCTGGAGGCGTTTTCGCCAGCAGAGGCCAGATTTCAGCACTCAGGACATAACGACCTACAACCGCCAAATTAGAAGGCGCTACGTCGGCTTTAGGCTTCTCAACCACGCCAATCATCGGCACGCTCTCACCCGGTTCAAGGTTAACGCCTTTGCAGTCAACAACACCGTAAGCGGTAACGTCATCCACAGGTTCAACCATGATCTGGCTGCTGCCTGTTTCATCGAAGCGTTTGATCATCTCAGCCAGATTGTCCTGAGAAAGATCTGATTCATATTCGTCCAGAATAACGTCAGGCAGGATCACCGCAACAGGCTCATCACCTACAACGGGATGCGCACACATGACTGCGTGGCCCAGACCTTTAGCCAGCCCCTGACGCACCTGCATAATGGTGACGTGTGGCGGGCAAATAGACTGAACTTCTTCCAGTAGCTGGCGCTTAACACGTTTTTCCAGCATGGCTTCGAGTTCAAAACTTGTATCGAAATGGTTTTCGATAGAGTTTTTTGATGAATGTGTAACCAGCACAATTTCAGTAATGCCGGCCGCGATACATTCGTTAACGACATACTGAATTAATGGCTTATCAACCAGAGGCAGCATCTCTTTAGGAATCGCCTTAGTTGCTGGTAACATCCTGGTCCCCAATCCCGCTACCGGGATGACGGCCTTTCTGACTTTCGAATTTAGGGCAGCCATTCAAATTCTCCTGAGCTGTTCAAGTTTTGAACTTTTATGCAATAAATAACGCGTTAAGTATATCAGCCTCATCCCGCAGTCCGGGTCTGAAAAGAACGCGTTGCCGATCAATTAGGACAAATACGCATGATTCCGGGCAGCGATAGTAGCACTCCCCATAAATCACAGGTAAAGCAATCTTAAAATTAAGATCCAACTGCTTATTCCGTGGACAACATTAAGCGTAGCCGTCCCCCGGCACCCCAAATTTGGCACTGCCAGGAGGAACAGCGATGGCTAATTTGATTAAGATAAGCCGTACCCAATGTTCCAAGCGGTACACCGTTACTGACCTGAATATGATGTTCCCCGGTATTCAGCGAGGCATTAAGCCCCGCGGAAACGAGGATAAGATTTTTCAAACCGCTGTGGTAATAACCTACCAACAGCGGAAACTGTCCGGGTAAATTGGCCTGACGAAAAAGCTGGTTTACCTGTTTGAGTAAACTGCCTAACTCGGGAAGCCGCTGTCCCTGATGGGAGAGTTGTTCCTGCAGCAACCCGTTAAATAGCGCGCGAAGTAATAACGCGGCTAATACACCATTATCCCCTGCCCGGGTGACATCAAGACAATAAAATGCAAGGTCTGAATCCGATAATGGCGCAATATCGAGCACCAGCCCTGGCTGGTCAGCGGCCACCAGCTGGCGATAATTCACACGACAGTGAGAAATATTTTGTTGCACCGGCGGTTGAAGTTCTTGCAACAGTTTCGCCGCCGCAGGGGGATTACTCACTAAGGCGTCCCAGTCCTGGAAAAGGCGTTCCTCTTCCTCAACCCGGGAATTAAACATATTGGGATAAAGACAGGCTAAGACGGTTTCACGAAGCCGGCTAAGATCTTTAACCGGTTTTAGCAGAATATCCTGAACCCCCAGACGTAAGGCTTTGGCTATATCCGCCATGTTCTCTGTGGCGGAAATCACCAGTATCGGCATCTGGTTGGCTTCATTGCGCAGATGTTCGACCAGCTTCAGTCCATTCATCCGTGGCATCTCAAGGTCACAAATCATCAGATCAGGCGTGATATTGACCATTTTTTCCAGCGCGTCGATGCCATCGTCAGCCAGTGAAGTATTTGCCCCCAGTGATGATAACCACGAATCCAGTAGCGATCGGAAAACGGGCTCGTCTTCAACAATCAAAATGTGTTTTCCGGCCAATGGCTTCGTCATGGTTCCTCCCCTGGCTGACAGTAACTACATAGTGGCATGCTATCGGCACTGTCGCCTGTCAGATTTTGCTGAAGTAGTCAAAAAAAGGTGCTTAACGTGCTGTTCGCACAAAAGGCAGCAACTCATCTATTTTCTTTTCGACGGCTAACGAGCCCGCTGCGATGGCGGCCTCAGCCCGATGGAAATCAAGGGTAGAAATTTGCGGACAATACGGCTGAAGCAGAATATCCGGCGGGTCGCCAGCCATGCGGTTGCGCTTGAGGCGGTTCTCCAGGACCTGGATTGAGGTCGTCATAATTTCAATCGCCGTGGGTGCCGTTACCGCACGCCGGGCGGCCATGCGCCCGAGACGTCCGCGCAGACGCTCATGCCAGGCCAGTTTTTCGCCCTCGGCATCTTCACTCTGAAGATTGACTGGCATCAGGTCTTGTTGCATCAGATGAGCGTCGTGCTGTAAATCCACAGCAATAACGATATCGGCACCCATAGCGCGGGTCAGGGAAATGGGGACCGGGTTAACAACGCCTCCGTCGACAAGCCAGTAACCGTTGTGCGGAACAGGGGCCATTAAGCCCGGCATGCTGCAGGACGCGCGAACGGCAAGATGGATATCCCCTTCGGTAAGCCAGAGTTCGCGGCCGGTACTGAGGTTCGTCGCAACGGCACCGAAGGGTAACTGACAATGACTGAAGTCATCGAGAGGCATAATCTGACGGAACTGGTTAAAGACCCGTTCACCGCGCAGCAACCCACCGCGCTGCCACGAGAGATCCATCAGGCGCAATACGTCCCAGTAACTGAAGGAGCGTACCCAGGTTTCAAGTTCCGGAAGCTTTCCGCACGCGTATGCGGACCCCACAAGCGATCCGATTGAACACCCTGCAACAATATCAACGTCAATGCCCATCTGCTTTAAGGCATTTATCACGCCGATGTGCGACCATCCCCGGGCTGCACCTGAGCCCAGCGCCAGTCCAATTTTAACCTTTCTCATTAGCCCTGTTTTACGTCCCCTGGATTCCTGACATAGCATCAACGCAACTGCTCAGTTAACATGGTGCTACCCGAAGCGTTTAACGCCCTTATTTTTTGTTCCAGGAAGAGAATCGTGTCTCAACTCTGCCCTTGTGGTAGCGCTCTGGAGTATAGCCTATGTTGCCAGCGATATCTGTCTGGCGATCAGGTTGCACCAGACCCGTCACACCTCATGCGTTCACGGTATACTGCTTTTGTGATCAAAGACGCAGACTACCTGATTAAAACCTGGCACCCATCCTGCCACGCTGCCGATTTCAGACAGGATATTGAAGCCGGGTTTGCTAATACCCAATGGCTCGGCCTTACCGTCTATGAATCGTCAACGGGAAGTGATGCTGATGAAGGTTATGTCAGCTTCGTTGCCCGCTTTATCGAACGCAATAAGCCCGGTGCCATTATCGAACGTTCCCGGTTCTTAAAGGAAAGCGGGCAATGGTATTATATTGACGGAACGCGCCCACAGTTTGGTCGTAACGATCCCTGCCCTTGTGGTTCAGGTAAAAAATTTAAAAAGTGTTGCGGGCAGTAATGCCTGACAACCCAGACTTCGCAAATACTCAAACAGGATTTCCCGGCGATGCAATCACTACAACGTAAAGTTCTGCGCACCATCTGTCCCGATCAAAAAGGGCTGATCGCACGAATTACCAACATTTGTTATAAGCATGAACTGAATATCGTGCAGAACAACGAGTTCGTTGACCACCGTACCGGACGCTTCTTTATGCGTACCGAACTCGAAGGGATTTTCAACGACACCACCCTGCTTGCCGATCTCGACAGCGCGCTGCCTGAAGGCTCCGTGCGTGAACTGACACCCGCTGGCCGTCGTCGCGTTGTTATTCTTGTGACGAAAGAAGCCCACTGTCTTGGCGATCTGTTGATGAAAGCAAACTACGGTGGCCTCGATGTTGAAATCGCTGCCGTTATCGGTAACCACGAGACGCTGCGCACGCTGGTTGAACGTTTTGATATTCCGTTTGAGCTGGTCAGCCATGAAGGCCATACCCGTGAAGAACATGACAACCTGATGGCCAATGCTATCGAAGCGCATAACCCGGATTACGTGGTACTGGCGAAATACATGCGTGTGCTGACCCCATCCTTCGTGGCACGTTTCCCGAACAAGATCATCAACATCCATCACTCATTCCTGCCAGCCTTTATCGGTGCACGTCCTTATCACCAGGCGTACGAACGCGGTGTGAAAATCATCGGTGCCACCGCGCACTACGTGAATGACAACCTGGACGAAGGCCCAATCATTATGCAGGACGTGATTCACGTGGATCATACCTATACCGCAGAAGATATGATGCGCGCCGGGCGTGACGTAGAGAAGAACGTACTCAGTCGTGCGCTCTATCAGGTGCTGGCGCAACGTGTGTTCGTTTACGGTAACAGAACGATTATTCTTTAATCGACAAGAAAATGAACTGGTTAGCTTTACAGCTTAACGCGTAAAATTCAGGCAACCAGTTTATTTTTATTGTGGTAACGCTTTACAGGGGCGTCTCATTTGATATGATGCGCCCCGCTTCCAGCAGGAAGCAGGCCAGTAAATAGCATTACCCCGTGGTGGGGTTCCCGAGCGGCCAAAGGGAGCAGACTGTAAATCTGCCGTCATCGACTTCGAAGGTTCGAATCCTTCCCCCACCACCATCATCTCAAAGCCAATCCAGTGATGTATTTCAAACGATGTGTCATGCATAGCAACAGACGATCACATTGGTGGCAACCGGCGCTTCACCGGTGAACTTTTTACGATCGACGTATTACACTGAGCATGTTCCGCCAGACCATCAAGCAACGCATCCAGTTGCTCAATCGACCGCACGACCAGCCTGATAACAAAGCAGTCTTCACCGGTGACTTTATCGCTCTCAATACATTCCGGCATGGCCTGAATGTATTTATCTACCTTTTGCAGTAACCCCGGTAAAGGACGAACCCGCACCAGCGCCTGCAACGTATACCCCAACGCCGTCAGATTGACGCGCGCGCCATACCCTTCAATCACCCCACGCTCTTCCAGCCTTTTCAGACGCTCTGCTGTACTGGGAGATGTCAGTCCAATACGTCCGCTGAGTACCTTTAGCGACATGCGCGCATCCTCAACCAGACAGGCCAGGATTTGGCGATCGATATCATCGAGAAGGTTTTCCATCGTTTTTACCTAATTTAAAAAAGCCATCACTGTATTTCACCTTATATCAGCCATGTTATTCCCGACAGCGGTATTCGACAATATCGTCATTAATCAGGAGGTGAATAATGGGTGATGTACAAAAAGGCGTCTGGCAGATGAGCCTGGCGATGTTAATTTCCGGCTCGATTGGCGCGTTTGTTCTGCTTTCCGGCCTGCCGGTGACGGAAGTGGTTTTCTGGCGATGCCTGATCGGGGCAATGGCCCTTTTTATTTTCATCCGAATAAGTCGAAAACCATTTAGTCCCCTCACCCGGGTCACGCTGTTGCTGGCAATTCTGGGCGGTGTTGCGTTAGTGGTGAACTGGTTGCTGCTGTTCGCGGCTTATGAACGTATTTCAATCGGCCTGTCTACCGTGGTTTATAACACTCAGCCGTTTATGCTGGTGTTGATGGGGATGTTTTTAGGTGAACGCGTGAGCCTGGTGAAATGGGGTTGGCTCGTTCTCGCCTTTGGCGGCGTGGTCATCCTGCTCTCCAGTGAGCTGAATGGCGCACAGGGCGAAGGCTGGCTCGCAGGAATCGGTCTGGCGATGGGGGCCGCTTTCTTCTACGCACTGACAGCCATAATCGCCCGCAGACTGAAATCAGTTGCGCCCCAGCATATCGCCTTTATTCAGGTACTGACCGGCGTGGTCATGCTGTTGCCCTTCGCCCACCAGCCGACATTTTCAGCTGATTTCCCATGGCCGATTTTACTGACGTTAGGTGTCGTCCACACTGGGATCATGTATCAGTTGCTGTATAGCGCGATCCAGAAGCTCCCGACGCCCGTTACCGGTTCTCTGTCTTTTATCTATCCCGTGGTGGCCATAATTGTCGATAACGTGGTGTTCGGACACTCGCTGAATATCACGCAACTGGCTGGTGGTGCATTGATACTGTTTGCGGCGGCAGGTAATAACCTGGGCTGGGGCGAGAAAAAACCCCGCGAGTGCGGGGTTGGGATCAAATCAGCAAATTAGCGTCGGGGGCGAACAGGCTAATCCTTGCGGATTAACGTGAGGAGATGTTCACGAGCCTGTTCAAGTTGCCTGAGTCCGCCGCGCAGCCAGATACCTTTTCTGAAAAACTCGACCCGGGCGGCATGATCGAACTGATCGTAGTCAACCGGGTACACCAGGGCCGGGATCCCTTTTTGAATACAGTGCCACATAATCCCCGCCCCGCCGTGGTGTATCACGACATCGTAACGAGATAACCAGGCATCATAATCAACCCAATGCATACGTAAGAAATTCCCTGCCCGCTCACATTCCGCACTTTCCAGGCTGCCATCCGTGAAATGGAACACCCAGTCTGGCATCGTTTTCGCCAGAGCTGTTGCCGCTTTCGCTACGTCATCTTTATGCCAGTCCAGATGTGTACCCAGCGTAATCAGGACATGCCGCTTTCCTTCAATGAAGGTCGGTTTCTCTCCATCTGCAGGCGGCGTGTACAGCGCAGGTCCAATAAAGGCTACCGATTCAGGCCAGGTCCGCTCAAATTCCATCTCTTTTTCGCCCAGAGCGAGAATGCGCAAGGGTGAATATGCCGTTTCACTGCCGTCAGACCGATAAAGCCGGGTTATGCCCGTCTGACGAATTACACCGCGAAAAAACCAAAAAACAAGACTCTTGAACAACCTGACTTTTTTCCTGTGGATCAGGTGGCTTATCCGTTCCCACGCGGTGATGGCCGGCATCAGCCCACCACAATAAGCGGGTGGGCCGTCCGGCGCTTCAAGAACGCACGGCGACGGCAAGCTACTCCACCAGAGAACCTTCATCCGGGTACAGACAGGCCCCACGACGGGAAGTGTAAAGTCGGCGATGACCAAATCCGGCACGCCTTCCCGATGCCACGCCCTCTCAAGTTCGTCAGCAAAACCCTTAAGCAGGCCCACGACTGAACGAAACTGACGATAAAGCCTCACAGGATGCGTCTTTACGGCATATTTTGGATTGGCGATCGACACTAACGGTGTATCGAAATCGCCGTCAAGAATGAGTCCTTGCAGTCCGGACGCCGCAATCCGCGCGCTGGCACCGCGAGTACTGATAATACGGACCTGATAATGCGCTGAAAGCGCCCTCCCCATTGTCAGCACGGGATGCAAATGTCCGGAAAATGGCGGGGCCAACAAATCAATTCGCGTGACGTTGTCAGGAATCAGATCAAACAAGCGTTGCATATCAGACTCTATTTCCGTATTTGATTTATAAATCGCTGACATAAACAGACCAGCTCCGGCTGCGAGAGATAGTCCATATGACCGCAGGGTATGCGCTCGTCCGCCTGGTGAAACCAAAGGCGAGAAATCCAGTCTTGCTGCCCCTGAACCAAAAGATGATGGCAGTCAGGACGCTGACGAGCCACGGGGCCGTAAGCCAAAATACTCACGCGAGACAGGACTGAGGACGGCAGGTGAAGATTATTAAAGAGTTCCAGTCCACAGCTTCCGGAAAGTAACAGCGTGTGATCCGCCGATTCCAGCAACGCGATCGCAATGTTTCGATAGCGCTCGCCAAACGCTGCCCTGCGAGAAGTGAGGTAGTCCCGCGCATTGCTGCAACTTGCACGCAATAAACCCGTATCACACCATGGCTGGGTTTGAGGTATCCAGGGGAAATTTTCAGTAACAGGCATGGCCCCTTCCGTCAGCAAAGACTGGAGGAACAAACTCTGCACCGGGCTGAGCGCAAGGTTGCCGGGACGGCTTCTTCCCGTGATAAAAGCGATGTTAAGTCGCATGCCGGTCACAATGAGCTGAAGCGGTCATTGCTGAAAACGCGATAGCGACGTGAACGCCAGTGGATATTCCGGTTGAACAAGGCATGAATTAAATGCACAGGCTGCAACAGCTCTGATAACACCGACATCACCGGCCTTGCGGAAATAGTCTCTGACACTAAGCGCTGTATACGGCGCAAGGCAACGTGGCGAACGAGAAGGACCACCGCCAGTAACACGCAATTTATCCCCCCACTGAATGCGAGCACCACCATCGCCCAAAGCAGTAACGGATGTAAACCCTGAAGAAGAAAGATTGCCAGATTCGTACCGGCAGGCTTCTCACGCATCAACAATGTGGCGAACAAAAACCAGCGGTGCATCTGACGAAAATACCGTCTGACGTCAGGTACGCTAGTTTGTACGCTCACAGGCGCGACAGACTGTACGATGCTTACCCCTTGCTGAGTAAGAAGCGTTGCCAGCGCGAGATCATCGGTCAGATGTCGAAGGATGGGCGAAAATCCCCCCACGCTTTCCAGCACACGTAAAGGTAACAGGTAGCACATGCCATTTAGCGTTAACGGTCTGACAAAAGGCAGCAACGGCAGATACGTCAGCGCTGAGTTATCATTTACAAATTGTGCCAGCAGTCGCGACGGTAAGTTGTCGGTAGCCACATACCAGGGTAGCGCGGTGACAAGCGAATGATCATCAAGCGCGGCAAGCATCGTGTTCAGCGATGTCGCCGTCAGTACCGCATCGTCATCTAAAATCAGGACCTTCAGGGTCTTAACCTGCTTTCTTCCTTGCTCAAGCTTATATAACTTTGGATTTATCCCTTCCGGCGCTTCAGGGTATGCGCAGATATGAATAGCGCTCTGAGGGTAACGCGTCTGCAACCGCTGCGTTACCCTTGCGGCCTCCGCATCGTCCACGTCAGTCAGCCAAAGAAACGTTGCGCCAGGCAAATTTTGAAGACTCGCGGCCAACACCGTCTCTAACGCAGGATCACCGCTGAGTATGGGTTGCATGACCGTAATGTCGCTGAAAGAGCGAGAGATGTTATCCCTTGTGGCTGTAAGCATTTTCTGCGTGATACAGACTTTGAAAAGCAGAATGGCCAGCCATGCTATTGCGATAATTAACACAGGCGCTCTTCCTTGAGTTGTTGTAAAAATGTACGCAGGCTGACGTCAAAATCCATTGAAGGTGGACCAAAGTCATCCAGCATACGCGTAACATTCAGGGTGTTAGTGTAGCCAAAGACGGCAACGCCAAAACGGGTAATCGGCGGTTCTCCCGGCAACGGCAGCCAGCGCCACAGCCTTTCAAGTATGCCAGCAAAACACATCGCTGTTCCCAGGCGCACAGTTTTATGCGGTTGAGGCAAACCCAACTGCTGCAAGACGTCACATAACAGCCGATGGATTTCGACAGATTGACTGGCGGAGATGTTATAACACGGGCGGAGATGACTGCGTTTCACGGCACGCATCAGGTAATCCCCTAGCACATCGACGTGCATAATGTCGGCCTGCACTTTTACACCGCGGCTAAGGATAGAGGGCAGCTTTCCTTTTTTAGCCGCAGCCAACAGAGGCGGTAAGAGCAAGCGATCGCCTTCACCAAATACGGCACAAGGGCGAAAAATGGTTTTCTCACCCTGATACGTCTCAACAAGGCACTCTGCCTGACGTTTTGTGCGCCCATATTGGCTGCTAAATTCGGGGCCGATAGCATCACATTCACGCAGTCCTGGCTGGTGCGCAAAACGGTAGTAAACCGCCGCACTTGAAATAAATATGAGTCGTGGGAAGCCACGATGACGGCAAAAATCGATAACATGCCGGGTCGTCTCAACGTTATCCCGGTAATAATCGTGCTCACTACCCCAGGGCGAAGTCCTTCCTGCCGCGTGAATAACCACATCGGGTACGACATCAAGCGTATGAAGCTGGTCTAACCCAAGTGCGTAATACTCAACTGATGCGGGCAACTCGACATGTGCACGGCGCCCGACGCCGCACAGCGAAACGCCGTCAGTATCGGCAAAACGCCGGATAAAAGCCCCGCCAATGAAACCCGATGCTCCGGTGACCATAATCTTCACGACCATTCTCCGTGTCGCTCAGGGCGTTCACCCATGCGCCTGAGAAAACGCTGCTGGAGAGACATTAAATCGGCGAGGGTGAGCCGTCGATAATCTAGCCCTTCTCGCGCGGCGACATCCTCGATGATTCGGCTCAACTGAGGATAATGGCGATGACTCCAGTGCGGGAAAAGATGGTGAGTCAGATGAAGATTGAGGCCACCCAGCCAGTAACCCATGAACGCGGGCCGTGTCGACCAGTCAAAGGTCGTTGCAAAGGTATGGGAAAGCCTGCCTTGAGCCATTTTGCCCCCGTCAGGGGGGAGCTGAGCGCTGCCCTTTGCCCAGTGCGTCCCGATGACGAGCATGACGAATATCAGAGAAGAGATCATCTGACAGAGCATATAGGTCAGCAAAATTGAACCGGCGCTAAATCTGTCGGCCAATAACCACATGGGTAACACGAGGCTGAATGCTGCGTGCAAGGCTTTACCCGTCAAAAAAAACGTCCAGCCGATAATACCCTGCTGCGCCAGATGAGGCGTCACCGGTGTATATCCCCCTCTGTCGAGCCAGTCAACAATCCAGATATACCAGGGGAAGGTTAATGCGGCGACCAACGGCCAGTAGTAGCGCTGCGCCCGCATAAAGGGGCGCCAGCGCTGCCAGGGCGTCTGGCGCATAAGACCATTTTCTGCGGTGTCCGGATCGTAACATTCTATGTTGGTGAATCCATGATGAAATCTGACATGGCGAACGCGCCAGCAATCGGGATCCAGGCCGAGTGGGATAGCGACAATACGGTTTACCCACGCGTTAGCTTTTTTACTTTTCAGAAAGGCATTATGAGACGCATCATGCACGACGTTCACGGTCAGCAACATCGTGAAAACGATGGCGGCAAAATACCATGAAAAATACAGGGTCAGGTCACTCTGATGAAGCGCTAACGCATAACTTCCAATACAGCCACCAGCCAGCATCACTGTTTTAACCAGCATTCGGCCATCTGCATAGCGATGATCGCCCCGTTCTGTTAACAACGCGCGTGTTTCGCTGTGAAGTGCTGCAACCAGCCCGGGGGGATCGGCGGGAAAGGTCAACCGCTTGTCAGGATTAAACTGGTTCACTTATCCCCCTTTTTGATCTGCGCCCAAGACCACAGGTGAGTGCAATACCGTGTGCGGCCAGTGCCGCCATAACTGCAACCCAATAGACGTGATTCCAGCCCCAGTAACCCAAGAAAAGCAGCGGTAAAGAGAGCGTGACCAGACACCACATCATCACTCCCCAGCGCTGACCCTCGCTGATCCCACCCAATGCGACAGAGCCAGCTGCCAGCAATATAAACAACAGGGACTGCGCAGCGCCCACGTTATCTATGCTGTATCCGTAGCGCTGGATGTAGCCCAGAACGAGCGCAAACAACAGAATAGCCCCGACACCTGTCATTAATATCGAACAGTCAAACTGGCGATGTCGGAGGCGAACCGTTTTCAAAATACCTGCCATTTGCAAAAAAGGAAGATTACTTTCCTGCATCGGGTTTAACGATGGCTTCCTGCCTTTTACCCCATAGGTCGACTTCTCCTGCGAGGGCATCTCGCAGAACGTACCGAATAATTTATCCCAGAAAATAAAGGTGCCACCGTAGTTGGTGTCGGCATAGCGCTTATTATTAAGGTGATGAACGCGATGATGTGTCGGGGTAACAAATACCTTTTCCAGCCATCCCAGCGTTGGCGTTAATGCGTTATGGTTAAAAAACTGAATGCTGTAATGCACGATGGAAACCGCCAGAAAGACACTCAGCGGTACGCCAGCCAGCGCTAACACCAAAAAGAAAGGGATTGACGTTAATGACGAGTACCAGGAATTTCGCACCCCCAGCGACAGGTTATAGTTCTCCCCCTGATGGTGAACAACGTGAACAGCCCACAGTAGCCGAAGCTGGTGATGGAGACGATGAAGCCAGTAGAAACCAACGTCCCATGCTAACAATGTAAAGAGCCATACCCCGACGGCAGACCATCCCTCAAAAAGATTCAGGCTAAAGTGTTCCAGCACAAATCCGTAGCAAAGCACCTCCAGGCACCGGAAAAACCACAGCATAATGTGCCCGGAATTGAGATTGAAAATGATATCGAGCCAGTCAATATTCTGCCGCCGTGTGAACTGAAGAATACAGGCCTCAGCACACACGAAAAACAGCATAAAAAGAACGGGAAACAGGAGTTCACTCACCGGGTATTCCTTTATATTTTTGTCTGCGCACGTCCAGATGCCCTGCCAGCCATACACTGGCCCCTGCCAGCAAAACACCCGCCATTAAATCAATAAACAGATGTCTTCTCAGCTGAAGAATAGAGTAGGCAATAGCACACGCCCAGATGACGCTTGCAACCGTCATCCAGCGTAAACGCCCTGCCGCTATCGCCCAGACGGCGAGTGCCGTCAGCGCAGCGTGCAAAGAGGGAAAGCAATTTTGACGGGAATCGACAGAGACCAGCCATCCCAATACTCTGGAAGAAACACCCTCTCCTGCCAGCGTGGGATACACCATGGTGGTCGGCCATAACAGATATATGATGCCTGCCCCCAGCGCCGAAAATTGCATAGACCGGGCAAGCCACCGCACTCGGTTATACGGCGTTAATAAATATCCCAACGGGACAATCAAGAAAAAGGACAAGTAGAGCCACACCGCATCAGGCGAAAAGGGAATTAACGCGTCAACCCGTAGTGGGGTTAAACGATAACCTTCACCCTGTAACCTGTCGCAAAGTGAATAAACGACCCCGACCGACCCCCACCCCAATAGCATCTGCTTGAGGCGTTGCAGTAATTCACTCATTCTTTTCCCCATTCACGAACTATGCGCCGTCGTTTTGCGTCAAAGTTCGGTGATACGCTTCGGGACTGCAGCGCCCATACCAGCCGGGAAGTGTCTATTCCCTGTAACGTAAACAGCTCATTCAGCGCGTCGCGGCAGTGAGGAAGTATTGCTGCGTCACAATCCGCGGTAAGACACAGTCTCTCTGCTTCTGTTTGTACCAGGCGATAGTCTGCGGTAAGTGGGAGCGTGACGGCCAGCACGCGGCTGCAGGGGTCGGCAAAAATAACCTGCGGTTTGCCCGTGCTATCCGGGAGAAGGAGTTGATCGTCCTGTCGACCCTCAATACGCTCAATCGCGCGCGCCGCACTTCCACACGGGCACCGCGCCTCGCGGGCAACCAGTATGTCATCAAGGCGGTAACGGACGATGGGCTGCGTGCTGCGGGTGAAATCGGTGATAACAGGCGTAAAGCGCTTCTCATCCAGCCAGTGGGGCTCGACGTGAATAAACTCCTCGTTCAGATGTAACGTCCCAAAAGAACAGGTTGAAGCTAAAAAACCCTCTGTTGCCTGATAGATTTCACCCACGCTACCAAATACCTGGTGGATAAGTGCCCTGTCCTGTTCCTCCAGAACTTCGGCGACAGAAATCACCTTTTTGACATTCAGCTGCAGCGTTCCGTCCAGTACCGCCAGCGCCAGCGCACGTAATACCTGTGCGGGGGCAACAATGATCGTCGGGGAAAACCGTTCTACATGGCGCAATTGCGGCTGAAACGGCGCCAGTAAATCGTAAAATTCCAGGCTCAACCAGCGGCTGCTCACACTCTGGTAAAGGTTATTATTTGCCCTCAGAAACAGTGCAACCCGTTCCCGGGCAAAAAGACCGTCCGGTAAGGCCCTTGCAAGAATACCTGCCGCCCAAATTTGCTGCTCCTTCGGACTGACAACAAATAACCCGCGTCTGCCAGAAGTACCTGATGACAGGCCCACGCTAAATCGGCCTATTTTCGGACTGAAGTCCCGGTTTTGTTCACTTTTCAGCGCGCAGGCCATCAGCGCGTCACGCTTAAGACCTTCAGTGTTCATCTCATCGAAATGCGTCAGCATCAGCGCCTTGTCCATCAGCGGCCACTGTCCGAACGGCACCGCTAGAAATCGTTGAAACCATGGGCTTTTCGATAACACGTTCCGCCTGAAGCGATGCAGTTTTTTTTCCTGCCATCTCTCCAGTTTTTCACGTTCGGTAAAACGCCGTCTGCGGGTGCAGAAATAGCGACACATCAACATAATGAGGTTCACAAATCGCCCTCATGACACAGACGAATATCCACTTTACCGTTTTTCCAGAGTTGATTGAGTTGCCGGAGCGTCTGGTAATAAGCAGAGGGATCGGACATCACCAGACTGGCAAGCCGTGAAGGACCGCGCATCTCCCGGTAATTGTCAGGAGACCAGGCCGCATCTGCGGCCAAAAGTGTCCAGCCGTCCTCTGTCAGGACGAATGCCCCGAAGTGTCCGGCCGCATGGCCTGCAAGCGGGATCAAAATAATTTCGCCCTGACTGTCCGGCAAAACATAGCCCCGCTCAAACGGAGCAAGCGCCTCGGGCAGCCTCAGGGTTTCGAAACCTTCAATGAAGCGCAATGACGACTCAAACTCGGAGGTGAAAAGTCCTGGCACAAATGCCTGACGCAGGGCGGCAAATCCTCTCAGCGCTCTCACCTGCTGCCAGCCCTCACCAGAACAAATACAGCTAACATCGGGGAAATCACGCAGCCCTGCGACGTGATCGGCATGGAAGTGCGACAAGATAATCGCATCGATATCGCCCCCGACCAGGCCTTGTGCGTAAAGCTGTTGAGCCAGGGACTGTTTGGGGTCGAAATAGACCGGCGTGACTTGCCGGTAAATGCGAAAAATGCCCGAGCGCGTGTAGTGTTCAAACCAGGAGGAATAGCCGGTATCCCATAGCCATCGGTGTGAACCGACCTCCAGGAGCCAGGCTCGAGAGGGAAATTTGCACACCCTGAGACCAGCGCCTTTTAGAGCCATGCAGCCGATATGGGTGCAATATCCTGTTTCAAACGCGGTAATCTTTGCCATTCGTCCTCAGCCATTCTCCCGTTAACGCGATGCCTTCTTCCATAGAGAAACACGGGGTATAGCCCAACTCCTCTACGGCTTTTTTAGCGCTCAGCGTCATATCGAAACAAACCGTTCCCGCACTGTAACGGGTGACGGGAGGTTCCTTATTGATGCACTTTCCGACTAATTCCATGCCACGCGCGGCCAGTGACACCACCGGCCAGGGAATTGACCGGATCTGATAGCGTAACCCCAGCTGCTGACGCAGCAACGCGTCAAGCATATCAACCAGCCGCTGCGGCTGGTGATTGGTCACGTTATAGATGCTGCCGGAATAAAGAGGCTGGCCCAAGGTTGCACGTTCCATAGCAAAGACCACGTTTTGTACGAAGGTCAAATCCAGAAGCGCTTCTCCTCCCCTGGGCAGACGCAGTACCCCTCCGTCATGATGGAGCTGACGCAGCAGGCGAGGAACGATCACCTTATCATGGGGACCGAAAAGCCCACGCGGGCGCAAAATGATGAACGTAGTCGCGCTGAAGTTTGCCACCGCATCTTCAATGATGCGTTCGGCTGCCCGTTTGCTGCTGGCATAGTGGCTGGAAAATGTGTTCGCCAGGTAGGTTTCCGGAAGATCGTAGTGATGCTGAAAATCGAAGTAGACCGCAGGGGTAGAAATGTGGACAAAACGCGGAATGCCCGCGGTGCCCGCAGCCATCGCCAGTTTTTGTGTTGCAATGACGTTAGCCTGCCAGAAAGCGTCCCGCCCTCCCCAGGGAGAAGATTTCGCTGCGCAGTGCCACACGGCATCGCACCCCTCCATGAGCCTGGCGCATTGGTCCAGAGACGCCTGGGACAAGTCGAGAGGGATAAACGTCGCGCCCACATGCTTTAAATGTGCACCTTCGACCTGATTACGCCCCGTCGCCACTACGCTAAAGCCACGTTCCAGCAAATAGTGGACAGCGTTACGCCCCAGCCCGCTGGTTGCCCCTGTCACCAGGATCTTCATGGCATAAGTACCATGCCAGCCAGCGTCAGGCCTGCTGCAGTACCAATAAGCATCGCGGGTTTTCCCGGCGTGAAACGACCATGGGTTACCGCTTCATGCAGCGCCGTAGGGATGGAGGCGGCCACCTGGTTGCCGTAGTGACGGTAAACATCAATTAAGATGGATTCAGGGACACCCAGCCGCTTACGCATGTGTTCAAGAGAAAGATGGCTGGCCTGATGCGGAATGACGGTACCGATATCCGACAGTTGCAGACCGCATTTTCCCAGCAGCCGCGCGAAGTAGTCATCAATCAGCGAAGAGGCATACCGGAACAGCGCCTTACCCTGCATATGGAACATAAAATCACTGTCGCTCATGCCCGCTCTGGGGTTGCGACGCGTTCCTCCCGCACGGATTTCACAGAGTTCGCTGCCATCCGGGTACATCTCGATTAGGCTTGTTATAATCCCGCTGTTGCCGTCACCACGCTCCACGATCGCACACGCCGCACCATCACCGAAAATCAACGAAGACTCTTCGTGGCTCCAGTCAATGCCGCGCGATGCTAAATCAGCTGAAACAATGGCGATGCGACGATATGCGCCTGTATTCAATAAACCGGCAGCAACTACTAAGGCGGAAATAAAGCTGACACAGCTACTGTTAATATCAAACCCCGCCATACCCGCGGGCATACCCGCCGCCTTGATAATATGAACCGCACTGCAGGGAAGCGCTTGTATGGCAATAGCCGATGCACAAATTAACAGGTCTATGGAAGCAGGTGATATCGTTCCGGCATGTAGCGCGTTATGTAGCGCCTGTGCGGCCAGCCCGGCCTGGCTGGCGGTGTGAGAAGCGTGGTAGCGGGTAAGAATACCGGACCGTTTTTCAACGTAGCCTGGCGGTTTTCCTAACCATGAATCCAGATCGCTGGATGTCAGTCTTTCAGCAGGCAAGGCAATGCCTGTTGAGATAATTTTTATTGCGGCCGAAATTTCCGGCTCTGTTGATTGGCCCACACCAGTGCTCCCTTCACTAGCTAATCCAACCGCTAATAATATAGGAGCCCCTTCTTTACACAATCTGAAATTAACGGGAGCGTCCTGCTCCCGTGTCAGTTTTCAGTGAATTAGCGACGGGCGCGAACAATCTGATATTTGCGCGTCAGATACTCCACCGGTGCGCTCCAGATATGCACCAGACGAGAGAACGGGAACAGCACAAACAGCGTCATCCCGAGCACCAGGTGCACGCGGAAGATAAACGCCACACCGTCAAGGTGCTCAGACGCACCACCGTGGAAAGTCACCACAGACTGCGCCCAGCCGACCAGCTTCATCATTTCGCTGCCATCCATATGCTGAGCCGAGAACGGAATGGTCAGCAGACCCAGCGCACACTGCACCATCAGCAGGGACAAAATCAGAATGTCCGCGCCGGTGGTGGTCGCGCGAACGCGCGGGCTGAACAGACGGCGTTTAAGCAGCAGTAAACCGCCCACCAGCGTCATCACGCCGCAGGCACCGCCGGCAATCATCGCCATTTTCTGCTTCACCTCAATCGGCAGGAATGACTCATACATCCAGTGCGGCGTCAGCATTCCGAGGAAGTGACCCGCAAAAATCCCCAGGATCCCGATGTGGAACAGGTTAGAAGCCAGGTTCATCCCTTTGCGATCGAGCATCTGGCTGGAGGCAGCACGCCAGGTGTACTGGCCGTAGTCATAACGCAGCCAGCTTCCCACCAGGAACACGGTGCCCGCGATATACGGGTAAATGTCAAAGAAGAACATATTCAGGAAGTGCATTATTGCTGTCCTCCGTTAGAGATATTCAAATATTGCGGGGCAACGGCTCCGGCAAAACGACGTTGGTGAGCAGAGATTTCAGACTCACCGCAGTTCTGGTCAGCCATGAATTTCACCTGCTCTTCCTCCCAGACCGCATCCAGCGCCTGTGGCGTATCATCGCGGGCTTCATCGGCGATCTTCTCCGCAACTTTTTCACTGTCGACCGATGCGTTGGCGAGTTTCACCAGCAGGTCGAACAGTACCGCGTAACGGCTCTCGCGCTGCTGAAGTCGTGCGCCGAGCAACGCCAGGATCGGCGCGATGTCCTGCAGCCCCCCCAGCGCCTCCTCTTTAGGCAACTGCGCCAGATACTCAAGGTAGAGCGGCAGGTGGTCCGGCAGCTCGCGGCTGTCGAGCTGCAGGCCGTGTTGCTCGTACTGTCCCATCAGGTCAACCATCGCCTGACCGCGGTCACGTGATTCACCGTGAACATGTTCGAACAGCAGCAGCGACGTCGCGCGTCCGCGGTCAAACAGCTGGCTGTAATCCGCCTGCGCATCCAGTAAATCGCGCGCTAACAGGTCCCGGAGGAAAACGGCCAGTGTCTGGGCATCCTCTTTCTCAAGATTTTCAGATGACGCGAGTGCATCAAAGAGCTCCTGCTGATGCTGCGCAAGCGCAGCATCCGGGTACTCGAGCAGACGCGAAACAATGACAAGTTCAATCATTGGTGCGGCTCCGTTTTGCTCGTCACATCCAGGGCATCAATGCGGCGGCTGTTGAAGAGATTGAATTTCGTGTCTGAACCGTGGCAACCGTCGCCAAAAGTAAAGCCACAG
Organism: Enterobacter sp. V89_11; assembly: GCF_029967775.1. Classification (NCBI taxonomy): domain Bacteria; kingdom Pseudomonadati; phylum Pseudomonadota; class Gammaproteobacteria; order Enterobacterales; family Enterobacteriaceae; genus Enterobacter; species Enterobacter sp. V89_11. Next base: position 43,613 of record NZ_JASCAN010000002.1, on the reverse strand, counting down.
CCATTTTTCTCCGGGAAGGCTTCGCGAGCCAGTTCACGGTGGCTGCTCGGCACCACGAAACGGTCTTCGTAATTGGCAATCGCCAGGTAACGGTACATCTCCTGCGCCTGGGCTTCGGTCAGACCTACCGCTTCCAGTGCACGGGTATCGTTAACACCGTCAACGGTTTCAGCGCGTTTGAAGTGGCGCATCGCCAGCATACGTTTCAGCGCCAGCAGGACCGGCTGGGTATCCCCTGCGGTTAACAGGTTTGCCAGATACTGAACCGGAATACGCAGGCTTTCCACGTCTGGCAGAATGCCGTTGCTGCCGAGTTCACCTGCATCCGCAGCAGACTGGATCGGAGACAGCGGCGGCACGTACCAGACCATCGGCAGCGTGCGGTATTCCGGATGCAGCGGCAGCGCCAGCTTCCAGTCCATCGCCATTTTGTACACCGGAGACTGCTGCGCCGCGTCAATCACGCTCTGCGGAATGCCGTCTTTCAGCGCCTGCTCAATCACTTTCGGATCGTTAGGATCGAGGAAGACGTCCAGCTGACGCTGATAGAGATCTTTCTCGTTCTCGGTGCTGGCTGCATTTTCAATCGCGTCCGCGTCGTACAGCAGCACGCCGAGGTAACGAATACGGCCCACGCAGCTCTCAGAGCAGACGGTTGGCATACCGGCTTCAATACGCGGATAGCAGAAGATGCACTTCTCAGACTTGCCGCTCTTCCAGTTGAAGTAGATTTTTTTGTACGGGCAACCGGTAATACACATACGCCAGCCGCGACACTTGTCCTGGTCGATCAGCACAATGCCATCTTCTTCACGCTTATAGATGGCTCCGCTCGGACAGGTCGCCACGCACGCCGGGTTAAGGCAGTGCTCGCACAGACGCGGCAGATACATCATGAAGGTGTTTTCGAACTGGCCGTACATCGCCTTCTGCATGTTCTCGAAGTTCTGGTCTTTGGCGCGTTTTTCGAACTCGCCGCCCAGAATCTCTTCCCAGTTTGGACCGCTGGTGATCTTATCCATACGCTGTCCGGTAATGAGCGAGCGTGGACGTGCGATCGGCTGATGTTTGCTTTCCGGCGCGTTGTGCAGGTTCTGGTAGTCGTAATCAAACGGCTCGTAGTAATCATCGATGCCCGGCAGATGCGGGTTGGCGAAGATTTTACCGAGAAGCATCGCACGGTTACCCATGCGCGGCTGCAGTTTACCGTTGATTTTACGGATCCAGCCGCCCTTCCATTTCTCCTGGTTTTCCCAGTCGGTTGGGAAGCCTGTGCCGGGTTTACTTTCCACGTTATTGAACCACGCGTACTCCATCCCTTCGCGGCTGGTCCAGACGTTTTTACAGGTGACTGAGCAGGTATGACAGCCGATGCATTTATCCAGATTCAGCACCATGCCGACTTGTGAACGAATTTTCATTTTACGCTCTCCTGTACCTGGTCATTACCTTCGCCGTCTAACCAGTTAATATTCTTCATCTTACGTACCACCACGAACTCATCGCGGTTAGATCCTACCGTGCCGTAGTAGTTAAAGCCGTAGGCCAGCTGCGCATAGCCGCCGATCATGTGCGTCGGTTTTGGCGTAATACGGGTCACGGAGTTGTGAATGCCGCCGCGCTGCTCGGTGATTTCAGAACCCGGCAGGTTAACGATACGTTCCTGCGCGTGGTACATCATGGTCATCCCGGCCGGGACACGCTGGCTGACAACCGCACGCGCCGTCAGCGCACCGTTGCTGTTGAACACTTCGATCCAGTCATTATCTTCAATGCCCAGATCTTTGGCGTCCGTCTCGCTCATCCACACAATTGGGCCACCGCGGGACAACGTCAGCATCAGCAGGTTGTCGCTGTAGGTGGAGTGAATGCCCCACTTCTGGTGTGGCGTCAGGAAGTTCAGCGCCTTCTCCGGGTTACCGTTCGATTTCGTACCCATTACCGCTTTCACGGAGCGGGTATCGATTGGCGGACGATAAACCAGCAGGCTCTCACCGAAGTCGCGCATCCACTGGTGATCCTGATACAGGGACTGACGACCGGACAGGGTACGCCATGGGATCAGTTCGTGAACGTTGGTGTAGCCAGCGTTGTAGGAGACGTGTTCATCTTCCAGGCCAGACCAGGTCGGGCTGGAGATAATTTTGCGCGGCTGAGCCTGAATATCGCGGAAGCGGATCTTCTCTTCCTCTTTATTCGTCGCGAGATGGGTATGATCGCGACCGGTAAACTCACTCAGTGCCGCCCATGCTTTCACCGCCACGTGACCGTTGGTTTCCGGTGCCAGAGTCAGGATCATTTCTGCAGCATCAATGGCCGTGTTCAGCATTGGCTGGCCTTTGGCCGGGCCGTCCGCTTTGGTGTAATTGAGCTTACGCAGCAGGTCCATTTCGCTCTGGGTATTCCACGCAATCCCTTTACCCCCGTTACCGATTTTTTCCATCAGCGGGCCGATAGAGGTAAAGCGTTCGTACGTTGCCGGGTAGTCACGTTCAACGGGAATAATGTGCGGCGCTGTCACGCCCGGGATCAGGTCACACTCGCCTTTTTTCCAGTCCTTCACGTCCAGCGGCTGCGCCAGTTCGGCTGCAGAGTCGTGCTGAATCGGCAGGGTCACCACATCGGTCTCTTTGCCCAGATGTCCTACACACACTTCGGAGAATTTCTTCGCGATATCTTTGTAGATATCCCAGTCGCTTTTGGATTCCCACGCCGGGTCAACGGCTGCAGACAGCGGATGAATAAACGGATGCATATCCGAGGTATTCATGTCGTCTTTTTCATACCAGGTAGCGGTTGGCAGCACGATATCGGAATACAGGCAGGTACTGGACAGACGGAAGTCCAGCGTCACAACCAGATCCAGCTTGCCGTCCAGACCGTTGTCTTTCCACTCCACTTCTTCTGGTTTCACGCCGCCCTGCTTGCCCAGATCTTTCCCCTGAATACCGTTTTCAGTACCCAGCAGATATTTCAGCATGTACTCGTGGCCTTTACCGGAGGAGCCCAGCAGGTTAGAGCGCCAGATAAACAGGTTACGCGGATGGTTTTTGCCGTTTTCAGGCTGCTCGGCCGCAAAGCGAATGGTGCCTTCTTTCAGTGCCTTGACGGTGTAATCCGCCGGGGTCATGCCCGCTTTCTTCGCCTCGTCGGCAATGCGCAGCGGGTTAGTTCCTAACTGAGGTGCTGACGGCAGCCAGCCCATGCGTTCTGCGCGGACGTTGAAGTCGATCAGGTGGCCGCTGTAGCGGGATTTATCCGCCATTGGCGACAGCAGTTCCTGGGCCGTTACCGTCTCATAGCGCCACTGGCTGGAGTGGTTGTAGAAGTAAGACGTACTGTTCATATGACGCGCCGGACGCTGCCAGTCGAGGGCAAACGCCAGTGGCTGCCAGCCCGTCTGCGGACGCAGTTTTTCCTGGCCGACATAGTGCGCCCAGCCGCCGCCGCTTTGCCCCACACAACCGCAGAAGATCAGCATGTTGATCAGGCCACGATAGTTCATATCAAGGTGATACCAGTGGTTCAGACCGGCACCAACAATGATCATTGAACGGCCATGCGTCTTGTCAGCATTTTCAGCGAATTCACGGGCGATACGGGTGATGTGTGCACGCGGCACGCCGGTGATCTGCTCTGCCCAGGCCGGGGTATACGCTTTGATGTCGTCGTAGCTGGTTGCGCAGTTTTCATCATTCAGGCCGCGCTCCAGGCCGTAGTTGGCCAGCGTCAGGTCATACACGGTGGTCACCAGCGCCGTCGACCCATCCGCCAGCTGCAGACGTTTGACCGGCAGCTTATGCATCAGGATGTTCTGCAGCTCAACTTTGTTGAAATGCTCGGACCCTTCGCCGCCGAAGTACGGGAAGCCCACATCAGCAATTTCGTCCTGGCTACCCAACATGCTCAGACGCAGTTCAGTCTCTTCACCGGTGGTACCGTTACGCTGCTCGAGATTCCACTTGCCCTTCTCGCCCCAGCGGAAACCGATAGAGCCGTTGGGTGCCACCAGCTCGCCGTTATTGTTATAGGCGACCGTTTTCCACTCAGGATTGTTTTCCTGACCCAGCGCATCCACCAGATCGGCGGCACGCAGCGTGCGGCCCGCTGCATAGTAGCCATCACGCTCTTCCAGCATGACCAGCATCGGCATGTCGGTATAGCGACGGACATAGTCAGTAAAGTACTGGCTGGGTTTATCGAGGTGGAACTCACGCAGCATCACGTGGCCCATCGCCAGCGCCATCGCGGAGTCGGTACCCTGTTTAGGGGCCAGCCACAGGTCGCACAGCTTGGCAATTTCCGCATAGTCCGGGGTTACCGCAACGGTTTTGGTGCCTTTGTAACGCACTTCCGTGAAGAAGTGGGCATCCGGCGTACGGGTCTGTGGAACGTTAGAGCCCCAGGCAATAATGTAGCTGGAGTTGTACCAGTCAGCGGATTCCGGCACGTCGGTCTGCTCGCCCCAGGTCTGCGGAGAGGCTGGCGGCAGGTCGCAGTACCAGTCGTAGAAGCTCAGACAGGTTCCGCCGATAAGCGACAGATAGCGAGCACCTGAGGCGTAAGAGACCATCGACATCGCCGGGATAGGCGAGAAGCCTGCAACGCGATCCGGTCCGTAGGTTTTGACGGTATAAACGTTAGAGGCAGCAATCAGTTCGTTGACCTCTTTCCAGGAAGAACGAACAAAACCACCGCGCCCACGCGCCTGCTTAAAGCTTTTTGCTTTGTCGGCATCTTCGATAATGGATGCCCAGGCATCAACCGGATCGCTGTGCAGCACTTTCGCTTCACGCCACATTTTCATCAGGCGTTTGCGCATCAGAGGGTATTTCAGACGGTTGGCGCTGTACAGATACCAGGAGTAGCTTGCACCACGCGGGCAGCCACGAGGTTCGTGGTTTGGCATATCCGGACGGGTACGTGGATAGTCGGTCTGCTGCATTTCCCATGTCACCAGGCCGTTTTTAACGAAAATCTTCCAGCTACATGAGCCAGTGCAGTTCACGCCGTGGGTCGAACGGACGACTTTGTCATGCTGCCAGCGCTGACGGTAACCGTCTTCCCAGTCCCGGTTGGTCTCCAGAACCTGGCCGTGCCCATCGGCAAAAGTTTCACCCTTCTGTTTGAAGTAGCGAAACCGGTCCAAAAATTTGCTCATCGGGTATCTCCTGTGTGGAGCCTGTGGCTCTCTAAATCGACATTGCTGATTTGCAGCGAAGGTAACGCTCTGATAGATGGCGAGAATTGATAACGATCAAGGCGGAGAGGGAGTTTCAGGTGGGGTATTAGATCGGATACCACCAAAGCGGTAGTTTTTTAATTTTTATAAGCCATTAATTTATAATGATATTTATAATTTATCGTACAAAAAGCAGGGCTAAATTTAACATCTCAGGTATTAAGGGGTAGAACGCCCTGTAAAGCGATGGCGATCACAGTGTTACCCGCAGGCATTGTTCCTCAAACGCCATCAGTATGTTGTAACTACTGTAGTAATAAAAAAACGCGGCCCGAAGGCCGCGCAAACGGATAATCACACTTACTTATTTTTCTTGGTATTACGGCCATATACCAGCCACGTAATCACTACGCAGGCGATATAGAAAACGAGGAAGACTTTCATTGCTCCTGCCGGAGAGCCGGTCAGGTCCAGAGAGATACCGAACGCTTTCGGAATAAAGAAACCGCCAATTGCGCCGATGGCAGAGATAAAGCCCAGTGCAGCAGCCGTATCCGTCGCGGCTTCACGAATGGCCTGCTCTTCGCTTCCGCCCTGCGCTTTAACGCGATCCATCGTCAGCTTGCGGAAGATAACGGAAATCATCTGGAAGGTCGATGCGCTACCCAGACCGGCCGTCAGGAACAGCACCATAAACACGCCGAAGAAGGCGGTAAAGTTGCCACCCTGGCCATTGGCTGGCAGCGTCAGGAACAGCAGCGCACAGAAAATAGCCATGATCACAAAGTTCACCAGCGTCACGCGTGTTCCGCCCAGACGGTCAGACACCATCCCGCCCAGTGAACGCGCCAGGGCACCGATGAACGGACCAAAGAAGGCAAACTGCAGGATCTGCACTTCCGGGAACTGTGTTTTGGACAGCATGGCAAAGCCTGCGGAGAAACCGATAAACGACCCGAAGGTTGCCAGATAAAGCAGCGCCATGACCCACAGGTGGCCGCGTTTCAGCACCGGCAACTGCTCGCTCAGCGAAGCCTTAGATGCCGACAGATCGTTCATAAAGAACCATGCCGCCAGGGTGAAGACCACCAGGAACGGAACCCAAATCCACGCCGCATTCTGCAGGTACAGGGAAGAACCATCCGCCTGCTCGACGCCACCGCCGCCAAAGGCTGCAAAAATGGAGACAGAGATTGCCAGCGGTGCAATTAACTGCATCACGCTTACGCCCATGTTTCCCAGACCGCCGTTAATACCCAGCGCACCGCCCTGCTTCGCTTTCGGGAAGAAGAAGCTGATGTTCGCCATACTGGAGGCGAAGTTAGCGCCAGCAAAACCGCACAGCAGGGAGATAATCACGAACACGCTGAAAGGCGTGGAGGTATCCTGCACCGCAAAACCCAGCCACACGCAAGGTACGATCATGATGCCCGTACTGAACGCCGTCCAGCGACGACCGCCAAACACCGGCACCATAAACGCGTAAGGGACGCGCAGCAGCGCACCGGACAGCGACGGTAACGCGGTCAGCATAAACAGCTGATCGGTCGTAAAGGTAAAACCCACTTTTGGCAGATTGACTGCCACTGCACTAAACAACATCCATACGCAAAACGCTAACAGCAAACACGGAACGGAAATCCACAGATTCCGGCTCGCTATACGATGGCCGCGCTGTTGCCAGAACGCCGGATCCTCTGGACGCCATTCAGTAATAACGGCACCATTTTCCCTTTCGGGAGCGGATGAGTGACTCATAGACACCTCTGATTCTCGAATGATGCTGCAAACATTAGGGTTTTAGGGCGGCGGTAAGTTGATATAAATCAAAGGAAAAGTGGGAGGTTTTACAGCGCGAAAAAAGCCCTTATCCTTAGTGAGTAGGCTATTTCAGTAAAAAAGACGTGGTTTTTCACGGCACTGAAGCGTCTCCGATACTGCCTCCTCCTGCCGCTTACTCCGTTGGCAATTTAGGGGTAATCCTTTATTGGTATGGGTATACTCCTGGGTATGCACCAGAATAGCGCCATTCCTGCAAGCAGGCCACGTCAGGAGCCCGGCAACTCTATGTTAAAAAGATGTTTATCTCCGCTAACACTGGTTAACCAGTTGGCACTGATCGTTATGCTGTCCACCGCCCTCGGTGTGACCGGTATGGCGATTTCTGGCTGGCTGGTACAGGGCGTACAGGGTAATGCGCATGCCATCAACGAGGCAGGCTCTCTACGCATGCAGAGTTATCGCCTGCTGGCGTCGGTACCGCTGACGGAAGACGATCAGCCTCTGATCGACGAAATGGAGCGTACCGCGTTCAGCCCGGAGCTGGAACGTGCCGCCATCCGTGACGGGCAGGAATCACAGCTTAAATCCCTGCAAAACTACTGGCACACCCAGCTTCAGCCCGGTCTGAAACAGGCGCGCAATACGGAGACCGTGGCACGGGACGTCGCGGGCTTTGTGTCGCGCATTGACGCGCTGGTCTCCTCTTTCGATCAGACCACAGAATTGCGTATCGACCGGGTGCTGATGGTTCACCGTGCCATGGCGTTGTTTATGGGGCTGCTGCTGATTTTCACCATCCTCTGGCTGCGCGCCCGGCTGTTGAACCCCTGGAAACAGTTGCTGGCAATGGCCCGCGCGGTAACCGCACGCGATTTTACTCAGCGCACGCATATCAGCGGGCGGAATGAAATGGCGATGCTGGGCCAGGCGCTCAATACCATGTCCGAAGAACTCTCCGAAAGCTACGCCGTGCTGGAAAAACGCGTGCAGGAGAAAACGGCAGGGCTGGAGCAGAAAAACGAAATTCTCTCCTTCCTGTGGCAGGCCAACCGTCGTCTGCATATGCAGGTGCCGTTATGTGAACGCCTCTCGCCGGTGCTGAATGGCCTGCAAAATCTGACCTTGCTGCATGACCTGGAGCTGCGGGTCTACGATGTTGAAGATGAAGATAATCATCAGGAATTTACCTGTCAGTCCGACATGTCCTGCGATGACAAAGGCTGTCATCTTTGCCCGCGAGGCTTGCCGCCCCTGACCTCCGGCGGCACGACGCTGAAGTGGCGACTGACGGACAGCCATACCCAGTACGGTATCCTGCTGGCCACGCTGCCCGCCGGGCGGCATCTGAGCCACGATCAGCAGCAGCTGGTCGATACGCTGGTCGAGCAGCTGACCGCTACGCTGGCGCTCGACCGCCATCAGGAAAAGCAACAGCAGCTGATCGTCATGGAAGAGCGTGCGACTATCGCGCGCGAACTGCATGACTCCATCGCCCAGTCGCTCTCCTGTATGAAAATGCAGGTCAGCTGTCTGCAGATGCAGGATGCGGAGATGCCGGAAAACAACAAACAGCTGCTGAGCCAGATCCGCAACGAGCTCAATACCTCATGGATTCAGCTTCGCGAGCTGTTGACCACCTTCCGCCTGCAGCTGACCGAGCCTGGCCTGCGCCCCGCGCTGGAGTCCAGCTGCCATGAATTTAGCGCCCGACTGGGGTTCCCGGTGAAGCTTGATTATCAGCTGCCGCCGCGGTTTGTCCCCTCCCATCAGGCGATTCATCTACTGCAGATCGCCCGTGAAGCCCTGAGCAACGTGCTCAAACACGCTGACGCGACGGCGGTCACCGTTACCGTCAGCCAGCACGATAATCAGGTCAGGCTCACGGTTCATGACAACGGCTGCGGCGTGCCGGAAAATGCCGAAAGAACTAACCATTATGGTTTAATTATCATGCGAGACCGCGCCCAAAGCCTGCGCGGTGATTGCCAGGTTCGCCGGCGAGAGACAGGTGGCACGGAAGTCGTGGTCACCTTTATTCCCGAAAAACCGCTCACAACTGCTCAAGGAGAAACCCATGACTAATCAGGAACCGGCATCCATCCTGTTGATCGACGACCATCCGATGCTGCGTACTGGCGTTAAACAGCTGGTCAGCATGGCACCCGATATCACCGTCGTTGGCGAAGCCAGCAATGGCGAACAGGGCATTGAGCTTGCCGAATCGCTTGATCCCGATCTGATTCTGCTCGATCTCAACATGCCGGGCATGAACGGTCTGGAAACGCTCGACAAGCTGCGGGAAAAATCGCTCTCCGGACGCGTAGTGGTTTTTAGCGTCTCGAATCATGAAGAGGATGTGGTGACGGCGCTCAAGCGTGGCGCGGACGGCTACCTGCTGAAAGATATGGAGCCGGAAGATCTGCTCAAGGCCCTGCAACAGGCCGCCGCAGGTGAGATGGTACTGAGCGAAGCCTTAACACCGGTGCTGGCCGCCAGCCTGCGGGCAAACCGCGCCACCTCGGATCGCGATGTCAGCCAGCTAACGCCGCGTGAGCGCGATATTCTGAAGCTGATTGCCCAGGGCCTGCCGAATAAAATGATTGCGCGTCGCCTGGATATCACCGAAAGCACGGTCAAAGTGCATGTGAAACATATGCTGAAGAAAATGAAGTTAAAATCCCGGGTTGAAGCCGCGGTATGGGTACACCAGGAACGTATTTTTTAAGCATTACTCATCCGGCAGCAGCTTCCAGCGCGGATCGTCGGTGGGTAATGCCACTAGCGGTTGCGCCACAGCCAGCGTGATCTCATTGGACGAGACGCGCTTGCCATCATTATCTTCGACCACCACCGAAAGCCGCCAGCGGTTGCTCGCGCCTTCACTGTCATCCCAGGCAGGCATAATCACGCTCCAGCCGTCTTCGCTGGTATTGTTGGCCGGCGATGTCAGACTCAGCGCCTGCGTATCTCCCTGCCAGTGAAGCTGGCGAATCCCGTGCTTACTGCGGATCTGCAGCTTAAGCATCACGGTTTCGCCCCCTTTAAGATCCCACGGCGGTGTCGCCAGGTAGACGGACAACGTTTTGCTCTGGCGGAACTCCATCACCGGCAGGTTATCCCGCTCTGGCGAATCATAGCGACTGCCGCGCAGAGAACGGGTGGCGGCGACTTCACTGGCAGAAAGTTGCTTCACCAGCGGCACGCCAAAGCGGTAGTTGAGCTTGAGGCCAAGATTATTCTGGCTCACCCCACTCTCCCCTTGCTTATGCCCGGCGGTGAGGGTCACCAGCGGAACGGGGGTATAATTCAGCCCCAGATTGACCGCCACCGGGTTGTGATAACCGGTACCGCTGTTGAACAGGTCAACGTTATCACCAAAATATTGCTCAAAGCTGACGCTGGTATTCAGGTGATGGAACCACGGCAGCCACGCTTTAGCGGTCACGTCGTACCCCCGGGCCATGCGCTGCTCCTGAATGTCCGAGCGATCGCGCCAGCCGGCAAAGGGCTGATAATAGTTCGCAGACAGACGCAGGTTCTCGCCCCACACTTCCGCACCTAACCCGGCACGCTGCAGGTTTTCATCCAGCAGGTTGTCGTAAAAGGTGTTGTAGCCGAGCAACCATTTTCCGGCAACCCAGCGCTGTCCAATGCCGGCATTGCTCACCAGACCGTCAGTCTGCTGCGTCAGGCCAAGCTGGCTCCAGCTCAGATAACGGTTGTTATCGTTCCACGGAATAAACCAGCTACCGCTGCTACCGTTAAATTTGCCGTCGTCATCCACCAGCAAGTTCACGCTGGCGTTCCCCCACGGTGAAAGCCAGGATTCAATATGCTGGTTCACTTCGCCGCTCACCGCGTCACGCACCTTGCCAAAGGCAAACTGACGCGCCTGCTCGCCTGTCGTCAGGCCGTTATCGGTCATACTGGCTTCGCCAAACGCTTTCGCCATTTCTGCCAGATGTTTTTCGCCCTCGGTCGTGGGCGCCGCCATGCCGAGATCGGGCAGATTATCCCCGTTGTTATCAAAGGGGTTCTGTGCCTGTTGCACAAAGGAATTCGGCGCACCGTGAACGGCTCCGACCGGAATGAGGGGGAGTAAAGCAAGCAAACGAAGATGAGATGAAACAGCCATTAACGTCGTAAGAAATACCCGATGCTTACGTGAGAACACCGGGTACCTTACCGTTATTCCTCACGTTTTGCAGCCTTAAGAGGAATTTTCCGGAATATCCTGAAACATTGTTTTTAGTTCAGGCACACAGGAGCCGCAGTTCGTTCCGCAGCGCAGCCTGGCACCCAGCGCCGCGACGGAATCACACCCTCCCCCAATCGCCTCGCGTATGACGTTTTCCCCCACGCTGAAACAGCTGCAGATGATCCGGCCCGGATCGACACTGTCCCCGGTTCCCTGTCCATTCAACAACGCGTGGCGCTCAGCAAGCGTCACGGGAGGTGAACGAAACGCGGCTTCAATTACCGCGTGCGCCAGTGTCGGTAACGCAGTGCCTTCCCAGAACCCGAGCATCAATTGTCCGTCATGCCAGGCCAGCACGCTGCTGCGCTCGCTGGTCTGCGCGACCTGCAGCTGCCAGCCCCGTTCACTGGCGTACTGCATAACCCACGCCAGCAACGGCTTATCCCCCGCCACCGTCAGACGTGAGACTTTACGCCACCAGCAGACAGAGGGGGGAAGCTCCGGCAGTTCACGGGCATAAAGCTCACCCTGCCAGCCCGGCTGCCAGGGCATAATCCTGACGGCCGTCTGTTTACTCTCGGGCTGACCGGACAGCGGGTCACAGCGCCCTTCCACCAGCGCATTCACCTTCCCCTGGCGGGCAAACAGGGCATTCCAGTGCATTGGCACAAACAGCTCACCTTCTCGCTGCCCGTCAGTGATACGCACTCTTGCCAGCATCACCCCACGCGGAGAACTGATGCGCGCCAGCTGTCCGTCGCACAGTGAGAAGCGCATGGCATCGGCGGCGCCGATCTCAACACACGGCTCAGCACTATGCTGCATCAGTTTCGGGACGTACCCCGTCCGGGTCATGGTGTGCCACTGATCGCGGATACGCCCGGTATTGAGAATCAGCGGGTATAGCGCGTTTATTGCCGCACCGTGTGGCTGAGGCTCTACCGGCACAATTTCCCGGCGCGCAAAGGCCCCCGCTGGCCACTGATAAGGCTCAAGCCGGTCCCATTCCTCACGGGTAAGTGACGCCAGTTCATGAAGGTTAAACGCCCGCGCACCGTCATTTTCAAAGGCCGAGAGCGCTGCATGCTCACAAAAAATTTGCTGCGGATGTTCCCAGGCGAAGGCTTCACCATAGCCCAGCGCCTGTGCCACCCGGGCGATGATCCACCAGTCCGGTTTGGTCTCGCCTGGCGCCGGCAAAAAGGCGCGCTGGCGCGAAATACGCCGCTCGGAATTGGTTACCGTGCCGTCTTTCTCCCCCCACGCCTGTACCGGGAAGCGGATATGGGCATAGCGGCTGGTGTCGGTCTCCTGCATCACCTCGGAGACAATCACCAGCGGGCAATGTTCCAGCGCCTGGCACACCGCGTGGCTGTCCGGCAGCGAGACGGCAGGATTGGTGCCCATGATCCACACCGCTTTCACTTCGCCGCGGGCGATCGCATCAAACAACTCCACCGCCATCAGGCCCGGCGTCTGGGCCAGTCTTTCTGTACCCCAAAAACGCGCCACCCGCGAAAGAGACTCCGGCTCGAAATTCATGTGAGCGGCAAGCTGGTTCGCCAGCCCACCCACCTCCCGCCCCCCCATCGCGTTAGGCTGTCCGGTCAGCGAAAACGGTCCGCAACCCTGACGGGCGAATTTTCCGCTGGCCAGATGAACGTTGATGATGGCATTACACTTGTCGCTGCCGCTTGAGGACTGATTAATGCCCATGGTGTAGAGCGTGATGGCCCGCGGCGCAGTCACAAACCAGTCGTAGAAGGTCCCCACGACCTCGGTTGAGAGTCCACAAAACTCAGCCACCCGGGCGATGGGCCACGCGTCGGTTCCCTGAATCAGATTGAGTAAACCGACAAACAGCCCGGCGTCACTGCCGGGCGTAAGCGCCAGATGCAGGTCAGCAATATCGCAGGTGGCCGTTTTGCGTGGGTCGATAACCACAACTTTCATCGCAGGATTGTTCTGGCGCGCCTGTACCAGCCGCTGATACAGCACCGGATGGGTCCATGCCGCATTTGACCCGACCAGCACCACCAGATCGCTGTTTTCCACATCCTCATAGCTGCACGGCACCACATCTTCACCAAACGCGCGCTTGTAGCCTGCCACCGCGGACGACATACAGAGCCGCGAGTTGGTATCTATGTTTGCCGCACCGATAAACCCTTTCATCAGCTTATTGGCGGCGTAATAGTCCTCAGTCAACAGCTGGCCGGAGGCGTAAAACGCCACCGCCTGTGGTCCCCAGGTGTCGATGATGGTCTGCAGCCGTTCACCTGCCGCCGCCAGCGCCCGGGACCATTCCACCTCCTGCCCGTCGACCACCGGGTGCAGCAGTCGCCCCTGCAGACCGGTCGTTTCGCCTAATGCCGAGCCTTTAACGCACAGGCGTCCAAAACTGGCGGGATGGCGTTCATCTCCGCGCACGGTGACCTTCTCGCCCTCTACCGTTGCGATCACGCCGCAGCCCACCCCGCAGTAGGGGCACGTCGTTCGGGTTTCATTCATGACGCCTCCGCACGCAAGATCTGCGCGTCGTTCCCGACCCACACCTGACCGTTTTCTATTTTCACCGGCCAGGCGCGCACCGCAGGTTCCCCGTTATCGGCCTGACAGCCGTCGCGCAGACGGATACGCTGCTTATAGAGCGGAGAGATGACCACCGGCTCGCCGGCAGCATCGCCGAGAATACCGCGTGAAAGCACGTTTGCTGTGCTGCCCGGCTCGAGGTCGTCGAGGGCATAGACAGATTGACCAAAGCGGAAAAGCGCAATCGGTTTTCGCCCCAGCCGGGCGCCGATCCCCGCCTGCTCAGGGATCTCATCGATAGCGCAGACCGCTTGCCAGCGTTTATTCTCCTCCACCGGCTGACGGTTCACTTCGGTACGGAACAGCGCCAGACGGCTCGGATCGTTAAGCGTGGTCTGCCATTCACACTGGTAGGTTTCCACCACGCGGGCCATCTCCTGTTCCAGCTCGTGCGCAATGCCCAGGCTGTCGTGAAGAATCACCTCGCGCAGGTAGTCGATCCCCCCTTCCAGATTGTCCATCCACGTACTGGTACGCTGCAGGCGATCCGCCGTGCGGATGTAGAACATCAGGAAGCGGTCGACGGTACGGATCAGCGTCTCGTCATCCAGATCGCTGGCAAAGAGGTCCGCATGGCGCGGTTTCATGCCGCCGTTACCGCAGAGATAAAGGTTCCAGCCTTTGTCGGTCGCAATGACGCCCACATCCTTGCTCTGAGCCTCCGCACATTCACGGGTACAACCGGACACGGCCATTTTAATTTTGTGCGGCGCGCGTAAGCCTTTATAGCGGTGCTCAAGCGTGACCGCGAGACGCGTGGAATCTTGCACGCCATAGCGGCACCAGGTCGACCCGACGCAGGATTTCACCGTGCGCAGGGATTTACCGTACGCGTGACCGGTCTCAAATCCGGCCTCCACCAGCGCCTGCCAGATCGCCGGCAGCTGGTCGAGCGTGGCGCCAAAGAGGTCGATACGCTGCCCGCCCGTGATTTTGCTGTACAGCTGGTAGCGTTTGGCGATCTGGCCGATAGCTATCAAGCCGTCGGCCGACACTTCCCCTGCAGGCATCCGGGGCACGATGGAGTACGTCCCGTCTTTCTGAATATTGGCAAAATAACGGTCGTTGGTGTCCTGCAGCGGCAGATGTGCCGGTTTCAGCAGGTACTCATTCCAGCAGGAGGCGAGCACTGACCCCACCAGCGGTTTACAGATTTCGCAACCGTGCCCCTGCCCGTAACGGCTGATAAGCTGGTCGAAGGTACGAATATGATTGACGCGCACCAGGTGATAGATTTCCTGACGCGACCACGGGAAGTGTTCGCAGATGTCCTTTTTTACCTCCACGCCCTGCTCCGCAAGCTGGTACTCCATCACTTGTTTCACCAGCGCGCTGCATCCTCCGCAACCGGTCGCGGCTTTGGTGCACTGTTTTATGGCTCCAATATCCGCGGCACCGGCACTTACCGCCTGGCAGATATCACCTTTGCTGACGTTATGGCAGGAGCAGATCTGCGCACTGTCAGGCAGTGCCGCCACGCCGAGGGCTTTTGGCGCGCTCCCGGCGAAGGAAGGTAAAATTAGCGTTTCAGGCTCTTTGGGCAACGCTATGCCGTTGAGCATCATCTGCACCAGGGTCGCATATTCGCTGGCATCCCCCACCAGTACGCCGCCCAACAGGGTTTTATTGTCCTCACTGACCACGATCTTTTTATAGATTTGCTGCGGACCATGCGTCCATTGATAGCTAAGCGCGCCGGGTGTTCTTCCATGGGCATCGCCAAACGAGGCCACATCTACCCCCAGCAGCTTCAGTTTGGTGCTCATGTCAGCCCCGGTAAAGGCGCTCGCCTCTCCCGCCAGCGTGGCCGATGCCACCCGCGCCATCTGATAACCCGGGGCGACCAGGCCAAAAATTTTACCCTCCCACAGCGCACATTCGCCGATAGCGAACACGTCTTTATCGGAAGTCTGGCACTGGTTATCAATGCAAATCCCGCCGCGCTCTCCGGTCACCAGGCCACTGCTGCGCCCCAGTACATCCTGCGGGCGAATACCTGCAGAGAAGACCACGATGTCAGTTTCCAGCTGTTCGCCGTCCGCAAAGCGCATCACCAGCCCGCCGTTCGCAGAGACGATGTCGGTGGTGGCTTTGCTGGTGTGAACGCCCACGCCAAGCGCTTCGATCTTTTTGCGCAGCATGGCCGCGCCGTCGTTGTCGAGTTGTACCGCCATCAGGTGTGGCGCAAACTCCACGACGTGCGTTTCCAGGCCCAGCTGTTTCAGGGCATTCGCGGCTTCCAGTCCCAGCAGGCCACCGCCAATGACCACCCCGCGACGGGATTGCTTTGCCTGCGCGGCGATGTTATCCAGGTCGTCCAGCGTACGGTAAACAAAGCAGCCCGGCAGCGTGCTGCCCGGTACCGGAGGCACAAACGGGTACGAGCCGGTCGCCAGCACCAGTTTGTCCCAGTGGGTTTCATGCCCACTGGCGGTACGCACGACGTGTGCGTCGCGATCGATACTCACAATTTGCTGCGAGAGGCGAAGCTCAATGCCGTGTTCAGCAAAGAAATCACCGTCCACCAGTGAGAGCGATTCTGCGCTTCGTCCGCCAAAATACTCTGACAAATGCACACGATCGTAGGCGGCATAGCGCTCTTCGCCAAAAACGATAATCTGGTACTGCCGGTGCAAATTGCGCTTCACACAGTCTTCGAGAAAATGATGGCCGACCATACCGTGTCCAACCACCACCAGCGTAGGTTTTGTCATAGCGTTTTGTCCTGCAACCTGCGGTTGCGTAGTGAATCGATTGAACAGCCAGTCCGCGTGGGCGGGCGCAGCCGTTGCCAGTAAATCGGTGAATGTTGCCGCGTTGCGGCAATCCCCCATCAGCAGCACGCCAGCAAGCGCACCGCGATGCAGTAACAAACGGCGATAGTGACGGGTCAGCGGATCCCAGGCGCTCCAGACCACATCGTCCGGCAGAACCTCTGCTCGCCCGGCGCTGAACAGCTCCACACCGGGTACTTTGAGGCGCATGCCGCTGTCGGTCAGGGCAAATGGCGTGCTAGCCTCCCCAGCCAGCCGGGCGGCGAGGATATCTGCCTGCGCCAGGCAAGGTGCGACCAGGCCGAACGTCTGGCCGTCGATTTCACAGCACTCACCAATGGCGCTGATCGCCGGGACTGAGGTCTGCATCTGGTGGTTAACCACAATGCCGCGGACACAGTGAATGCCGCTGCCTTTTGCCAGTGCGACATTGGGCTGCACGCCGGTCGCCAGCACCACGCGAGAGGCGTTAATCTTGCGTCCGTTGTGTAACGTCACGGCATCCGCCGCAATGGCGGTCATTCCCGATGACAGTTCGCAGCGAACGCCGCGCTCCGCCAGCGCCTCTTCAAGCAAAACGCCTGCCTGCCGATCGAGCTGCTGTTCCATCAGCCACGCACCACGATGCACCAGCGTGACGTTGTCACAAGACCGGGCCAGTGCCGCAGCGACCTCAACGCCGAGCACCCCACCGCCCAGCACTACAGCTGGCCCCGGGTTCTCCTGAATCGCGCGGATATCGGCCAGCGTACGAAAGGTGAAGACATGCAGAGCGTCACCGCCCGGAATGGGGGGTACAAAAGGCGTCGACCCGGTGGCAAAGACCAGTTCGTCCCAGGCCAGCGTGGTTGCTGTGGTACGGACCTCGCGTTTCTCAACATCCACGGAGAGCACCTTTTCGCCCCGTCGTACCGTCACACCCCGTGCGTGATACCAGGCGTCATCCTGCAGGCGGATCTGCTGCGCCTGTTTTTCCCCGCCCAGTACCGGCGAGAGCATGATGCGGTTGTAAGCGTGTTCCGACTCCTCGCCAAACACGGTGATCGTGAAGCGACCGGGCGCACGCTCGGTCAGCGAGGCAATCAGCCGTGTTGCGGCCATTCCATTACCGATAACGATCAGTCGCATCACCGCCTCCGTTACGCCGCTTTAGGCTGTTTTTCATAGAGGAAATGGAGGATCTGCTGACGCATATGGTGATAGCGGCTATCGTCCGCCAGCTGAACCCGATTGCGCGGGCGAGGCAGGTCAACGTGCAGCACCTCGCCGACGGTGGCCGCCGGGCCGTTAGTCATCATCAGTACCCGGTCAGAAAGCAGCACAGCCTCGTCCACATCGTGGGTGATAAGCACGATGGTGGTGTTCAGCGCCTGCTGGATTTGCATCACCGAGTCCTGCAGATGCGCGCGCGTGAGCGCATCCAGCGCGCCAAACGGTTCATCCATCAGCAGGACCTTCGGCTTCATCGCCAGCGCACGGGCAATGCCAACGCGCTGTTTCATGCCGCCGGAGATTTCCGAAGGCCGTTTATGCAGGGCATGCCCCATCTGGACGCGATCGAGGTTGTGTTCAATCCATTCCTTGCGCTCCGCCTTGCTCATGGTGCGGCGAAAGACCTGATCCACCGCCAGCGCAACGTTGTCGAAGCAGGTGAGCCACGGCAGCAGAGAATGGTTCTGAAACACCACCGCACGCTCTGGTCCTGGCCCGGCGATTTCGCGGTTATCGCAAATCAGCCCACCTTCGGTCGGCAGGGTGATCCCGGCAATCAGGTTCAGCAACGTCGATTTGCCGCACCCGGAGTGGCCAATCAGGCTCACGGTTTCGCCTTCGTGAATATCAAAAGAGACGTTCTGCAGCGCCAGAAACTCGCCGCTGGCGGTAGAAAAACGCTGGCTCACGGCCTGGACCTGAATTAATGGTTTCATCTTCGCTCCTTATTTTTCCTGCCAGCTAAAGCGACGGGCGATCAGCATCAGCCCCTGCTCCAGCAGCAACCCGACCACGCCAATGATGACGATGGCGATGAGAATGTTTTCGACGTTGAGGTTGTTCCACTCATTCCAGATCCAGAAGCCGATCCCCAGCCCACCGGTGAGCATCTCGGCGGCGACAATGACCAGCCAGGCGATGCCAATAGAGAGGCGAACCCCGGTCAGCACCGCGGGCAGCACGGCCGGGAAGAGGATCCGCCGCATGATGGTCCACTCGGAGAGCTGCAGCACGCGGGCAACGTTGAGGTAATCCTGCGGAATACGACGTACCCCTTCGGCGGTGTTAATCACCATTGGCCATATTGAACAGATAAAAATGGTCCAGCTGGAGGCGGGTTCCGCTTTCTGGAACAGCAGCAGGCCGATAGGCAGCCAGGCTAAAGGACTGACCGGGCGTAACAGTGCGATCAACGGGCTGAACATGCGCGAGCAAAAGGTGAAGCGACCGATCAGGAAACCGAGCGGGATCCCCGCGAGCGCCGCCAGACCAAAGCCCACCGCCACGCGCTGCAGCGAAGCGAGCACGTTCCAGCCGATACCCATATCGTTTGGCCCGTCGCGGTAAAACGGGTCAGCGAAGAGCGTTAACGCGGAATCCAGCGTGCTGAGCGGCGTCGGGAACCCTTTGCTGTTGATCGCGGCCAGTTGCCAGAGCAACACCAGTAACCCGAGCCCCAGCAGCGCCGGGATCACGCGCTGCAGAAGGTCATTCATCCGTCGCGTGAACGTCGGTGCGCGGCGGCGAACCTGTACCGGAGGGAGGGTAATCACTTCCCCGCTCGCCGGCGTCTCGTCTTTCGATTTCGTGCTGTGCAGATGCTGCATAATCAGGCCCCTTTACGGTGAATAGCGAAGCGGTTGGCGTAACCGTCCGGATCGGTACCGTTCCAGACGGTACCGTCCATCAGGGTGCTGCTGCGATACGGTGATGACGGGGTGGATATGCCTCCCACCGCCGTGGCGGCATCCTGCCAGACCGAGGTCTGGTTAATGCGCTGCGCGATGGCGGCATAATCCGGCGCCGATTTGAGCAAGCCCCAGCGGCGGAACTGGGTTAAAAACCACATCCCGTCGGAGAGGTACGGATAGCTGACGGCACCCTCGTTGAAGAAACGGATCGGATGCGCATCCTGCCAGCGCTGGCCAAGCCCGTTGTCGTACTCTCCCAGCATCCGTCCGGTGAGATACTGCTCTTTGGTGTTCAGCCACGCCCGGCGAGCGAGGATTTGGGCGGTCTCACGTTTGTTGTCTGGTGATGCATCGATCCAGCGTGCGGCTTCCAGTACCGCACTCACCAGCGCCCGCGCGGTGTTCGGGTTTTTCTCCACCCAGTCGCGACGTGTGCCAAGAATTTTTTCCGGATGATCGGCCCAGATCGACTGGGACGTTGCGGCGGTAAACCCGATGCGGTCGTTAATGGCGCGCGCATTCCACGGCTCACCAACGCAAAAGCCGACCATGTTGCCAATCCGCATGTTCATCACCATTTGCGGCGGCGGCACAACCACGGTCCGGACGTCATCGAACGGATTAATGCCCGCGCTGGCCAGCCAGTAGTACAACCACATCGCATGCGTACCGGTCGGGAAGGTGTGTGCGAAGGTATAAGTGCCGGGTGCCTGCTGCCCAATCAGCGTTTTCAGCCCGTCGAGATCGCGAACGCCCTTCTCGGCCAGATCGCTGGAGAGCGTGATGGCCTGACCGTTCTGGTTCAGGGTCATCAGGTTTGCCATCTGCTGTGGCTTACCGGCAAGCCCCAGCTCCAGCCCGTACAGCAGGCCGTAAAGAATGTGGGCGGCGTCCAGTTCGCCGGCCACCAGCTTATCGCGCACGGCTGCCCAGCTTGCCTCTTTGGTTGGCACGATGGTGATGCCATATTTTTTATCAAACCCCTTCAGCGCCGCGATAACCACCGGCGCGCAGTCGGTTAACGGTATAAACCCAATGCGCACCGTCTCCTGCTCCGGTTTATCCGAGCCTGCCGCCCACGCGGCCTGCATGACACCCGGTAACAACATGGCGCCGCTCGCCAGCATGCTGGCCTGTAAAAACCGCCGTCTCGACAAATCCGCCATGACCACTCCTGAAAAAAAGACAAAAAAAAGCGCCCACCCGTGCCGAAGCACCGCTGGACGCCTTTATCCCGAAGACAGATGCACCGCCGTTGGCGCACCGTCAAAAATGGTTAATCAGATAATGCAAAGGGAATGCCAGGTTTTACTGCCCTGTTTTCCGGGCGTTTACCGGGAAATCTCCACGACCGCGCACCTCAATCAGGCACTAAATGCCCACTGATTGTGCAGCTACTCCTTAGGGGTTACCTGCCACAAGCTTTTCACGGTGAGCAGCGCGCGGGCGATATCTACCATGCGCTGGTTTTTGTCCATCGCCATTTTACGCAGCGCCGTCCATGCCTGTTCCTCACTCATCTTTTGATGGGTCATCAGTACGCTTTTCGCTTTATCGATGGTTTTGCGCTCTTCGAGCGTATCGCGCAGTGACGCGAGCTGACGGGAAAGCTGTTCTATCTCGCGCGCCTGCTGGCGAACCAGGGTTAACAAGGGCTTATCCGGATAAGAGGCCAGCGGATCGTCCTGCTCCTCAGCCGGTAGCGTGTACTCCTCCTGGCGATGGATACGCTCGTCCACCGCGATCATCAGATCGGCGATAACCATCTCCTCCAGGGTGCGCAGATGCTCAAGGCGTGCCGTTTGCAGAGCAAACCAGGCCAGTGCGGTATGGCCATTGTCAGCGGCTGGCTGGCGGGTACAGGCCACGCGCCTCAGTTGTTCCGTCTCACGGTCAGGCTGGCAATTCTGGGAAAAGGTGGTTTGCACATCCGCCGTGCTGTGGGTCATGAAAATCTCGAAGCAGGCCTGCTGTCCGTCAATCCGGTCCACCAGCCGCTGACGGATGCCATCGTCAAAATAGCCCTGCGTGAAGCCAATGGCGCCCAGCGCCCGCTCTTGTCCCGCCAGCTCTTTACCCTGCATCAGGCTATAAAGTGCGACAAAGCGGCCTGCGATTTGCGGATCGTCAATGCTGTCATTAAGCTGCGGTACGATACTGAGCAGATGACGCAGGATGCGACAATAGTGATCCATCGCCTGCGGGGCCGTGATGGTTTGCTGAATAACGCCGTCACGAAGGGCTGACAGGTTATCCAGACTGAGCAGCGCGCCGGCTATACGTTCGCACACGCCGCTGCCCTGGAACGGGGAGTGATTATCCAGAACGTCATAAAGCGCAGTGAGGTTCTCATTCACCAGCGCCCGGCTCGCTTTGCATTCGGCAGCGTACAGCTTACCCTGTGAGCAGAGCCAGACGTTAGAGGCTCCACGCTCGCACTGCAGCATATGCACCAGCAGGCTGATGGCGTTAACCAGCACGCCAAGCTGTGCCAGCCTGCTCAGTTGCTCCCGGCGCATCGACCTTGCACGCTGGAGCCATTCGGTCGCACCTGGCGAAATGCCAGCCATTAATGTCATGCTTACTCTCCCGGACAGCGAAACCCTGGATAGCTAAGCAATATTCGTGCCTTTAAAAGAACAGGAGTCAACATGCAAAAGATTGTTATCGTCGCCAACGGTGCGGCTTACGGCAGCGAATCCCTTTTTAACAGCCTGCGTCTGGCGATCGCGCTACGTGATAAAGAGAGTGAACTGGAGTTACGGCTCTTTTTAATGTCGGATGCGGTCACCGCCGGGCTGAAGGGACAAAAACCGGCAGAAGGTTACAACCTCCAGCAGATGCTGGAGATCCTGACCGCGCAAAACGTTCCGGTCAAACTGTGCAAGACCTGCACCGACGGGCGCGGCATCACCGGATTGCCACTGATTGAAGGTGTGGAAATCGGCACGCTCGTTGAACTGGCCGAGTGGACTCTGCGCGCCGATAAAGTATTAACTTTTTAATAATAAACCCGTAAAAATATTATTTTCTTATGGACGCGGTTTCAGCATCAAGTTTACCTGCAGGGTTGCCGATAGGCATGGAAACAACACAGCAGGTATTTCACTTATGTTCAGATCCATTCGTGCACGCATCATTGCCGCGACGACAGGTTGTCTGGTCGTCGCCCTTCTTCTTAATACTGTCATCAATTTTCAGGTCACACGCCAGGATAACCAGCAGTCACAGCGCGACATCCTGACCAGCACCAGCGCCAGCCATAACATGGCGATTGCGGACTGGGTGAAGAGCAAAATGACGGTTATCGCCTCCGCACAAACCGTTGCGCTCAGCGACGATCCGGTTCCGGTCTTTAAACAGCTTGCCCAGGCGGGTGGGTTCACTAACGTATACGTTGGCTATGCCAGCAAAACGGCGAAATTCTCTGAACCAGCGGGCGTACCGGCGGATTATGACCCCACGATCCGTCCCTGGTATCAGCAGGTCGTAAGCCAGGATAGCCCGGTCGTGACCGCGCCATATGTCGACGCCGGTAGCGGAAAACTGGTGGTGACGTTTGCCGTGCCGGTGAAAGAAAACGGTACCCTGAAAGCCGTGGTGGCTGGCGATGTGGCGATGGACAGCGTGGTAGCTAACGTGCGCGGGATCCACCCAACCCCGGCAAGCAGCGGGCTGCTGCTGAATAGCGATGGCACCGTCATTGCCGCCAGCGACCCTGCCCTGACGCTTAAACCGTTCGCCGAAACCCTCAAAGGCATTGACTTTGCGGCGCTGAAAAGTGGAAAACCGGTAAACGGGACCTTCAATGGCGCCGAAAAAACCTTCGTGGCAACCGCCGTGCCGGGTACGAACTGGATGCTGGTTGTTGCCCTGGACACAGGCGATGCCACCTCCGGAATGCGCTCGCTGCTGAAAGCCTCGGCCATCTCGCTGGTGATTCTGGCCTTACTCAGCGGCGCCATTGTTCACTTCCTGATTGCGCGTCTGCTGAAGCGCCTGTCTGACATTCGCGATGCGATGCATAACATTGCGAACGGCACTAACGATCTGTCGCAACGCCTGCCGGACAGCGGCGATGACGAAGTGGCGCAGATAGCGCAGGCGTTTAACGCCTTCAGCGACAAGCTCTCGGTGGTGATGGTACAACTGCGGGATGCCAGCGCATCGGTGAAAAACGCCGCGCGGGAAATTGCGGCAGGTAACCAGGACCTCTCAGGGCGTACCGAGCAGGCCGCCTCCAGCCTTCGCGAAACGGCCAGCGCCGTGGAAGAGATCACCGCGTCAGTAACCCAGTCGAACGAGTCTGCGGCTGAAGCCAATGACCAGGCGAGTAAGGCCTCTGCGGCGGCGGCTCGCGGCGGCGAGGTGGTATCGCAGGCCATCAGCACCATGCAGTCCATTGAAGTGGCTTCCGCGAAGATTGGCGACATCACCAGCGTGATTGACGGGATTGCCTTCCAGACCAATATCCTGGCGCTGAATGCCTCGGTGGAAGCCGCACGCGCCGGAGAGCAAGGCCGTGGGTTTGCCGTGGTGGCCGGCGAAGTGCGTAATCTGGCCAGCCGCAGCGCACAGGCGGCGAAAGAGATTAAAACGCTTATCGATTCCACCACCAACAGCGTGGCCACCGGCTCCCGCTACGTTCATCTGGCCGGGGAAAGCATGAACGAAATCCGCTCCAGCATCGGTAGCGTGTCGGGCATCATGCGTGAAATCTCCATCGCCACCAGCGAGCAGATGAAAGGCATCCAGGAGATTAACCATGCGGTGACCCATCTGGACAGAATGGTTCAGCAGAACGCCGAACTGGTGGTGCAATCTGCGGCTGCAGCCGGCGCGCTGCAGAGCCAGGCGGGCGACCTTGCTGAAACTGCCGGACATTTCCGCATTTAATTTTAGGGTGGCGCGCGTTCACCGGGCAAAACGCGCGCCAGGGTAAATTTTCAGGAATTTTGTCATTTTTGTTTAATCGTTACGCCATTTTTTGATCAAAGTCAGCATCCTCACCCTCCCCCTTTGGTGTTATGCCATGAGTGAATTGTGAACAATATCACGCTCGGATATGGCAGCAGGGAGAGCGTTGTTTAAGACTACGGGGTAAAAAATGGCACTGGTAAAAACAAGTTTGAAATTGTTTGGCGGGGATACGGTCGTGGTGCGGTGTTCTGAGCGCTGCCGCATTCATTTGATGAGTTCGAAAGCACAACAACACTCGCAGGCGGATATCCTGACCGTGCAGGATGACAAGGCATGGCTTACCGTGCCGTACACCGGCACGTGGGATGTTCTGATTGACAGCCATAGTCAGTCACTGGAGCATTCCGTAAGCTACGTTGCTGCATAAGAGACAAACGCCCGGTCTGCTCACGCAGCCGGGCGCATTCTCAGGCAAAACCGGGACGCAGCGTATTATTCAGCGGGTTCCCTTCCAGCAGCGCTTTCACCTTCACCACCAGCTCATTCAGACAATCGTCCTTCATGCCGAGGCGCGTCAGCTCCTGGTCGAGCGAAAAGAGATACTGCGCGTTGGTGCCCAGCGGTCCACTGGCGGCAGCGATCAACGGGGCAATGACCTGCGTGCGGGTATCCGCTTCATACAGCGGATGGCGCGGATCCATAATAAACACCAGCGCGTTAACGGTACGTCCGTCATCGAGTTCCAGCTTGCACCAGCTCGGCATATAGCAGCCGGTGATCATCTCGCGCTTCCACAGCAGCGTCAGTTCGTCTTCCAGCGTTGCATCGGGCAGGCGGTAGGCCACCCCCGTGGTGCGTCCGCCCTCTTTTAGTGCAAGCATGCGTCCAGGCTGACACGCGCTACCTCGACCGGCCGTCAGGCGCAAACAAAATGCGCGATGCCAGCCAGGAAGTGTGCCTGTTGCCGATTCGACAAATTCGAGAGCCGGGTTCCACATCAGCGAACCGTAGCCAAAAATCCATACCGGGCCATCATCCGGGCGGCACGCCAGCGTGGCAGCGAGCGACGCCGCACGTTGTTCAGCTGACCAGAGAAGCGATTCCTCAATAGCACCAAATGCCGTCTTACAATCTGCCTTCATTAAGAAATCACGCGTTAACACTTTCCACCTCCGCCACTGCATGCTTCCTTGCGACATCTGTAATCCGCCTTCCCGGCATTGTGTGCTGGTCATTTTGCCAGCAGTTGAGTAACGATAAGCAATTCACGGGCCAGTTGCAATACAACGGAAGTTCAACCGCCTGAAAAGTCAAAACGAAGGCAGCGAATGATTTCACGGCTATTTCTTTTTATGCCATTTATCGTCGTCTCCTTTCTCATATTCATGTTTTACTGCGGCCCAGGCGACTTTGTGCGCGGTCTCTTCACGGCTGGCATCATCACGTCGATCTTCTTTATCTTTGTATTGATCCCAGGCGCTGTTAAAGGCCTCTTTGTAGATATCCTGCGCGTGCGCGGGTAATACGTGTTGCACGCTGTCTGGTAATTCGCGTTTCGTTTTATATGGCATCGCTAACCCCTCTTTTGGTTAAAAAGATAAGTGTGGACGACGATACGGCATGGTGCCAGTCAATTAAGAATTATGCGTAAATGATAATTTTAATATTATGTTATTAAAGGATTAATTACAGAACACGCTCCATTATCGACACCCCAAAGCCAAAACATTACAAACAGTAAAATTGAGTAAAAAATCAAGGGTATTTAACAGAGATCTGTTAATTTAATGACCGAAAATTCTATCTATAATTACAAGCACCTGCATTGATGGAGAAGCACATGACAGCAGCACACGAGGCGGTAAAGACCCGCCACAAGGAGACATCACTCATTTTCCCGGTCCTGGCACTGGCTGTGCTGCTCTTCTGGGGAAGCAGTCAGTCACTGCCAGTGGTAGTTGGTATCAATATTCTTGCTCTGGTGGGTATCTTAACCAGCGCCTTTAGCGTCGTTCGCCATGCGGACGTATTAGCCCATCGCCTGGGTGAGCCTTACGGCTCGCTAATTCTCAGCCTTTCGGTGGTTATCCTCGAAGTCAGCCTGATTTCCGCGCTGATGGCGACCGGTGACGCCGCACCGACCCTGATGCGTGACACCCTCTACTCCATCATTATGATTGTGACAGGTGGTCTGGTGGGCTTTTCACTGTTACTGGGCGGCCGCAAATTTGCGACCCAGTACATGAATCTGTTCGGCATAAAACAGTATCTGATTGCCCTTTTCCCGCTGGCAATTATTGTGCTGGTCTTCCCGATGGCATTGCCGGGGGCCAACTTCTCAACCGGTCAGGCGCTGCTGGTTGCGCTAATTTCCGCAGCCATGTACGGCGTGTTCCTGCTGATTCAGACCAAAACGCACCAGAGCCTGTTCGTCTATGAACATGAAGATGACGGCGACGACCCGCATCACGGTAAGCCATCGGCTCACAGCAGCGCGTGGCATACGGTTTGGTTGATCGTACATCTGATTGCGGTTATCGCCGTGACCAAAATGAACGCCAACCCGCTGGAGACGCTGTTAACCGAGCTGAATGCCCCGGTCGCGTTTACCGGTTTCCTGGTGGCGCTGCTTATCCTGTCGCCTGAGGGGCTGGGGGCACTGAGAGCGGTGCTGAACAATCAGGTGCAACGCGCAATGAATCTGTTCTTTGGCTCGGTCCTGGCGACTATCTCACTCACCGTGCCGGTGGTGACGCTGATTGCCTTTATGACCGGTAACGAGCTGCAGTTCGCGCTGGGTGCGCCAGAGATGATTGTGATGGTGGCTTCACTGCTGCTGTGTCAGATATCCTTCTCGACCGGGCGCACCAACGTGCTGAACGGCGCGGCGCACATGGCGCTGTTTGTGGCCTATCTGATGACGATATTTGCCTAAGCGTTGTTCGGTGAGGCTCTGAGGCCACACCCGACACCTCTTCCATCGGGAGAGGAATAACCAAAAAAAACCCGCCGAAGCGGGTTTTTTTATTAGTGGCTGGTATCCAGCTCGTCGAAACTCTTCACCAGATCGTCAATCGCCTTGATCTGTTTCAGGAACGGCTCCAGTTTAGCCAGCGGCAATGCGGATGGGCCGTCGCACTTCGCGTTGTCCGGGTCCGGGTGTGCTTCAATGAACAGACCGGCCAGGCCAGTCGCCATACCGGCGCGCGCCAGCTCGGTGACCTGCGCACGGCGGCCGCCAGAAGCTGCACCAAACGGGTCGCGGCACTGCAGCGCATGGGTCACATCGAAGATGACCGGAGACTGGTTGGACACGTTCTTCATCACGCTGAAGCCGAGCATATCAACGACCAGGTTGTCGTAACCGAAGTTTGCGCCACGGTCACACAGGATCACTTTGTCGTTGCCGCCTTCGATAAATTTATCGACGATGTTACCCATCTGGCCAGGGCTCACGAACTGAGGTTTCTTCACGTTGATGACCGCGCCGGTTTTCGCCATCGCTTCCACCAGGTCCGTCTGACGCGCCAGGAACGCCGGCAGCTGGATAACGTCGACAACGTCCGCAACAGGCTGCGCCTGAGAAGCTTCGTGCACGTCGGTGATCACTTTCACGCCAAAGGTCTGTTTCAGTTCCTGGAAAATTTTCATCCCCTCTTCCAGGCCCGGGCCACGGTAAGAGTGAATGGAGGAACGGTTGGCTTTGTCAAAAGAGGCCTTAAACACGTACGGGATACCCAGTTTTTGGGTCACGGTCACGTAGTGCTCGCAGATACGCATCGCGAGATCACGGGATTCCAGCACGTTCATACCGCCAAACAGCACGAACGGCAGGTCGTTTGCCACGTTGATATCACCAATGCTAACCACTTTTTGTTTCATAGGATCGCCTTATTCAGGTGTGAATCGGAATTAAGATTAATGCAGTGTAATTTGTTTGTGCGAGATCGCGTTGATCTGCGCACGAATCATTTCGCTGATCGGGTCTTCCGGGCATTGCTCAACGAAATAATTCAGATCGTTCAGCGCCACATGCTCGCAATCAAGCTGGGCATAAATCAGCCCGCGATCGCGGATTTCGTACGGATCTTCCGGATTAAACTGCAGCAGCACTTCGCTGGCACGTAATGCCAGCTCCATCTGACGCTCTTCCATCAGCGCAGATTTCAGCGTATCCAGCAGTTTACGGATCACCTCGGCGTTATCCGCCTCGTCGAGATCTTCATTAAAGAGCTCGGCAACCGGGCTGATATTGCCTTTTAACCAGACGTCCAGCGTATGCTCATCCAGCGTATCGCCGTTAAACGGATTGATGAGCCACATCTCACCGTCCAGCCACTCCGCTCGCAGGATCATCTGCGTCGGGAAAATGACCGGCACCAGTGGAATATCCAGACGATGCGCGACCCACAGCAAAATGGAACCCAGCGCAACCGCGCTGCCCTGACGATTTTTTAAGACCTGATCCAGCCATAGTGCGTCAGACAGACGATACACGCCACGCGTGTCGCAGAAACCCCATTCGCCGTAGAAAAGCTCAAGCAGCTTCTCTAATTGCCAGTCCTGCGGGCGCGCCTGATTGATCTCTTCACGCGCCAGGCTGACCAGATTCTCCAGCTCTTCGTAGACGTACTGCGACGTAAAATCGTCGCGGATCATCTCCGAAATCAGGATCATGCCATCGCAAAGCGGCACTTTATTAAATTCGAAATCGGCTAAGGACCTCATGACTTACCCCAGTAACGGTATTCTTGTGGTGGCGAGTTTAATGATGATGTACAGCACCACCAGCCCCAGCAGAAAGGCGATAAAACCGGTCTGCTGGCTGCGCGGACGACGACGCCCAAGCGCGATAAAACCCAAAACGATGTAGATGATAACGCCAAACAGCTTTTCAGTCAGCCATGCGCCTTTATCAGTAAATGGCAGATAGCCGGTCTTCCACATTAATCCGGCCCCTGAGAGAAACAGCACCGTGTCAATACAGTGCGGCGCAATACGCACCCAGCGGGCGTCAATCAGCGGATTATTGCTGTAACGCCACCCGTAACGGACGATGAAAAAGCTGATGGTCAGGGCAACGGCTATCAGGTGGGCCGTGATCAGCACGGTAAAGAGACTCATGCACATTGTCCCAGCGTCAGACGGTCGTTGCCGCCATAGTCGCGACAGGTCTCCACGGCACGATAACCTGCAGCGATGAACACGTCACGCACCGCGTCCCCTTGCGTCCAGCCGTGCTCGACCAGCAGCCAGCCGCCGGGGAGCAAATGCTGTCGTGACGTTGTCACAATATGCACAATATCCGCCAGCCCTTCGTTGGCAGCGACCAGCGCCGTCAGCGGTTCGAAACGCACGTCCCCCTGCGTCAGGTGCGGGTCATGCTCGTCGATATAGGGAGGGTTGCTGACAATCATCCCGAACGTGCGGTTATCCAGCGCGCTAAACCAGCTGCTTTGCAGAACGGTGACGTTCGGGAAGCCCAGACGCGCCACGTTACGCTGCGCCAGCGCTACCGCATCGGGCATCACGTCAACCGCCGTCACCTCGCAGTCCGGACGCTCGCTTGCCAGCGCCAGGGCAATTGCGCCAGTGCCGGTTCCAAGATCAAGAATTCGGCAGGCTTGTGCGGGTAAACGCGACAGCGCCTGCTCCACCAGACACTCGGTGTCCGGACGTGGGATCAGGGTCGCTGGGGAGACGTACAATGGCAGTGACCAGAACTCACGCTCCCCGACCAGATGCGCCACCGGCTCACCGGTTTTGCGTCGGGCAAGCAGCGTAGCGAGCTGCGCTTCCTGCTCAGCACTCAGCTGGGTCTCGCCGAAAGCCAGCAGGTAAGTGCGGGCTTTCCCCGTCACAAACTCAAGCAAAATTTCGGCGTCACGTTTAGGGCTTTCGCTCGCGGAAAGCTCACTGGCGGCCTGCCGTAACCAGTGCTGAAACTCCATTATTCCTGCTCGGACAGTGCTGCCAGCTGGTCGGCCTGGTATTCCTGCACGATAGGCTCAATCAGCATATCCAGCTTTCCTTCCATCACTTCGTCCAGACGGTACAGGGTCAGGTTGATGCGGTGGTCGGTAACACGGCCCTGCGGGAAGTTATAGGTACGGTTACGGTCGCTGCGATCGCCGCTGCCCAGCAGGTTACGACGCGTGGAGGCTTCCGCCTGTTGACGTTTTGCCATTTCAGCCGCGTGGATACGCGCGCCCAGCACGGATAAGGCTTTGGCTTTGTTCTTGTGCTGAGAACGTTCGTCCTGGCACTCCACCACGATGCCGGTTGGCAGGTGGGTAATACGGATAGCGGAATCGGTGGTGTTAACGTGCTGACCCCCTGCCCCGGAGGAGCGGAAGGTATCGATACGCAGGTCCGCCGGGTTGATGTCCGGCAATTCTGCTTCAGGCAACTCTGGCATCACCGCAACCGTACAGGCAGAAGTGTGAATTCGCCCCTGAGATTCGGTGGCAGGTACGCGCTGCACGCGATGACCGCCGGATTCAAACTTCAGACGACCGTACACGCCGTCACCGCTGATTTTAGCGATAACCTCTTTGTAGCCGCCATGTTCACCGTCGTTGGCGCTCATAATCTCAACGCGCCAGCGACGCGCTTCGGCGTAGCGGCTGTACATACGGAACAGATCGCCGGCAAACAGTGCCGCTTCGTCACCGCCGGTCCCGGCGCGGACTTCGACAAAGGCGTTACGCTCATCGTCCGGATCTTTTGGCAGCAGAAGCACCTGCAACTGTTGCTCCATCTCTTCAGAACGCGCTTTTGCGTCCAGCAACTCTTCCTGCGCCATCTCGCGCATTTCAGGGTCGTCGAGCATCATCTGCGCAGTTTCAATATCTTCCTGGACCTGTCGCCAGTCGGTAAAGCATTTTGATACATCACTCAACTGCGCGTATTCACGCGAGAGCGCGCGAAAACGTTCCTGGTCAGCAATGGTCCCGGCATCGCCGAGCAGCGCCTGTACTTCTTCATGGCGCTCGTGCAGAGCTTCCAGTTTAGCGACGATAGAAGGCTTCATAGGCGTAAATGCACCTTGTAATAGAAAATGGGTATAGGGCGCTATTCCAGCCC
This sequence comes from Enterobacter sp. V89_11, assembly GCF_029967775.1. Classification (NCBI taxonomy): domain Bacteria; kingdom Pseudomonadati; phylum Pseudomonadota; class Gammaproteobacteria; order Enterobacterales; family Enterobacteriaceae; genus Enterobacter; species Enterobacter sp. V89_11. The sequence continues at coordinate 12,176 of NZ_JASCAN010000002.1, read as the reverse complement.
GAGGCTGTTGCGCAGAATAGTCAGGCGTTCATCATCCCCGTCACGGGCGGCCTGCTGAAGAGATTTGGTTGGTGCATGGATCAGGCGGTTGGTCAGTTTCCAGGCCAGATCCTGCATAATGGCTTCTGCGTCGCCACCCTGCTGAAGGGCGGCCAGCGCTTTGGCGGTCAGGTCATCACGCACCTGCTCCGCCTGACCGCGGTACTCGCGGATAGTCTCGCTGACGCTTTGCGCGCGCAGCCAGGCCATAAACTCACTTGTTTCCTGCTCTACAATGGTTTCCGCCTGAACCGCCGCCGCTTTACGCTGGGCAAGGTTATGCGAAATGATGCTTTGCAGGTCGTCCACGCTGTAAAGGTAGGCGTTCGCCAGTTTACCGACTTCCGGTTCGACATCGCGCGGGACGGCAATATCCACCAGCAGCATCGGTTGATTACGGCGGGATTTCAGCGCTCGCTCGACCATCCCTTTACCGATAATCGGCAGCGGGCTGGCGGTAGAGCTGATGATAATATCTGCCTCTTTCAGGCGCTCATCGATGTCGCTCAGCGCAACCACCTCGGCCCCCACCTCGTCCGCCAGCACCTGAGCACGTTCGCGGGTACGGTTAGCGATAATCATCTTTTTAACTTTATGTTCGCGCAGATGGCGCGCCACAAGTTCGATGGTTTCGCCCGCCCCGACCAACATCACAGTGACGGTCGACAGGGATTCAAAGATTTGACGGGCCAGGGTACAGGCCGCGAAAGCAACAGAAACCGCACTGGCACCAATGTCGGTTTCGGTTCGCACACGCTTCGCCACGGAGAATGACTTCTGGAACATACGCTCCAGTTCACTGGCTTTCAGATGCCCTTTTTGCGAATCGGCAAACGCCTTTTTCACCTGACCGAGAATTTGCGGCTCGCCGAGCACCAGCGAGTCCAGGCCGCTGGCCACACGCATCAGATGGCTGACTGCATCGTTATCCTGATGCCAGTACAGGCTATTACGCAGCTCTTCTTCGTTGAGGTTGTGGTAATCACATAACCAGCGGATCAGCGCTTCATGCAGGTTGTCCTGCTCTTCAACGCTTAGGTAGAGTTCAGTACGGTTGCACGTCGAGAGCACCACGCCACCCTGCACCATCGGCTGTGCAAGCAGGCTGTCCAGCGCCAGGTCAAGCGTATCCGGCGAAAACGTGACGCGTTCTCGCAGCGAAACCGGGGCTGTTTTGTGGTTAATACCGAGTGCTAATAGGGTCATGTTGAGCGGGAGTAGTACCAGCGTTAATAAGGTTAGCAGAACGCATCATACAGGATGCGCGAGATCAATAAAAGAGACTGCCCCCTTTCGGAGTAATAGCTTATACAATGCTTTGAGATAATTTGAACGTAGACGGTGGCACCCTTCGACGCTAGCATTAACAGTTATAACTGCAACGTATCTCAAGGATTTGTCCTCATTATGACCCGACTGATTCGCCTGCTGCCCCTGGCGGCACTGGTTCTGACCGCATGTACCGTCACCCAACCTAAAGGCCCGGGCAAAAGCCCTGATTCACCGCAGTGGCGTCAGCACCAGCAGGACGTCCGCAATTTGAGCCAGTACCAGACCCGTGGTGCCTTCGCTTATCTCTCTGATGAACAAAAAGTGTATGCGCGTTTCTTCTGGCAGCAAACCGGGCAGGACAACTATCGCCTGCTGCTGTTAAACCCGCTGGGCAGCACCGAACTGGAGCTTATTGCCAAACCGGGTGAAGCGCAGATCACCGATAACAAAGGCAAGCACTATACCGCCACCGACGCCGAAGAGATGATCGGCAAGCTGACCGGAATGCCTATTCCGCTGAACAGCCTGCGCCAGTGGATCCTGGGCCTGCCGGGTGACGCGACCGACTACCAGCTTGACGACCAGTACCGTCTGAGCCAGGTGAACTACACCCAGAACGGCAAAACCTGGAAAGTGGTGTACAGCGCCTATGACAGCAACACCAGGCCTTCCCTGCCATCCAACATGGAACTGACCCAGGGCAGCCAGCGCATCAAGCTGAAAATGGACAACTGGATCGTTAAATGATGACCCACTGGCCTTCTCCGGCAAAACTGAACCTGTTTTTATACATCACCGGACAGCGTGCTGACGGGTACCATACCCTGCAGACGCTGTTTCAGTTTCTTGATTACGGCGACACAATCGCGATTGACCCGCGTCAGGACGGCGAGGTTTGCTTGCTGACGCCGGTTGATGGCGTGGCGCATGAAGATAACCTGATTGTGCGCGCTGCACGTCTGCTGATGAAAGTGGCGTCGGACACCGGTCGCCTGACGGCAGGAAGCGGCGCGGATATCCGTATTGAGAAGCGTCTGCCGATGGGCGGTGGACTGGGCGGTGGCTCATCAAATGCCGCCACCGTGTTGGTTGCCCTGAATCACCTCTGGGGCTGCGGGTTATCTCAGGATGAGCTGGCAGCGTTAGGCTTAACACTGGGGGCGGATGTCCCGGTCTTCGTGCGCGGTCATGCGGCGTTTGCTGAAGGGGTGGGCGAAATACTTTCCCCGGTCGAGCCGCCGGAAAAATGGTACCTGGTGGCCCACCCGGGCGTCAGCATTCCGACCCCGGTCATCTTCAACGATCCTGACCTGCCACGGAATACCCCGGTGCGGTCAATAGAAACGTTATTAAATTGTGAATTCAGCAACGATTGCGAGGTTATCGCAAGAAAACGTTTTCGCGAGGTTGATGCGGTGCTTTCCTGGCTGTTAGAATACGCGCCGTCGCGCCTGACTGGCACAGGGGCCTGTGTCTTTGCTGAATTTGACACCGAATCCGCCGCTCGTCAGGTGCTTGAGCAAGCGCCGGTTTGGCTGCATGGTTTTGTAGCACGTGGGATGAACACCTCCCCCCTACAGCAAGCCATTCTGGCGCAGACTGAGTTTCGGTGACAACGTCACCCTGTTCCAGACGTTGCATCGCGCTCTTTAATACACCGCCTGGATAGCATTTCGCCTGGCCCGCACAGTTTGCGGCGAACGCTATCCACCACTGGACGCATGCCTGAGGTTCTTCTCGTGCCTGATATGAAGCTTTTTGCTGGTAACGCCACCCCGGAACTAGCACAACGTATTGCCAACCGCCTGTACACTTCCCTCGGCGACGCCGCTGTAGGTCGCTTTAGCGACGGCGAAGTCAGCGTACAAATCAATGAAAATGTACGCGGTGGTGATATTTTCATCATCCAGTCCACCTGTGCTCCAACAAATGACAACCTGATGGAACTGGTTGTTATGGTCGACGCCCTGCGTCGCGCTTCAGCAGGCCGTATCACTGCTGTTATTCCTTACTTCGGCTATGCTCGTCAGGACCGTCGTGTCCGTTCCGCGCGTGTGCCAATCACTGCCAAAGTTGTCGCTGATTTCCTCTCCAGCGTTGGCGTTGACCGTGTTCTGACCGTTGACCTGCATGCAGAACAGATCCAGGGCTTCTTCGACGTTCCGGTTGATAACGTATTCGGTAGCCCAATCCTGCTGGAAGACATGCTGCAGCTGAATCTGGATAACCCAATCGTGGTTTCTCCGGACATCGGCGGCGTGGTACGTGCTCGTGCTATCGCTAAGCTGCTGAACGATACCGACATGGCAATCATCGACAAACGCCGTCCACGCGCTAACGTTTCTCAGGTGATGCACATCATCGGTGACGTTGCTGGCCGTGACTGCGTGCTGGTTGACGACATGATCGATACCGGCGGTACGCTGTGTAAAGCAGCAGAGGCGCTGAAAGAGCGTGGTGCCAAGCGCGTATTCGCCTACGCGACTCACCCGATCTTCTCCGGCAATGCAGTAAACAACCTCCGCAACTCCGTTATCGACGAAGTAGTGGTGTGCGATACCATCCCACTGAGTGACGAGATCAAAGCGCTGCCAAACGTGCGCACCTTGACCCTGTCCGGGATGCTGGCCGAAGCGATTCGTCGTATCAGCAACGAAGAATCTATCTCAGCAATGTTCGAACACTAATCGAACACGGCCGAAAAACCCGCTGCGGCGGGTTTTTTTGTCTCTGATATTTATTTGTATGATTAATGCCTCCTTCACCTGCCATTCACATGACAGATGATGCGCACACGGATGAGAGATAATTGTGAAACACGTAACCTCCTCACATGTTCTTCCCTTTCGCGCCCTCATCGACGCTTGCTGGAAAGAGAAATACACCGCTTCACGTTTTATGCGTGACCTTATTGCCGGTATCACCGTCGGGATTATCGCCATTCCGCTCGCCATGGCACTGGCGATTGGCAGCGGCGTAGCACCGCAGTATGGGCTTTACACGGCGGCCGTCGCCGGGATTGTGATTGCGCTAACGGGCGGGTCTCGCTTCAGCGTTTCCGGCCCGACAGCCGCATTTGTGGTGATCCTCTATCCCGTTTCTCAGCAGTTTGGCCTGGCAGGCCTGCTGGTCGCCACCCTGATGTCCGGCGTCTTTTTGATCCTGTTTGGTCTGGCCCGTTTTGGCCGGCTGATTGAATACATTCCCCTTTCCGTGACGCTGGGGTTCACCTCCGGGATTGGCATTACCATCGGGACAATGCAGATCAAGGACTTCCTCGGCCTGCAGATAGCCCACGTCCCTGAACATTACCTGCAAAAAGTCGGGGCGCTGTTTATGGCGCTCCCCACCGCCAACCCGGGCGATGCCGCCATCGGGATTGTTACCCTGGGCACGCTGATTATCTGGCCTCGTTTAGGCATTCGTCTGCCTGGCCACCTGCCCGCCCTGCTGCTGGGCTGTGCGGTGATGGCCATCGTTAATCTCTTTGGTGGCCACGTCGCGACCATTGGATCTCAGTTCCACTATGTTCTCGCTGACGGTTCACAGGGAAGCGGTATTCCTCAACTGTTACCGCAACTGGTACTGCCATGGGATATGCCGGGTTCCAGCTTCACCTTAAGCTGGGACTCCCTGCGCGCCCTTCTGCCCGCGGCCTTCTCAATGGCGATGCTGGGGGCCATTGAATCCCTGCTCTGTGCCGTCGTGCTGGACGGCATGACCGGCACCAAGCATAAAGCTAACAGCGAACTGGTTGGGCAGGGTCTGGGCAACATCATCGCTCCGTTCTTTGGCGGTATTACGGCAACAGCGGCCATCGCCCGCTCTGCGGCAAACGTACGTGCCGGGGCGACGTCACCGGTATCGGCAGTTATCCACTCCGTGCTGGTGATCCTCGCCCTGCTGGTCCTCGCTCCGCTGCTCTCCTGGCTGCCGCTTTCAGCCATGGCAGCCCTGCTGCTGATGGTGGCGTGGAACATGAGCGAAGCACATAAGGTGGTCAATCTGCTGCGTCGCGCACCGAAAGACGACATCATCGTGATGCTGATGTGTATGTCGCTGACCGTGCTGTTCGATATGGTTATCGCCATCAGCGTCGGGATCGTGCTGGCCTCCCTGCTGTTTATGCGCCGTATTGCGCAGATGACGCGCCTTTCCCCGGTTAACGTAGAGGTACCTGACGATGTGCTGGTGCTGCGTGTGATTGGCCCGTTGTTCTTTGCTGCCGCGGAAGGTCTGTTCAGCGAACTGGAAACCCGTATCGTGGGCAAACGCATTGTGGTGCTGAAATGGGATGCCGTGCCGGTACTGGATGCGGGTGGTCTGGATGCCTTCCAGCGCTTTGTTTCGCGTCTGCCGGAAGGCTGCGAACTGCGGGTGAGTAATCTCGAATTCCAGCCGCTGCGCACCATGGCGCGCGCTGGCGTGCAGCCGATCCCTGGCCGCCTGGCCTTTTATCCCAACCGTGAAGCCGCGTTAGCGGATCTGTGAATGCCCTGATGCAGAGAAACGTCTCTGCATCATCACGGCTATCGCCTGCTGGAGCCATGCAAGCACGGCAGGCGTCATCCATGTTCCTTTCATCAGATGCGGCTCCTGCTGCATGGCAACGCGAAACTTTTGCTGGGTTTCAGGATTCGTTCCCGCGTATGACTGGAACAATACCCGCCAGTGTTCAGCGAGCATTTGCGCCTCGCCGGAAGACGGGTCAAGGTTTTCCCGCTGTGCCTGATGCAATTTCGCTACCAGTGGCGGCCACTCCATCATGCGATCAAAATAGTGTGCGCGGGTAAAGGTCATCTCTTCTGCAGAGAGATACTTTTCCCAGATGGCAAGCTTCGATTCGGCAAACGCCCGCGTAATATAGTCAGTCATTTCCGCCGTAATACCCGTCTGCTCACGCATCTGCGGCTCGACGCTGTGCATCTCGTTCAGCCGGGTGAGAAATTCCGGCTTACCTGCCGTATCCTGCTCCAGGCGTGACATCCAGCGCGTCGCCAGATCCCTGGCACGGGGATCCGAAACGTCGATATTATGCTTCAGCAGGCTATTTGCCTCAGCAACCAGACCTGACCAGATATCCGCAAGTGCCTCCTTCTGTACGGCAAACGGCAACTGCTGTAACTCCTCTTTGCTAAACCAGCGTTCGTACATATTCATTAACTCCAGAGTCTGTAGCCAGGATTCCAGATTGGGTGCCGCATCGTCGGTAAGCCCGGTACGCAATTCCACCAGCCTCTCGCGCAGTGTCAGCATGCTGCGAAGTTGCTTATCCAGCAAACTGATTTGCGCATCGAGTAATTCGGTTAACGACAGCGACTCCTGTTTCAGAAAATCCCTGATTTCAGCAAGTTCCAGCCCGGCTTTTGCCAGCACCTGAATCATATGCAGACGTTGCACATCCGCCAGATTATACAGCCGGTAACCTGCCGCACTTCTGGCAGAAGGCAGTAACAACCCTGTTTGCTCATAGTGATGCAATGTTCGCACGGTGATCCCGGCACGTTTCGCGAGTTCACCCACCTGAATCAACATAACTGCTCCTTTTACTTTGCCAGTGGCACCACTCTGAAGCCTTACGTTACGTGAGGGTCAACCTTTCATGCAAAAAAAAACGACTCCATGAGGAGCCGTTTCGGTGTTCTTTCGTCGTAGCACGTTAGCTGTGTTTGTGCTGGTCCCTGCGGCAGCGCTTATCGTAATGGCGCACCCACCAGTATTTATCGCAGACTTCTTCATGACCACTCACGCGCGCACCGGCAAGCCATAGCACTGCACCAAGGAAGATACTCAATACCGCGCCATGCGCAAAGTATTGCGGAAGGTCAAGCTGCGGCAATTGGTTTAAAATTGAATAACCCACGCCAGCGACCATCACAAACAGTCCCAACCCCATCAGCACATTACCGAGTATCGAAGCGTTTTTGCGTTTCATATGTCACCTCCGGAACTTTGGGTTGTAAGGGGAAAAGCCCCTGATCCTTGTGTGTAAAGTATAGACAACGGCTCTTTTATGAGTTGCGTGAATGATCACATTTACAGATAACTCCCAGACAAAAGTTTACAAATAAGGCATTGAACAGCTTGAAATTCTAATTGTTCAGATAAGTAATTATTCATATCTCGCGGTTCGGGCAGCAGAATTTTGTCAAGCGGCGCGTCAGACAGTAAACTACGCGCCAGATCTGGAACCCATTAGGAATTGAATCGTGACGATTAAACTGATTGTCGGCCTCGCGAACCCAGGCGCAGAGTACGCGGCGACCCGCCACAATGCCGGCGCCTGGTACGTTGATCTGCTGGCCGAACGGTTACGTGCTCCCCTGCGTGAAGAACCAAAATTCTACGGGTATACCTCACGTATCAATCTTGCTGGCGCAGATGTCCGTCTGCTGGTGCCCACCACCTTTATGAACCTGAGCGGCAAAGCTGTTGCAGCCATGGCGACGTTTTATCGCATTAACCCGGATGAAATTCTGGTGGCCCACGATGAACTGGACCTGCCCCCCGGTGTGGCAAAATTCAAACTGGGCGGTGGTCATGGCGGTCACAATGGTCTGAAAGACATTATCAGCAAGCTGGGCAATAACCCCAATTTCCACCGTTTGCGTGTGGGAATCGGCCATCCGGGCGACAAAAACAAAGTTGTCGGTTTTGTGTTAGGTAAGCCACCGGTTTCTGAGCAGAAACTGATTGACGAAGCGGTTGACGAAGCGGTGCGCTGCACCGAAATCTGGCTGCAGGATGGCCTAACCAAAGCGACAAACCGCTTACACGCTTTCAAAGCGCAATAATCCGCCCGATACGGCTTTTTTACCGCGCGTGGTGCGGGTTACGTGTATAATAGGCGTAGTTATTTACTTTTCATCAATCGGTTATCGTTAACGGATTGATTATCAAGATATTAAGGTGATTTAGAAATGGGATTCAAATGCGGTATCGTCGGTCTGCCAAACGTGGGCAAATCCACCCTGTTCAACGCGCTCACCAAAGCAGGTATTGAAGCGGCGAACTTCCCGTTCTGTACCATCGAACCGAACACCGGCGTTGTGCCAATGCCCGATCCGCGTCTGGACCAGCTCGCGGAAATCGTGAAGCCACAGCGCATTCTGCCGACCACCATGGAGTTCGTGGACATCGCGGGCCTAGTGAAAGGTGCATCCAAAGGCGAAGGCCTCGGTAACCAGTTCCTGACCAACATCCGTGAAACGGAAGCAATTGGTCACGTTGTCCGTTGCTTCGAGAACGACAACATCATCCACGTTAACAACAAAGTGGACCCAGCTGACGACATCGAGGTGATCAACACCGAGCTGGCACTGTCTGACCTCGACACCTGTGAACGCGCTATTCACCGCGTGCAGAAGAAAGCCAAAGGTGGCGACAAAGACGCGAAAGCAGAATTGGCTGCGCTGGAAAAATGTCTGCCACAGCTGGAAAACGCGGGCATGCTGCGCGCGCTGAAAAACCTGACGGAAGAAGACAAGGCGGCAATCAAATACCTGAGCTTCCTGACTCTGAAGCCAACTATGTACATTGCCAACGTTAACGAAGACGGTTTCGAGAACAACCCATACCTGGACAAAGTGCGTGAAATCGCGGCGGCTGAAGGTTCAGTGGTTGTAGCGGTTTGCGCTGCCGTTGAATCCGACATCGCAGAGCTGGACGACGCTGACCGTGATGAATTCATGGCCGAGCTGGGTCTGGAAGAGCCGGGCCTGAACCGCGTGATCCGTGCAGGCTATGAGCTGCTGAACCTACAGACCTACTTCACCGCAGGCGTGAAAGAAGTGCGTGCGTGGACCATCCCTGTCGGTGCGACTGCACCTCAGGCGGCCGGTAAGATCCACACCGACTTCGAGAAAGGCTTCATTCGTGCGCAGACTATCGCATTTGAAGACTTCATCACCTACAAGGGTGAGCAAGGCGCGAAAGAAGCAGGCAAGATGCGTGCGGAAGGGAAAGATTACATCGTTAAAGATGGCGATGTGATGAACTTCCTGTTTAACGTTTGATTTGTTTTGAATGAAAAAAATCCACGCTTTGGCGTGGATTTTTTTATTCCGGGGTTAAAACACATTTTCCAGGAGTTCTGTTTTCATGCTGGGTTCAAAGGGAATGATTTCAACAGTCGCAAGTTTTAACTTCTGAAAAGGATCCTCGCGTAAGCGCTCTTCAAGAGAGGCAAGACTCTCGCACTTAGCGAGAATGACACCGCCGTTTCTTGGGATCCGTCTACCGGACGCCAGAAAAATCCCCTCTGCATACCCCTTTTTTAGCCACTCAACATGAGCAGGTATCGCTGCGTCGATTTCATCGAGTGGTTTTATATAGGTCAAAATGACAATGTAAACCGTGCTCATCCTTTGCCTCTTAACTCTGTTTTTTTAAATCGCTTGTTGGAACTGCTGATACAGTCCCTGTTTTGCCACCGGTTATAGTTATCATTTTTTTTAGCTCTTTTGATCTTAATATGCAGGGCCCGATTGAGACAACGCGTTACGCTTCATATCCCAGGAATAAAACCAATCATGCCAACCATTTTGTTTTGCTGGATAGCTACAGAAAACGACCACTTCCTTTGACAGATTGAATGTTAAGTAATAGAAAGTCGCACCTTCAGGAGGTGCAGATCAAAATAATTTTTCGCCCTGAGTATCGAAGATGGTCAAAACGGTTGGTAATGGCTTAGACTCGCTTAACGCAAAGACTAACTGGCGTGTTGAGTCGACCATTGCATGGTCTAAAAATGGCATACTAACCACTCTGTTACTTTCACCACTAGCCCAATGAAGCAGGTTATTTTCTTTAAAATAAATGAGATTTTCAATCCTTCGTAAACCTCAACTTTTAAAGTTTGATCTTTTTCAAATAACCTTCAAAAAGCCCCACAAGATATACCCGGCATCGTGCTGGTTGCACTTCTTTATACGTTAATACACTAGAAAAATCTTTCAAACACTTTGAACATGTATTTTTCGAAACATCTAATTGGCTATCGCCGTAGCTATATTTCTTATGTTCACTAACAAGCTTCACACCTCTCATTTTCTTAACCAAAAAGCTTTTTACCTCTTCAGTAAGCGTGTCAAACTCATATGAGTTTACGATAGAGTAGACTATTACCCCGTCACATTCAGGGCATGATATTTCCTTTCCATACTCGATGAAATCATTGTCAATGCCATCGAGGACTAATAACTTCTTTTTAAGTCGATTAGTTATTTTCATTTCCTCTATAACCTTTAACTCCAATAATAACAAGTAAGATTAAAAGTAAATGAATGATGTTATTAGTCAATAACTTAATTTAGGCAAGCCTTGGTTATTGATTATATTGAATTCCAAACTATATATATACCATGGTTGAATGACTTTGTCTCATACGAGACAGAAATTCGACCCCATTCATAATCCCATCTAATCATTTCTGTTTTCGTAACATCAGGAACCCCTAAATTCAGAGAAAGGCTTAGCCAATCAGACAAGCTTTTCACTGAGTTATTTAGCATGTTAATATTAGTTCTCGCATCCCAGTCCTTTAGGGATTTATAATATTCACTATCTTTATCGACAAGATGAACCATAAAAGGAAAACCAAAACATATTGGACGTATAATAGCTTGAAATTCTTTTTCGAAAAATACTGTTGAGTCAATAAGATAGTGATGAGGCATAATGTTTTTTATAGCTTTGTGCTTTATTGATTTGTGGTAAAAGTCACAATTACAAAATCCTTCTTCACTATCTATCTCTAAACTTAGACCATCCAGGTTTAGCTCACCGGTAATCGGGTTTAAATTTAATTCAAGCATATTGCCTTGCTCCAATTTTGAGTAACCCATAGATAATGGCAATATAATTACCTTCTCATAGCACTTATATGAAAAGCATTTTCCATGCGTGCAAATCACATACTTTATACGCAAGGCGCATGCTGGAATTTTCACCATGGCACCAAAATTCACTTACATCAATTTATTCACGCTGGTATGTAAGAACCATTTCCAATGGAATCTTTGTGACAATAAAACCTTATTGCCAATGGTTCAATAAATTAATCCACATTTCTTTTTCTCCAGCGATGACTTTTATATTTTCTCTATTTTCTTTTACATACTGCATGTACGTTTCATAAATAGCTCTTATTGTCACAGTTTTGTCAGAGCGAGAAGCTTCAATCAAAGTTATTAGCTTTTCTAAATAACGTGCTGACTCTACTCTTGACTTAAAAAACTCCTTGAGATAGTCGAGCACCTCATTGTATGAATCGTAATTCATTATTCCTCCGGAAAAATATCAATTTTGTCGAAAGTAATTCCCCGTTTTTCTGCGTGCATTTGTTCTACGCCCCCCTTTCCCATACTGCGGATAAGCATTTGTAAATTGTTCTAATGGTGCACCAACTTCATCCCCAAACATTCTTGGATGCCTCACTTGAGAAGTACCATTTTCATAAGGTTGCAATGTATCAAATATCCCTCTAATTCTTGCATCACTCCAAGAAACATCCGCTGGTAAAGTCGGATCAACTTTATCAGGACCTTTTATCTGAAACGCATCACGAGTCGCTTTACCCATATAAAATTTTTCGAATCCAAAATACGTTACAGGCGCTTTTTTAGTTTCGAGAAGACCAGGAACCCATTTATCTAAACTGCCATCGTCATTCAAATATCGGACATAACGATAAGCAGTTGAAGGCATTGTAGCGCCTGGACCAGCAGGCCCAACATAGAAATCAGGTTTTGTTTTACCGCTACACTCACGACTCCCCCCCACAGATCCACCCATCCCAGCGCATTCGGCGCATACTGGTAAAGGTTTATCCCCCCCGCCAGCCCTATCGGGTCCTGCTGCGTAAA